>NZ_ATZH01000036.1 GCF_000428105.1 Bacteroides pyogenes DSM 20611 = JCM 6294 | reverse complement strand
AAAAAAAAGATGGATCAGCTACCGCGAGAAAGCCATCAAAGAGGTTGTTGCTTAGGAAAATATCACTAACTTTGCATTGACCGACAAAGAATATCCTACACAACCACAGGTCGAGGGGCAAGAAAGGAATCATACCCTGAGATACTCTTACTGGTTATTGTTTGATATTTTTTAAAGTCAACCTAAATAGCAAATAGCCAAAAACGAGCGTCAACTTGTAATAAAAATAAGTATTAACTGAGTCAACCCACTTTGAAAATAAGCCGTAAAGTGGTCAACTAAAAACATTAAACCACACCGAATGTTGCAAAGGCTTATGAGTTCCGGAAGTTTCCCGCTGATGAAACAAAAGTTTCCCACTGATGAAACAAAAGTTTCCCACCGGGGAAACAAAAGTTTCCCAAGCGGGAAAATAAAGTTTCCCTTCGGGGAAACAACCTTTTTTATTTTATAGATTGAGGCTTCACTGCCGGACTTTATGATTCGGGTTCCTTTCTCCACGTTGGAGAGCATCGCCCGCAAGGAGTTTACCGGGAGAGATTGTTATTCAGGTTCCCTTTTCTTTTTCGGCGGAATCTGCATTATTATTAATTCTTAAATATTTTAGTTATGAAAACATCTAATTTAATTATGCGGACAGTGTCGTTGACATTTGTTTGGGTATTGGTCGCTTCCTTGCAATTAGAAGCGCAGACATTTCGCTACAAACCTATCAAGGGATTTACAGAGGCTACGAATGCTAAGTTGGAAGCTTTCATGGAATCTACCGTCACCATGAACATCCGTAAAGTGGCTGTCTTCGATTGTGATGGAACACTGTTCGGACAATGTCCGTACTATCTGGCAGATGAAGCGTTGTATAATTATGCCAAAGTGAATTACGAAGGAAAAACCGATGCTCTTTCGAAAGAGAAGATGAAGATTATCGATCAATTGCTTCATGGCGACAATGTGGGGGTTGAGTACGTTCAGAATCGTATACGCTTTCTGAGCGGATTGACACCTGAAGAGATTAAAAATATCGGGAACGATATGTTTCATGCGAAATATCAGCATAAAATGTATCCTGAGATGAAAGCCCTTATTGAGAATTTAAAGAATTTTGATTTTGAGGTCTGGATTGTTTCCGCTTCACCGGAATTGCTTTACCAGCGTTTTTGCAAAGAGCAATTGGGCTTTTGGGAAGATCGGATTCTTGGAGTGAGATCTTTGGTGACTGCCGGCAATGTTGTTACAGACAAGCTTGTCTTCCCTGTGCCGCAAGATGAAGGTAAGGCTGAAGTGATCAACACTTTTATTAAAACGGCCCCCCTCTTTGCAGCAGGCAATAGCCGCGGTGATATGGAAATGATGAATACGTCCGTAGGTCTGAAGCTCATTTTGAATCCGGATGATAAAAAGATAGAGAAAGTGATGGGCGATAAAACCGTGAAACAATACTGGGAATCCGATCCGAACTGTATTATAGAATATTCGAACGATGTTCCGCAAGGCGGCTATAAATATGTGACCGGCGAATGGGGAGTGAAAAAAAACGCGGAGAATCCTAAGGCGCATGAGGCGGTGGTCTCGTATTAGCCGTAGACCGCTGTATTCTTAGTTGGTGAAGAATCCATTCAAGTAAATGAAGCGGGCGTTTCGTACCGGTATAACGTCTGTTCGGCCGGCTTTTTGTGTCCGCTCTTGTTGAAATGGTTCTTCAAATTCCAATGAACAGACATTGATCTTCGGACTTGTATGTTGCAATCTATTTTTCAATGACTTTGTATAGAAAGAGTTGTTTCTCGATGGTTTTCACATGGTTTTCGTCATTGTTTCTCCTTTACGAAGAGACTGAAAATTTGTTAAATAAACGTCTGTATTTGCCTGTTCATTGGAGCTTTAACAATAAATAATCGTAAAAAATATGTATATAACGTGTAATTAATCTAACTTTGTATTCTAATATTTTATTTGGGTATGAGAAATGCGATTCAAAGACATAAATTCATCTTGGAGCAATTGAAAGAAAAAGGTTGCGTAAAGGTGCTGGAATTAAGCGACCAACTTAATGTTTCAGAGGTTACTATCCGAAAAGATCTTCAATATCTGGAAGACCGTAAATTGCTGATACGCTATCACGGAAGCGCAAGTACCCCGAATTTGTTGATCTCAGATACGCATATCGATATCAAAGAGAAGTTGCATACGGAAGAAAAAGAACGGATTGCCAAGGCTGCCAATAAATTGCTGAAAGCCGATGATAAAATTATCATAGCTTCCGGAACCACTCTGCTGGCTTTTGCCAAGAATATCGAAATACAAGGTAACCTGACTGTTATAACCTCAGCCATAAAGGTCTCTTTGGCGCTTTGCTACAGCCCCAATATCGAAGTCATTCAGCTGGGAGGCATTATGCGTAAGAGTTCGGCGTCCGTCATAGGACATTTTGCGGAGAATATTCTCGAAACATTCTCTTGCAATAAGCTGTTCATCGGAGTCGACGGGATTGATTTGAATCACGGCTTTACTACAAGCAATGCGAACGAATCTTATATCAATCAACAAATGATCGCCGCTGCGGACGAAGTGATTGTGCTGACCGATTCTTCCAAGTTTGAGAAGAGAGGATTCAGTAAGATATGCGATCTCAATAAAGTCAGCCGTATAATTACCGATACCAATGCTCCTGCCTACATGGTAGAGGTGCTCAAAAAAAGAGGAATTGAGATTATTTTAGTATGACCGACTCTTCCCTGCCGGAGCCTTTTCTATGGCAAAGGCTTCTTTTGAAGCATTGCTCAATGTGTATATAAACGGATTTCCTGTCAGTCGTTGTCTTTCTCTTTATTGCTTTCAATAATCTTATTGGCGGTCTCGTATTGATCTTCGGTAACCAACAGGGATACTTGCGGATCTATATAAGGAGCTATCGCTCCTAAGTTGCCGTCTTGTATCACACACGGAACTCCATGGCTTTTCAACAATCCTTTAATGACTTCGGCTTCCCACAGAGAGCCGTTGAATACCTCAACCGACTTGGTATATTTTTCTTCTTTCATAATCCATAGGTTTTATTACTATATAATATAACAGTGGGAAGTAAGAAAAAGATTAGCGATTTTATGTTTTTTCGATAGAAATACGCTTTACACTGATGGGTTGGTTTAAGAATATCGAGGCCGATTCGCTGAACTTCTCTTCCGCCTCTGTGGTATAGAAAAGGCAACCCCCTTTTTTCGTGCACCGGGCATCCATCTCCGGATGTCTGTTCAGATATTCTTTAAGGCTTTCGGCCACATATTCTCCTTGCGAAACGATGCGTATAGGTTGCGGCATGTATTGTCGGATTTTGGGAAGGAGCAGAGGATAATGAGTACATCCGAGAATTACCGTATCTATTTCCGGATCTTTTTGCAGCAGTTGGTTGATGTATTTCTGAATAAAATAGTCGGCGCCCTCTTCTTGCGACTCATTGTTTTCTACCAGCGGAACCCACATCGGGCAAGCTACGCCATTGACGCGGATATCCGGAAACAACTTCTGAATTTCGAGCGGATACGATTCGGATTTGATGGTGCCTGCCGTTGCCAACACTCCGATATGCCGGCTTTCTGTGATGCTGCCGATACATTCCACAGTAGGGCGGATAACTCCGAGCACACGGCGGTTCGGATCGATATCGGGTAAATCGTTCGTTTGAATGCTGCGCAAGGCTTTGGCGGAAGCTGTGTTGCAAGCCAGTATCACTAAATGACATCCCATTTCGAACAGTTTGTCGACCGCTTCTAACGTAAACTTATATACGATTTCGAAAGAGCGCGACCCGTAGGGAGAGCGAGCGTTGTCTCCCAAGTAGATATAATCATACTGCGGCAACGCCTCTCTTATCTTATTAAGGATGGTCAATCCCCCGTATCCGGAGTCGAACACACCGATAGGTCCCGGTGCTTGAGGCAAACTGTTTTTCATGAGACTTTATTTTGTGAGCACAAATTTATATGAAAAAAGAGAAGGAAAAAAGGATATTCGCATATCTTTTTCCTTCTCTTACCAGATCTTTTTTATTTATCTTTTACTTAATACCTAATTGATTTTTAACCTTGTTGGTTAAGTTAGTGCTTTGTGATTCGTTAATGTAGGGAATAGAAGTCCTGGCAAGGTCGAAGATATATATTACTCCTTCGGAAACTCCCACAGCCTTAATCGCATCGTCCAGTTTCTTATAAATAGGAGTCATCAAGTCTGCTTGTGCTTTTTGCATTTGCTGCGCTGCGTCCTGTTGGAATTGCTCTTGTCTTTGAGCCATATCTTGAAGTTCTTTCTGTCTTCTTTCCGCAATGTTGGCAGGAAGCGAGTCTTTGGATATTGCCTGTTGGAATTCTTGATATTTTTTATTGAATTCGTCTTGCGTTCTTTTCAGCTCGTCGGTCAGTTGTTTTTCCAAAGCTTGAAGGTCATTTTGCGCTTTTGTAAACTCAGGCATTACGGTAATGATTTCCTGCGCATTGATATGACCAAACTTAAAGTTCTGTGCAAATACACTCATCGGGAGTGCAAGCAAGATAAAGATTGTAATTTTTTTAAGCATAGTTCTATAAATTATTTGAGTGATTTTAGTTTTTTCTCTCTGCAAATGTATGAAATTAATTTGAATATCCTAATCTTCTTAACACCAGATCGCTAATGTCGATACGGGGCGTGGCGAAAATAATCCCCGACGCCGATGCTCTATCCATAATCATAGAGTATCCGTGCGACTCTGATATTGCTTTTACCGCTTCATAAATATCGTCTTGGATAGGAGTTATCAGCCTGTCTCTCATTTTTGCCAATTCGCCTTCCGGACCGAAATATTTGCGTTTCAGTTCGGCGGCAGCCTTTTCTTTAGCTACGATTTCATCCTCTTTCTTTGTTTTCTGGGATGCGGAAAGGCCGGATGCTTTTGATTGATAATCTTGAAACATCTTCTGAGCCTCTTTTGCCAGAACTTCCACTTCATTTTGGTATTTTTTCGTGGCTTGTTGCATTTGTTCGTTTGCACGCTGATACGCGGGAATTTTTTTAAAGATATATTCCGTATCAATCAGTGCGAATTTCTGTGCGCCCGCTGTCAGACTGATGACAAACAGCAGCATGATGGATAGAATGGATTTTCTCATAACGTTTAGTTTTTTGGTGATACATTAGAATTCTTGTCCCAAGATAAAGTGGAACTGGCTTCCACCGTATTGTTTGGCGCCATTGATTTTGTCGAAACCATATCCCCAGTCGATACCCATCATTCCTATCATCGGAAGGAAGATACGGACACCCACACCTGCGGAGCGTTTCAAATCGAACGGATTGAATTTTTTGATGTCATGCCATGCGTTACCTGCTTCCAAGAAACCCAATACATAGATATTTGTACTCGTTTCAAGCATCAGCGGATATCTTAATTCGAGACCGAGACGCGTATAAGCATATCCTTCCTGGCGATAGGGCGTTAAAGAACTGTTTTCGTATCCGCGCAAGGCTATGCTTTCCGTCGCGTAACTTGAGTATCCCGTCATTCCGTCGCCACCCACGTCGAATGTGCCGAAAGGAGATTTCTTATATTCATTGTAGTGCCCTACCATACCGAACTCGGAACGCGTCATCAGCACAAGGCATTTGGGATGTGCCATGTAATCCATCAGCGGAGTATATGTTTTGGCTTTGAACTTCCACTTATGATATTCCACCCATTTATGAAGCTTGTTCATATTGTCCTGGGTAATGCTTCCGTCTGCGTTGTAGTATCCTTTATAGTCCTTCCCGTCGAAAGCAGAGTAGGGAGGAGTAAGTTGCAGCGATAAAGAAAAGTCGGACCCTACACGCGGGAAGATCGGATTGTCGATGGAGTTGCGTGCCAGCGTCAAAGTAAGGCTCAAGTCGTTACATTTACCATTGGTTACCGGGAAATACTGCCAGTCTTTCAACGTATAGCGCTGATAAGCCAATTCGGTGGAAAGCGTAAAGTAGTCGTCGGGCCATTTCAAACGCTTACCCCAACCTACGGAAAGCCCCCACATCTTGATGGATTTGTCCGGGTCGTAATAATTCTCGTAGTTGTTGTAATTGCCGTAATTATACATACCATAGCCCCCATAGCCGCTATACATGCTGTTGTAGTAGTTGTTGAAATAGCTGGAGTTATAGTAACGGCTGCTGATATCGGTCTGTATGGAGAAGAAAGCCGAAACCGAGAATGAGTTCGGGCGTTTTCCTCCAAACCAGGGATCGAAGAATGAGATGCTGTATGATTGATAATACTTCGCATTGGTTTGTCCGCTGATGGTCAACGTCTGTCCGTCTCCCTGCGGTAAAATTCCCCGATAATTCTCGCCCGGGCGCAATAAGTTGGCTAACGAGAAGTTCGTAAACTTCAGGCTCAGCTTACCGATAACGCCTGTCTGTCCCCAGCCGGCGGAGAATTCTATCTGGTCGTTGGCTTTCGAAGTTAAAGGCAGACCGATATCCACCGTACCGTTCATGCCGTCCGGCTGAATGTCGGGCTGAAGTTTTTCCGGGTCGAAATGCCCCATTTGCTGAATTTCGCGCAAAGAACGCATCAGGTTTTCCTTACTGAACAACTGTCCCGGACGAATACGGAGTTCGCGGCGTACCACATTCTCATACAAGCGGTCGTTACCGCTGATTTTAATCTTATTGATGGTTGCCTGTCTTCCTTCCGATATTCTCATTTCGAGGTCGATAGAATCTCCCACGATGTTCACCTCTACGGGGTCGAGATTGTAGAAAAGGTAACCGTTGTTGTAATACAAGTTGCCGATGGCGTCGTCATCGGTCGATATCCTTTCGTTCAGCAACTTCTGGTTGTACACGTCTCCTTTCTTCATGCGGAGAAGATAGTTCAGTTCTTCCGAAGGGTAAAGAGTGTTGCCCACCCACGCTACATTACGCAAGTAGTATTTTTGTCCTTCATCGATGTTCAGGTAAACATTGACTGTTTTTTCATCATAGGAAGATACGCTGTCTTCTACAATCTTCGCGTCGCGATATCCCAGCTCATTGTATTTGTCTATGATCAGTTGTTTGTCTGCTTCATAATTTTCAGGAACAAATTTCTTTGTGCGGAACAGATTGCGAAGTTTTCCTTTTTCATTGGTTTTCTTCATTACCCGTTTCAGTTTGGAGGCTTTAATGGCGTGGTTTCCTGCAATCTGAATCTCGTGTACTTTTATTTTTTCTTTTTTGTCAATGTTGATATCCACTATCACCTGATTATCGCTCGAAGCGTCGTCTCTTTGCGTGATATTCACCTCTGCATTTTTAAATCCTTTGTCGTTGAAGTAACGTTTGATCAGGGTCTTGGCACGGTCTACCGTATTCGGAGTGATTTGCATTCCTTTCACCATTCCGAGTTTCCCTTCCAAATCAGTACGTTCCGACTTCTTCACGCCGTAGTAATGTACATCCGCGATACGCGGCCGCTGTGTCAATTGAATTCTTAGCCAAATCTTGTTGTTTTCTATCTTTTCGGCTGTAATGCGGACATTTGAGAATAACCCGTGTCGCCAATACCGTTTGATGGCTCCGGTTATTTCATCTCCCGGGACTGTTATGGTTTGTCCCACAGACAGGCCCGATAATCCTATTAATATGTAGTCTTCATAATTCTTTACTCCCTCAACTTTGATGTCTGCTATTTCATACTTTTTGGGTGTACCCGAGTATAGAATCACAGGAGTAGAGTTGTCATCAATATTGGAGTTTTGCGCAACTCCTGTCGGTGCAAAGCCGAACAGGCAGATAAACGTAGCGAATATAAAGGATGTACGATAATGCATTTATATTATTAATTTGATGTTTCGAAGTTATACTAACTGATTTGTTCACTTGTTTTTCCGAATCTGCGTTCCCTTTGCTGGTACTCGTAAATCGCTTTCCTAAATTCTTCTTTATCGAAATCAGGCCAAAACGTGTCGCAGAAATAAAGTTCTGAGTAAGCGCATTGCCATAATAGGTAATTGCTTAATCGTATTTCTCCTCCTGTTCGGATCAACAAATCGGGGTCTGGCATAAAACAGGTTTGCAAATGAGAGCTTACAAAGCTGTCTGTGATTTGTTCGGGTGAGATTTTACCGGTTTGGGCAAGCACTGTGATCTTACGTATTGTTTCGGTTATTTCCCAATGCGAAGAATAGCTGAGCGCCAATACCAAAGTCATGGCGGTGTTGCCGGCAGTGTATGTTATGCACGACGACAAGCTTTCTTGCACCTCGACAGGCAGTTTTTCGAAATCGCCGATGACACGGAAACGAATGTTGTTTTTCATCAGAGTATCCTGTTCGATAGACTCCAAGAGCAGATTCATTAAACCGGTCACCTCTTCCTGCGGACGATTCCAGTTTTCTGTGGAAAATGTATATAAAGTAAGGAAGTTAATTCCTAAACGCGCTGCTTCTTCAATAATCGTATGTACCGTTTTGGCACCGGCTTGGTGTCCATAGGTACGTTCTTTCCCTTGTAGTTTGGCCCAGCGTCCGTTGCCATCCATTATAATGGCTACATGCCGGGGGATTCGATTTTTGTCTATTTGTTCTAGATAGGACATCTGCTTCTTTTTTGATTTTCCTGAAAAACGAATTCAACCGATTATCTTCTATCTTCTTAGCGGCGGCTGTGAAGAAACCACAAACTGTTCAAACGACCGCGCCAAACCTGGCTGCGGTGGTCGATGTTGTTTTCTGCGGCAGCTACATTAGATGTGCTGAACAGTACATATATATAATCTTTTTCAGTATCATGTATAACAGAGAAGTTGGTACGTCCTTCGAATAACGATTTCCCGGTATTTATCTCACCCTTATTCTGATGGGGAAATGCAAATTTAGGATTTGCAGGACTCCAGCTTACACCTTCATTCCTAGAGGTATATATGGATTTGAATTCATCGCCCCAGATGTAAAGTTGATTGTTGTAATGAAGAATTACAGGATGTTCGAACTCCGGACAGTAACTTACGGGGTTTGTTGCAGGGCTCAGATCGGTCCATATATTCCCGTCGTATCCCCATACAATGGTGGTGGTTGTTTCCGGATCAATGGCTACGGAAGGAAAGTGTTTGCCCACTATAATATTATAGGTATTGCTTTCTTTTTTAATGGTAGTGTACGAAAAGTCTTCCGTCGGGAAGTTTGCGGGCAGTTTTATCTTTTTTTCTGATTCTTCCGAGAAACTTTCCGCCACTTCGCATATATATTTTTCTTCGTTTTCTTCTTTGATGTAAGTCAACTTGCGGTCTCCTTCGGGACCTTCCCATAGTGACACCAAAGTACTGATGCTTCCTTTTATCTTATCAGACTCTTTCCATGAAATGCCATCGGCAGACTCGTATACCTTGTTGGCGAAAGAGGCAAGCAGGAGCTTCTCTTCATCGAATGCGATGATGGAGGTGGGCAGTCCGTCGGTGATGCCTGTAGTGGCTTTGCCGCCGTCCCATTGTTTCAAGTCATTGCTTTGGTATACTTTCAGCGTGTTGTTTACAACAGAGTAGAGGTAATATCCGTTTTTGAAACGTACGGTTTTTTGCGCGCCGGTAATTTCGTCTTGTATCTTTCCGATGTAAGTCCACAGCAGAGAGTCGGGGTCGTGCTTATGACGGCGCACGTCTACTTTGTACGTTTTTTTGTTCTGCATATCCGGCGCGTAGACTGTAAAGACAACAGGCTTTCTAAGGTCGAACGAATCGGAAAGGTTGATTATGGAGTCCTGCCCGCTTTTGTCTTTCATCGTTATGATTCCCGATGCGGTAGCCATTTTTTTTATCAGAATGCGGTCGACGATGGTGTCTGCATGGACGGGAATGGAGTCTTCGTTGTAAATTTCCCCTTTCATCTGGTCGATAGTGAATTTATAAGTAATCCCGCGACCTATGGTGTCGAGCTCGAATGCGTGTATTGTCGCGTCCGAACTGTATTCAATATTATTCTTATCATTGTCAAGGCATGACGTTATGACGAACGATGCTAGGAAGAAGCTCGCAATGATTGATAAAAACTTTATTTTCATTTGAAAGATTGTGTTTATTTACAAGTTGCAAAAATAGGAACATTTTTCCCGATATTGTACATTCCCGATAAGTTTTATATAAAATTATAGATAATAATGCTGTTTTTATTGGCATAAAACATGCAAAATCGGTTATTTAACGTTGCTTTCATTGGTGTAATGCAAGAACATTCTTCCAAAATGATTTTCGATGAAGCAGTTTGCCGGCGAATGTATATCGGGCGCTTTTACGCCGCCTTTTAGCAGTTGCGGACATTTTTCTACGAACGCTTCATCCCACAGCCCGTCGTTGATGAACGTATCGAGCAGTTGTCTGCCTCCTTCTATTAAAACAGATTGGATGTTCCGCCGATAGAGATGCTCCATGATTTGGGGTAGAAGACGTTCGTTGAAGTCCACCGGGATGTAAGTGACGTTCTCTCTGTCGGGGGCTTCACGCCCTGAAAAGACCAAGGTAGGGACATCTCCGTTGAAAATCTCCAAGTTTGCGGGAAGAGACAGGCTGCGGTCTAAAACAATGCGTATGGGATTGCGCCCGTGCCAGTGGCGTGTGGTCAATGAAGGATTGTCGAGTTGGGCGGTTCGTCTTCCTGTCATAATCGCGTCGTTTTCGGCTCTTCTTTTATGTGTCAGCATGGAAGTAAAAGGAGACGACAGTATGACCGGCCTTCCGCCTGTGCGTTCCCGGTCGATGAAACGGTCTGCCGATTCTGCCCATTTAAGGGTGATGTAGGGGCGACGGAGCGTGTGGAAAGTAATGAACCGTCGAATCAACGCCTTGCATTCTTGCTCCAAAACTCCGACTGTTACTTCTCTGCCCGCGTCGCGCAATTTGTCGATCCCTCGTCCTGCGACTTCCGAGAAAGGATCTTGACACCCTATTACGATGCGGGGAATTTGCTTTTCGATGAGCAGGTCGGCGCAGGGAGGCGTTTTCCCGTAATGGGAGCAAGGCTCCAGACTGACGTAGATTGTCGACCGTTTCAGTAAAGACGGGTCTTCGACAGACCGTATTGCGTTTACTTCGGCGTGTGCGCCGCCGGCACGAACGTGGTATCCTTCGCCTATTATCCGTCCGTTGTGAACGATGACAGCTCCTACCATGGGATTGGGCGCGGCGTTGTTCCGCCCGTTTTGGGCAAGTTCGATGCAACGTCTCATATATTTTTCTTCTTCCATCGGTGTGCTTCGTTTTATTTATTCTTATTTTTGCAAATCAAATATACGGAATAATGAATCAAATCACCGCTTACATCCGCCAGTCATTGCAGGAACTTTATCCGCCGGAAGAGCTGCGCGCTCTTTTGATGCTGATCTGTTGCGATATGCTGGGACTGAAAGCTCTTGATATTTACATGGGCAAAGATATAATTTTATCTGAAAGCAAACAGCGCGAATTGGAAAACATTGTTTCCCGGCTGCGAAAGAATGAGCCGATACAGTATATTCGCGGGTATGCGGAGTTTGGCGGAAGGAGTTTCCGAGTGGCTCCCGGTGTGTTGATTCCTCGTCCCGAGACAGCGGAGTTGGTAGATTTAATTGTACGGGAAAATCCGCAAGCCGCTCGTTTGCTCGATATCGGAACGGGTAGCGGATGTATCGCAATCTCTTTGGATAAGAGGCTGCCGGAAGCGGCAGTGGACGCTTGGGATGTTTCGGAAGACGCATTGGCTGTGGCTCGTGCCAACAATAAGGAGTTGGAGGCGAACGTAGCTTTGAAGAAGATCGATGTGCTGTCCGATGCGCAAACCGAACCGGAGTGCGAGGTTCCCGTTTACGATGTCATTGTAAGCAATCCTCCTTATGTGACCGAGTCTGAGAAGCAGACGATGGAGCCCAATGTCCTCGAATGGGAACCGGAGCAGGCGTTGTTTGTTCCCGATAGCGACCCTTTGCGGTTTTATCGCAGGATTGCCGCGTTGGGGCGAAAGATGCTGCTTCCGGAAGGGAAGCTGTATTTCGAAATCAATCGCGCTTACGGACGGGAAACCGCCCTCATGCTCGAAGGGAGCGGATACGGGAATGTACGTGTGATAAAAGATATGTTTGGGAACGATAGAATGGTTGCAGCAGACTTATGAATAGACAAATGACGGAGAATGAAGCATTGGTGCGTGCCGCTTCGTATTGCTCGGCATCCGAACATTGCCGGGAAGAAATAAATGAAAAGTTGCGGCGTTGGGGAATCGCGCCCGATGTGGCCGAACGTATAATGGATAGGCTCGAAGCCGAGAAATATATAGACGACGAACGCTTTTGCCGCGCTTATGTCAACGATAAATTCCGCTTTTCCAAGTGGGGGAAAAAGAAAATAGCGCAAGGGCTTTATCAGAAGAAAATCCCGGCGGAAGCAGTGTGTCGTTATCTGGACGAGATCGATGACGAGCATTATTTGTCGGTGCTTCGCGAGTTGTTGCGTGCCAAGCGAAAAAACGTCCGTGCGGAAAACGAATATGAACGGAATGCCAAACTAGCGCGGTTTGCGATGAGCCGGGGATTTGAATGGGAATATATCAGGCTGTGTATCGACTTGAAAGAAGAGGACTGAAAGATACTGCTTTTGAATCTGCCGGCTCTTGTTTGCAGGTTTCCTGAAAAGGAGTCTCTTTACTTGTTTGTATATATTTATAAGTCTTTTTTACAACACTTTTTTCGTTTTGAATCCTATGGCGAACGGACATTCAAAAGAAGCTGGTTTTTCAGCATTTGCAAGAAAATGAAAAATAAACAGCTGCTTTCTTTTGAATCTCATTCTATTTCTGTAATTTTGCAGCGAATGATTAATAGCTAGCTCGTTTATTTATGAAAAACTTAGAGAGATTATTTGCAGAAAAGCTTTTGAAAATTAAAGCGATAAAACTTCAACCGGCCAATCCCTTTACTTGGGCTTCCGGATGGAAATCCCCTTTTTACTGCGACAATCGTAAAACTCTATCCTACCCTTCTCTTCGTAATTTTGTGAAGATTGAAATTACCCGGCTGATTTTGGAAAGGTTCGGTCAGGTAGATGCTATCGCCGGTGTTGCCACAGGAGCTATTCCTCAGGGAGCTTTGGTTGCCGATGCTTTGAATTTGCCGTTTGTGTATGTTCGTTCCACGCCTAAAGATCATGGGCTGGAGAATCTGATTGAGGGAGAACTCCGCCCCGGCATGAAAGTAGTGGTTGTGGAAGATTTGATTTCTACCGGTGGGAGCAGTTTGAAAGCGGTAGAAGCTATTCGTCGAGACGGTTGTGACGTTATAGGTATGGTTGCGGCTTTTACTTATGGTTTCCCGGTGGCGGAAAAGGCTTTTAAAGACGCTAAAGTACCTTTAGTTACACTAACTAATTATGAAGCGGTGTTGGAGGTTGCTCTTCGTACGAAATATATTGAGGAGCAAGATATACCAACTTTAAACGAATGGCGTAAAGATCCCGCACATTGGGATGCCGGAAAATAAGGACTTTTGGTTAATTATGTTTTTTTGAAGAGGACTTTTCGGGCATTGTAATCCCGACAGTCCTTTTTTTATTCAAAAAAGACATCGATTAAATACAAGATTTACACAACCTTTCATTGAACAGAAGAATGCATTCGTTCATTACAAATACATATATATGAATAAAATTGAGAGTAGTGTTAAGGTAATACCTTGCAGCCAAGAGCGTGTGTATGCCAAGTTGTCCGATCTGAAGAATCTGGAAGCGGTGAAAGACCGTTTGCCGCAAGATAAAATACAAGGTCTGAGTTTCGATTCCGACACCTTGAGCTTCAGTGTTTCTCCCGTTGGGTCGTTGACCCTCCAAATCGTGGAGCGTGAGCCTTGTAAATGTATCAAGTTCGCGACAACTCAGTCTCCGTTGCCTTTTAACCTGTGGATACAGATTGTCGAGACGGCTCCGGAGGAATGTAAGATAAAACTGACTGTCGGCATGGAAGTCAATCCGTTTATGAAAGCGATGGTACAAAAGCCGTTGAAAGACGGACTTGAGAAAATGGTCGAAATGCTGGCTGTTGTTCAATATTGATCATTTAAGAGAGATGGCGCAGAAACTTTGGGAAAAATCCGTGCAGGTGAACGAGGAAATTGAGCGTTTTACGGTAGGACACGATCGTGAAATGGACCTTTATCTGGCCAAGCACGATATAATAGGCTCGATGGCTCATATTACGATGCTCGAGAGCATCGGCTTGTTGTCGAAAAATGAATTAAGGCAATTGCTGGACGAACTGAAGCTTATCTATGCCTCTGCCGAGAGCGGGGAGTTTCAGATCGAGGATGGAGTAGAAGATGTGCATTCTCAGGTAGAACTGATGCTGACTCGCCGTTTGGGTGATATCGGCAAGAAAATCCATAGCGGGCGCTCGCGCAATGATCAGGTGTTGCTGGATTTGAAACTTTTTACCCGTGCGCAAATCAAAGAAGTGGCTGAAGATGTGGAGCGGTTGTTTCATGTATTGATTCGCCAAAGCGAACGGTATAAAAACATTCTCATGCCCGGTTACACACACCTGCAGATTGCAATGCCTTCTTCTTTCGGGTTATGGTTCGGCGCGTATGCCGAGAGTCTGGTAGACGATATGCAGTTTCTGCAGGCTGCCTTTAAGACCTGCAACCGCAATCCTTTGGGGTCTGCTGCGGGATACGGTTCTTCTTTTCCACTGAACAGAACGATGACCACCGAGCTGCTCGGTTTCGATTCTATGAATTACAATGTGGTTTATGCTCAGATGGGTCGGGGTAAAACCGAACGTAACGTGGCGTTCGCGTTGGCTACCATTGCCGGAACAGTTTCCAAATTGGCATACGACGCCTGTTTGTTTAACAGCCAGAACTTCGGTTTCGTGCGTCTGCCCGATGAATGCACTACAGGGTCGAGTATTATGCCGCATAAAAAGAATCCCGATGTGTTCGAACTGGTTCGTGCCAAATGCAACAAGCTGCAATCTCTTCCGCAACAGATCATGATGATTGCCAACAATCTTCCTTCAGGCTATTTCCGTGATCTGCAGATTATAAAAGAGGTCTTTCTTCCTGCGTTTCAGGAGTTGAAAGATTGCTTGCAGATGACTGCTTTTATTGTGGGTGAGATGAAAGTAAACGAACATATTCTTGACGATGATAAATACCAGCTTATCTTTAGTGTAGAAGAGGTCAACCGTTTGGTTCGCGAGGGAATACCTTTCCGTGATGCTTATAAAAAAGTTGGTTTGGACATCGAGGCCGATCTCTTCAGTCACGACAAACAAGTTCGTCATACGCATGAAGGCAGTATCGGCAATTTGTGTAATCAGGAAATCGAGAGATTGATGAAGCAAGTCATGGACGGCTTCCATTTTCATAAGATGGAGGCTGCGGAAAAGGCTTTGTTGGATCAATAACCACTTTCTGATGAGCATTTTCGACTTCGCCGGACAACCTGCGCCTGGTAATACAGGCAGAGATCGAAAGTTTCAATGAGGTTTGTCCGATACTCCTCCTAAAAACTATGAAGATAATTGCGTCTGCCGATTTATGGTCGCATTTTATCCGGAGTGCAAACTGAACGTTCCCGATTCTTATTGCCTCATAGAGAAGCGAATAAAGAAAATCCCCAATGACTGTCGGACGCACTTTAATCATTGGGAGTCATTTTGTACTATGGAAGCAATGATGAATATCCGAAAAAGAGACTTTGTGTGTTGGATTTGTTTCTAATTTTTCCGGATAGTAAACTTCGTTTTCGGTAAACTTTATCTAAAAAAGTTTGGCAGAAACGAGGAAACGATGTATCTTTGCATCCGTTGAAAAGCGCGGAAATAGCTCAGTTGGTAGAGCATAACCTTGCCAAGGTTAGGGTCGCGAGTTCGAGTCTCGTTTTCCGCTCTCTTTTTTAAAGGATGCTCGAATGGTGGAATCGGTAGACACGAGGGACTTAAAATCCCTTGGCCATTGCGGCTGTGCGGGTTCAAGTCCCGCTTCGAGTACACTACCCTCGCTAAATGATTGATTTAGTGAGGGCTTTTTTATAGGTAGCCAAAGGGTAGCTAACAGCGATTTACTTTTAGAAAAAATAGAGGGTACCCTTTTCGGATACCCTCCCTAGCAAGTAAACAAACAATTCTACCTTTTTTTAAGATCAAACGTTTTGCTCTTCGATGAACTCTCCCTTTTCATTTATAAAAACCGTTTCTTCTATGGTGCTTCTATCTTCTTTCTTTGTTACGATGAGTACGATTTTGTAAATGGCACCTGATTCTTTTTCTGCAACAAATGCTTCTTTAATCCCTGCTCCCGCACGCTTTCTGGCCAAAGCTTCAATTACTGTTTGCGGAAGATCTTTTACATCCATTTTAACGAATTCGTCTTGAGGAACTTGTGAAGTTTGTTCTGTAGAAGGACTATCAACAGGTGCTTGTGCAAACACGGCAGAAGTTCCCATTCCCATAATCATCGCTAATGCTACTAATACCTTTTTCATAATTCTAATTTTTTAAAGTGTGAATAAAATTGGGTTTGTTCTCATGCCAGTTTAAAAGGCAAGAGCCGTGCCAAAACTATCTTTTTTATTAATATGCAGATAATCAGTAGAGTGTGTGATGGAGATAAGAAGCGTTTTTGTAGAGAAGTGTGGATGTATTACACAAATTGAGGAATTACTACCCAGAAATTCCTCAATTTAGAAACTGTGCAGACCACAGATTTATGCGGTCTTTTCATTGATAATGCGTATGGCAGCGCTATAATCTTCGTATGGTACTGTAATCTGAATGCCATTTAAGCCATCTTCTTTTGTAAAGGCTTGAATATAGGCTTGATTTAAAAGACTTTTCACATGGGCTACTTCCCATGGAGTTCCGGAGAATACTCTTACTTGAGAGCTTTGTCTATTTTTTATCATAATGTTTATTGTTTGTAGAGTTTGAAAAACAGGCCGCAAAAATAAGAGGAAAAAACAAGAAAAAATATATCTATTTATTAAAAGATGTTATTGGTTTGCTGTGAGGAAGTTTTATGTAAGAAGAAATATTTAGCGGATAGGGTATGAATGTATGGAAATATATCCTTTGTGCTGCGGTAGGCGATAGAATAGCCTGAAGAGTGTATGTAAAGAAAAGCAGATAAATATTTTTATGTGAAGCTACACGGTTTGTAGGGCGACATTTTATTGAACGCAGAGTTACACGATTCGAATTTGCCTTCTGTGTAATTCCACGTTCAATATGTAGGGAGACGACATACTTTGGTTATCTTTTATCGTTCCGGCGGATCTCTACCCGGCGGATTTTGCCGCTTATCGTTTTGGGGAGTTCTTCTACAAATTCGATAACGCGCGGATATTTGTAAGGAGCTGTCACCCTCTTCACATGGTTTTGGAGTTCTTTTATCAAAGCATCTCCCGCTTGCTCTTTATATTTTTTTGCAAGCACCACTGTTGCCTTCACCACTTGCCCGCGGATTTCATCAGGCACTCCCGTAATGGCGCATTCCACTACCGCCGGATGAGTCATCAATGCGCTTTCTACTTCGAAAGGCCCGATGCGGTAGCCCGAACTTTTAATTACATCATCGGCACGGCCTACAAACCAAAGATAACCGTCTTCGTCTTTCCATGCCACATCCCCTGTGTAGTAGATGCCGTCGTGCCAGGCTTCGCGCGTACGTGCCGCATCCCGGTAATACTCTTTGAAGAGCCCGAGCGGTTTGCCTTTATCGGTGCGGATAACGATTTGTCCTTGCTCTCCGGCTTCCACAGAACGGCCGTCATGGTCTATCAGGTCTACATCGTATTGCGGATTGGGCAATCCCATGCTGCCCGGCTTAGGCTCCATCCACGGCATGGTTGCTACGGTCAGCGTAGTCTCTGTCTGCCCGAACCCTTCCATCAGCTTGATTCCCGTCAGCTTCTTGAAGGTGTCGAATACGGCGGGATTCAGAGCCTCGCCTGCGATGGCGCAATACCGGAGCGAAGAAAGATTATATTTGGTAAGGTCTTCGTGGATAAGAAAGCGGAAGATGGTGGGAGGGGCGCAGAGTGAAGTGACCCGGAAATCCTGTATTTTCTGTAAAATGTCGGCAGGCGTAAATTTCTCATGGTCGTACACGAAGACGTTGGCCCCCGCTATCCATTGTCCGTACAACTTTCCCCATACCGCTTTCCCCCAACCGGTATCGGCAATGGTGAGGTGAAGGCTGTCTTCGTTCAGGTTGTGCCAGAAACTCCCGGTGACGATGTGTCCCAACGGATAAGTGAAATCGTGGGCCACCATCTTCGGTTCGCCCGTTGTTCCCGAAGTGAAATACATAAGCGATATATCATCGTTCGTATTCACGTGTGCGGGGCGTACGAAAGGAGCGGCGTTGCTCACTCCTTGATGGAAGTCTTTGAATCCCTCTGCTTCATCGGGACCTACGCTGAGCAGATGCTTTACGCTCGGACACTCGGGCATGGCATCCTGAATGTGCTGCAAAATGACCTCTTCGCCGGCGGCTACAATCATTTTGATATCGGCGGCGTTGCATCGGTATACAATGTCTTTTTTAGTCAGCAGATGAGTGGCGGGAATCACCGTCGCTCCCAGTTTATGAAGGGCGATGATGCTGAACCAGAATTCGTAACGGCGTTTTAAAATAAGCATCACCATATCGCCCCGCCCGATACCGAGACTTTGGAAGTACGAAGCCGTCCGGTCTGTATAGTGCTTCATGTCGCCAAACGAATACTGAAGAAAATCCCCTTTATCGTTTGTCCAGAGCAAAGCTTTCTTGTCGGGCTGTTCGGCTGCCCACGCATCTACTACATCGTAACCGAAGTTGAAGTTCTCCGGAACGTTTATTTTTAAGTTTTTGATGAAATCTTCTTGTGAAGTAAAAGTGGTTTGCGCTAAAAATCTTTCTATCATAATTGTTTTACATGATTACTGCAAGAAAACGCACCGTTTTGCCGTCGAGCGCTTTCATGCCGTGTGGGAGTTTGGAGTTGAAGAATATGCTGTCTCCTTGGTTCAATATTAAGTCTCTGCCTTCAATGCTGATAAGCATCCGTCCTTCGAGCACGAGGTTGAACTCCTGCCCGTTGTGGCTGTTGTAAAAGATGGGTTCGTTTTCCGGTTTCGGCTCAACGGTGACGATGAACGGATCGGCAATGCGATTCATAAATCCTGCCGCCAGCGATTGGTATTTATAAGCTTTGCTGCGTTCGATACTGGTTCCTTTGCCTGCACGAGTGATAAAGTAAGAACTCATTTTCGGCTCTTCACCGAACATAAGCGCGTCGAGGGCGATATTGTACGTGCGTGCTATTTTTTGCAGCATGCTCACGGAAATGTCATAGTCGCCTGTTTCTGCCCGCTTATATTCTTCGACAGAAATATCGCTGTCACGAGCGATGTCTTCCGGAGTCAGCTCCAGCACATCCCGCAAGCCGCGGAGGCGTTCTGCTATTTGTCTGATTTGATCGTCCATAATACAGTAAAAATAGAGGCAGCGCAACCGACCTGCGGGCGAATGTTTCCAACCATCCGCCGGATCCGCTTCACTACCTTTGTGTTTTGATATTAAGTTATGAATTTGTTTTTATCTCTTGCCGCGGTTTCTTCTTGCCTGCCTGCTCTTTCAGGCTATGAGAGAGCTGCTTTCATGGCTTTGATTACAGCCGAAGAAAATCCGTTGTGCTCCAGTTCGTTTAGTCCTCTGATGGTTATTCCGCCCGGAGTGGTCACTTTGTCTATCTCTATGCTCGGATGACTTTGGTGCTTCAAGATCAAGGCAGCCGCTCCTTTAGCCGATTGGGCAATCATTGCCATCGCGTTTTCAGGAGAAAGCCCCATCTCGATACCGGCTTGCATCGAAGCTTGTATATATTTCAGTACATAGGCTATACCGCATGAGGCCAAGGCGGTGGCGGCACCCATTTTCTCTTCGGGTATTATCATAGCCATTCCCATCTCTCTGAACAGGCTAAGGATAAACTCGTCCTGCTCGCTGTTTGTATTGCGTGCGGAGACAAGCGTCATGCTTTCCAGTTCGCAGATGGCTGTGTTCGGAATCACACGGTACATCGGCATTTCCGGCAGTATGCCAAAGTGTGCCAGCTCTTCGAAGCTGATGCCCGCCGCCACGGAAACAAGAATCTGCCTGCTTTTTAATTTCAATTCGCGGACAACTGCTTTCATAATGCCGGGTTTCACGGCTACAATCACAATGTCCGCTCCTGCTGCCGCTTCCGCGTTGTTGTGGGTGGTTTTAATAGCGGGGAATTCTTTTTTCAGCTGTTCCAGTTTGTTTGCGCTGGGGTTAGATACGATGATATCTGATTCTGTGATCAAACTCCCGTTTGCCAAGCCACGGGCAATAGAGCCGCCCATGTTTCCTGCACCGATAATGGCTGTTTTCATATGCGCTTATTTTTGGTGAATTGATAAAGGCAAAGGTAACGGTAAATTGCGAAAAAACAAAGAATCGCCCGGATAAGATATGGGCGTTTTTAGAAATGCGATTCATCATGCCCGCCATACATACTTGCCGTGTTGTTCATATATACTCAGCGTGGTGGCTATATATAGCTACCGTGGTGGGCATATATACTCACCGTGGTAGCCATATATGTACACCACGGTGCCCATATATGTACACCGCAGCAATCAATCTATATTCGATAAGGTATAGTTTTCAGGTACTCACCATATTCACACACATCGAAAGCGGCTTTTGTCAAAGTGACGCTTCAGGACAAAGCGTCCATTCCTTTTCAATGTTGCCAAAGGCGATATCTGTTGTTGGGTTTAGGGCTCAGGTACATCGCTTGTCTTTACTTTGCACGATATCACTCTGCGCAATGTATACTTTTCGTCGGACAGATCGGCAACGTAGATATCCCTGTCGGTGATTCCCACTTCAATGACGTATTCTTTTCCCTGTTGGTAGATTTTCGAGAAGCCCTCAATCGGATCTGTGAACCGTTCCCATTCTTTTGCGCCGAACCTGCGAACCCAATATCCCGATGTCTGTACTCCCCCGGGTTTGTACCATTCTTCGGAAGCGATAGTCCAAACTTCTGTCCGGTAGTCGTCCTGACATCCGAATATCAACCCTAATAAAAGGATAATGACTGCTTTCTTCATCATAGTGCTTTCATGCTTTTAAGGTTAGTAATTTAGAAAGATCTTTTGGTCACAATGCTGATTTTGAGGCGAAACAGCTCTTGCGTCAGCATACGGAACAAAGGTATGAAAAAAACGGTTCGTTGGAGCGAGTTCTATGATTTTTTATACTCTTCCCGATGTTTGAAGCATTTACGAAAGTAGGAAAGCTCTTTGCCGGACATGCCCTTAAAGCAATTCGGCAAAGCGGGTGAGGAAATCGTCGGCTTCTTCCATGCTGAGGCAGAGCGGGGGCAAGAGTCTGAGCACATTAGCGCCGCTTGCTCCGGTGAATACGTGCTTCTCGTAGATAAGCCTGCTGCGCAGTTGTTTTACAGGTTCTTCAAATTCGATTCCGATCATTAATCCTCGTCCGCGCACTTCTTTGATTTTCGGGAGCTTGCGAAGCTCCTGCAACAGATATTCGCCTGTTTGCGCGGCGTTCTCCATCAGGTTTTCTTGCTCCATTACATCTATCACGGCAAGGCCGGCGGCACATGCCAAATGATTGCCTCCGAAAGTTGTCCCCAACTGTCCGTATACGGGAGTGAACATCGGGCTTATCAGGACACCTGCCATCGGGAATCCGTTTCCGACGCCCTTGGCTACTGTGATGATGTCGGGCCTGATGCCGCAAAACTGATGGGCAAAGAATCTTCCGGTGCGGCCGTATCCGCTTTGAATCTCATCCAGAATCAGGATTGTTCCGGTCGAAGTACAGTGTTCGCGAAGTGCCTGTATGAATTCTGCGGAGGGAATCTGTATGCCGCCCACACCTTGTATGCCTTCGATAATCACCGCACAAACATCGCCTTTGTCCAGTTCGCGCTCCATACACTCGATGTCGTTCAGCGGGAGATAAGTGACATGTCCGTTACGGTTGACCGGAGCGATGATGGCGGGATTGTTTGTAGCCTCTACCGCCAGTGAAGTGCGCCCGTGGAAAGCCTTTTCGAATGAAACGATCCGCGTGCGTTTGTTGTGAAACGAGGCCAGTTTGAATGCGTTCTCGTTGGCTTCGGCTCCGCTGTTGACAAGAAACAACGAATACTCTTCGTAGCCCGATAGCTTGCCCAACCGTTCGGCGAGCTGTTGTTGCAGCGGGTTGATCACCGAGTTGGAATAAAAACCGAGCTGCGATACCTGTTTGCTGATCATTTCCACATAGTGAGGGTGGCAGTGGCCGATGGAGATTACGGCATGTCCTCCGTAAAGGTCGAGATACTCCGTGCCTTTGTCGTCCCAGACTTTGCTTCCTTTTCCTTTTACTATGTTGATGTCATGCAAAGGATATACGTCGAATAAATTCATTTTTTACTGATTAACGTTTATACTTCAATGTTGTGTGCCGCACTGCCACAGCTGCATCGCGTGCGAAGTTCTCCCGTTTCTGACACATTGTCCGCATTGCTTTTGTACGTATCTCCGCAGCTCGTTACGTGCAGAGCCGGTTGCTTCCGCCCAAAGATGTTCGTGCTTCTGGAAAGAAAATCCGAAAGGAGACAGTCGATTGGCGCACGCCCATGGCGTGCATACCGGCCTCCTTCTCGAGGTTTTTCTTTTGATGATGTCAGAAAGCGCTCGGCTTCAGCCGCAGCCCGACGGTTTCTTCGAGATTGAACATCAGGTTCATGTTGTGAACAGCCTGACCGCTAGCTCCTTTCAGCAGATTGTCGATGCAAGAGATAACGAGCAGTTTGTCGCCATGCTTTTCCAAGTGAATCAGGCATTTGTTCGTATTTACCACCTGCTTCAGGTCGATATTTTCTTTCACGATGTGTACGAAAGAGTCTCTTTCGTAATATTCTTCGTACATGCGCTCGATTTCTTCGATGCCGACTTTCGTTTTCACTACGATTGTGGCGAAGATCCCACGCGGGAAGTCTCCCCGATAAGGGATGAAGTCGATTTCTGCGTTGAAACTGTTTTGCAGTTGTCTTAGCGATTGCTTGATTTCGGGAATATGTTGATGATCGAAAGCTTTGTATACGCTGATATTATTGTTCCTCCAGCTGAAATGTGTGGTGGATCCGGGTTTCACGCCTGCTCCCGTGCTTCCGGTAATTGCGTTGACCGTCACGTCGTCTTTCAGCATCAGGTTCTTCGCCAGCGGGAGAAGCCCCAACGAAATGCAGGTGGCGAAGCATCCGGGATTTGCCACGTGCTTTGCCGTGCAGGTGGCGCGCCGGTTCAGCTCCGGCAATCCATAAATGAAATCGTGATCGTCGCTTTGTATGCGGTAATCCATTGAGAGGTCGATAATTTTCAGGTTCTCCGGCAGGTTGTGGCTTTCCAGAAATTTTTTTGTGTCGCCATGAGCCGTACAGAAGAAAAGCACATCAATCATGTTCAGGGGCAGTTCGTCTGTAAATACGAGGCTGGTTTCCCCGTACAATCCTTCGTGTACATCCGTTATTCTTTTGCCCGCATGGCTGTTGCTGTGTATAAATACGATTTTGGTTTCCGGGTGGTTGAGCAACAGACGGACCAGTTCGCCCGCAGTGT
Organism: Bacteroides pyogenes DSM 20611 = JCM 6294; assembly: GCF_000428105.1. GTDB lineage: Bacteria > Bacteroidota > Bacteroidia > Bacteroidales > Bacteroidaceae > Bacteroides > Bacteroides pyogenes. The sequence continues at coordinate 23,068 of NZ_ATZH01000036.1, read as the reverse complement.
AGCCCGCTCCACCAATAATTCCTGCTTTTATCATGTTATTAGTTTTTAAGTTTACTTCATTTATAATTCTACGTCCTTGTGGTTGTTGTAATAGACGCGAAGCGGGGTGGAAGTCACTTTGATAAAGCCTTTGGCATCTTCCGCCGTCCATCCCTTCTGCATCTCTCCGTATTCTCCGAACTTGGTTTTTACCAAATCGTCTTCCGACTCCACACCTACGGTAGAGAAGGAGAGAGGACGCAGTTCGAGAATCGCCGTGCCGTTCACATTGCGTTGGCTCTCTTTCAACATCGCTTCAATGTCGCGCATCACCGGTTCGAGATACTGGCTTTCGTGCAAGAACATGCCGTACCAATTGGCCACCTGATCTTTCCAATACTGCTGCCACTTGCTCAGTGTATACTTTTCGAGGAAACGGTGAGCGCCGATGATAAGCATCGGAGCGGCGGCTTCGAATCCTACGCGCCCTTTAATGCCGATGATTGTATCGCCCACGTGCATGTCTCGCCCGATGCCGTAAGCCGAGCCTATCTCTTCCACTTTCAGAATCGCTTGAATGGGATCATCGAATCTTTCGTCGTTCACGGCTTTCAGTTCACCTTTTTCGAAGGTGAGGCGCAGCTGTTCGCTACCCTCTTTCTTCACGTGCTTCAGATAGGCGCTTTCCGGCAGTCCCTGCGCCGAGTCGAGAATTTCTCCTCCGCAGATGGATGTTCCCCATAAGCCGACGTTGTAGGAATATTTCAGTTTGGTAAAGTCGGCATGGAAGCCATGCTTGTTCAGATAGTCTATTTCTTCCTGACGGCTCAAGGCCATGTCGCGCGTCAATGTGATGATTTCTACGTTCGGAGCCAGTACGAGAAAGGTCATATCGAAACGAATCTGGTCGTTTCCCGCTCCCGTAGATCCGTGGGCAATGGCGTCCGCCCCGATCTCGTTGGCGTATCGTGCGATAGCCAGTGCCTGAAAAATACGTTCCGAACTTACGGAGACCGGATAAGTGCCGTTGCGCAACACATTTCCGTAAACCATGTATTTCAAACTCTTTTCGTAATACTCCTGCGTTACGTCCAGAGTGACGTATTTCACCGCGCCCAACTTGTAGGCATTCTCTTCGTTGGTTTTCAGCTGTTCTTCACTGAATCCTCCGGTGTTCGCGCAGGCGGCGTACACTTCGCAGTCCTTTTCCCGGGTGAGGTACATGACGGTGAACGATGTGTCTAACCCGCCGCTGTATGCAACCACTACTTTTTTCTTCTTTTTTTCTTCCATAGTGCCGTATTTCTTTTCCTTAAAAAAATTGTCTCTCTTGTTCTCTTTTAATGTTTTTCGGATCCATCGGATCGTACAACATAGCCGTGCATATGCAGAATTTGCGCTCCTTGGCCATCAATATGGAATGATTGGTGCATCCTTCACATCCTTTCCAGAAAGCGTCGTCGTCGGTCAACTCGTTGAAAGTGACAGGTACATAGCCTAACTCCGTATTCATCTTCATCACCGCTCCGCCCGAAGTCAGACTGAATAGCTTCGCTTTCGGCCACCGCAACCGTGCCAGCTGGAACGAAGCCTGCTTGATACGTTTGGCGAGTCCCAGTCCGCGGAAGTCCGGATGAACGATCAGCCCCGAAGTGGCTACATACTGCTTGTTCCCCCACGATTCGATGTAGGTGAACCCTGCAAATGTTTCTTCGTAGAGCGCAATGATGGCTTTTCCTTCTCTGATTTTGGTTGTCAGGTATTCGTGGGTTCGTTCGGCAATACCGGTGCCGCGTACAGCGGCAGCCTGCCGAATGGTTTCTAAAATAGTGTCAACGTAAACCTCGTGTGAGGCGTCGGCTACCATAACATCTATTTCTTTAGCATCCATTTTTTGATAAATAAAAGAGGTATAGTTACTTGATATTCGGAATAACCAAAGACAAGCTGCGACGCAATGCGGCATGTGTGATTCCCTCATGTAGAACGAGCATGATGGTGTCATCGCCGGCTATCGTTCCCAATATTTCTTCAAAGTTTTGCGAATCGATATCGTAAGCCATGCTGCTGGCATAGCCCGGGCGGGTGCGGATGACCGCAATGTTTCCCGAAAATTGCAGCGAAATGAATCCGTTGCTTCGCAGCATTTCTCCCGGAGATTGTTCTGTAGATCGCTTGTACATGATGTCGTTGGGCAGTACATATACGTATTTCCCGCTCATGCTTGCCGCTTTGGCAACTTTCAGTTGTTTCAGGTCCCGTGAGAGAGTGGCTTGTGTCAGCTCAAAGCCTTCGCGATTCAACTCTTGCAACAGCTCCTCCTGAGAGCCGATCTCTTGGCTGGAGATAATCATCTTGATGGCATCTAATCGGTCTGCTTTCTTTTTCATTGTATAATTATTCTGATTGTTGGCGCAAAAATATGCAATATCTTCGAATAAAATGCATAAAATCATTCTTTTTTTGAATAAAGCAATTAAAATGAATCATTTTTCCGATAAATATTCAAAAGAAATTGAACGCTATGCTATAATATATACAAAAAAGTCACACAAAGGGTTTTCTCTGCCTGGTTAAAACTTTTGAGGACTTCATTCTCAAACCTATTTTCCTAAAATTAAATCTCTATTTTTCTAAACGAGATATTGCCGGGTAAGTGTGAATGAAAGCTACGGAGGAACATTGATTCCGAACTTCTTCTTGACAATTTGAAATGTGCTTTACAAGTATCTCAGGTTTTCTGTTTATACAAGAAAGCCCGCCGATTGGTGTAGATTGAGTTTAATGCCATTTATACCTGTCGGTCGGGTTTCGATGATGTCGCCTGTGGGCGGGTCTGAATGGGTGTGTCGCCAAATATCTGCATACGGATGCATCACCCGGATTCTCTTTTATCGTTTTCGGTTAAGGGTGTTGCGTATCGGATAACGATCAGTTGTGTACCAATGTGCCTATTCCTTCGCCGGCGATTACTTTTTTCAGGTTTCCCGCCGTATCCATATCGAACACAATGATAGGCAGGTTGTTTTCTTTACACATACAAGTGGCTGTCAGATCCATCGCTTTCAGTCCACGGCTTAATACTTCATCGTAAGTGATGTCGGCAAATTTAGTGGCAGTAGGATCTTTCTCCGGATCGGCAGTATAAATTCCGTCTACCCGGGTGCCTTTCAGCATTACATCGGCTTCGATCTCAATACCTCTAAGTGAGGATCCGGTGTCTGTGGTGAAGAAGGGATTACCCGTTCCGGCGGACATGATGACTACTTCGCCGTTTTCCATATATTCGATGGCTTTCCATTTACTGTAAAACTCACCGATAGGCTCCATGCGTATGGCGGTCAGCACGCGTGTTTTTACTCCGACGGCCACCAATGCGGAACTCAGAGCCAGACTGTTGATAACGGTTGCCAGCATGCCCATCTGGTCGCCTTTTACACGGTCGAATCCTCGTCCTGCTCCGCTCAGTCCGCGAAAAATATTTCCTCCGCCGATTACGATACCTATTTGTATGCCTTGTTCGTGAATCTCTTTAATCTGGGTGGCATATTCAGCCAGTCTCTTTTCGTCAATGCCGTATTGCTTTTCTCCCATCAGGCTTTCTCCGCTGAGTTTCAGCAGAATTCTTCTATACTTTGCCATATTTTCTGATTTTTTGTTTAAGGCAAAGATACAACAGAAAAATGGAAATGGAGGCAAACTGTTTGAAGAATGTTGCGGAATGTCGGTTCGGAGATTGCTTGCCACGGATAGTTATACGTCGGTTGTGCTTAATATCCGCTTTCCGAGTACGGTTTGTGCAATGCCCCGTGCCGAGAGGTAGATAATAAAGGCAAGCCATAGGGCATGGTTTCCCAGAAAGGAGTTGAAAGTGTAATATACGGCGAAGAAACCGCCGGTGGCAATGAACATCGAATAAAGCATGCCGCGCGTAGCGGTAGCACCGATGAAGATTCCGTCCCATAAGAAAGCTGCGAATCCCGCTATGGGAATGATTATGGCCCAATAGGAGTACTCTTCGGCCGCATCGGTCACCGACCGTTCGTTGGTGAGTAATTCTAAAAAGGGTTTTCCTCCGATGGTATACAGCAGGGTGAAGCTCAAAGAGAGTCCGATGCCCCAGCGGAAAAGTTGCCGGACAGTATTCCGAAGTGCAGTCCGGTTACGTGCACCGATATGCCGCCCCGCCAACGCTTCGCCCGCATAGGCAAATCCGTCCATGACGTAAGAGAAGAGAGTGAAGAGCTGCATAAGCAATGTGTTGACTGCTAATATGATTTCTCCTTGCGCAGCCCCCGCCGATGTGAAAAACAGGGTGACGATGACCAGGCAGAGCGTCCGGAGAAAAATATCCCGATTTACCTGAAAGAAACGGTACATGGCCTGCTTACGTATCACTTCCTTCCAATATGTTTGTTTGCGATGGATGCGGTAGTAACGCAGACAGAGCCAAATAGCCATAAAGAATCCCGCATATTGGGCAATAAGTGTTCCGGCAGCTACCCCCTCTACTTTCATGTGCAGCAGATAAACGAAACAAAGACTGGCGAAGATGTTGATGATGTTTTGAATGATGGCGATGTACATGGGAAACCTCGAATTCTGCATGCCGATAAACCAACCCGCAAAGCCGTAAAGCCCCAGTGTGGCGGGAGCTCCCCAAATGCAAATATGGAAATAGACTGTAGCCAGATTCTTCACTTCCTCAGTAGTTTGTATCAGTATGAACGCTATTTTCAATATCGGATATTGAAAGACAATCAGGAGGAGAGAAATACACATTCCCATACCGACGGCACGTATCAGCAGCCGGGTGGTTTCGTTCAAATCATGCCGTCCGTATGCCTGTGAAGTCATTCCGCTTGTGCCCATGCGCAGAAATCCGAAAATCCAGTAAATGATATTAAATAGCATGCCTCCTACGGCAATGGCCCCGATGTAAGCCGGAGCGCCCAAATGTCCTACGATGGCCACATCGATAAGTCCTAAAAGAGGCACGGTAATATTGGAAACGATTGAAGGAAGTGCGATCTGTAGAATCTGCCTGTTTATGGTAGTTTGTCTTTTTTCTCTCATCTTGTTGCAACGTTTTTCGGGTGGAGATTGTTCTTTTCTCAGGCAAAGGTATGTTTTTTTATTATATCCTTAATAGCAGTTCAAAGAATCAATAAAATAAGGTAAAATAAGAACTGCTAATAACATCTTTTATTGTTCAAAAGCTTGTTTATTCATAATAAAATCGTATATTTGTTTGTAAACTAAACTATTAACTTATGAAAACATCTATGAGAAAAGAAAGAGTCGGCTTAAGGAAGCGGATTAGGTATCTGTTCCCTGCCGTTATTTTGTTATGTGGACTTGCGCTTTTTGCGTTTTCTTGCGACGATGACGATAATTCTCCTTCTCTTCCTCCCCCTCCCACAGTAGAAAAAGTAGTGCTGGTATTCGGAGTAGATCAGGGTGAAGGTACGCTTTCGGCTAAACCGGTGCCGAGTGATAAGGTTTCAGAGACGGTTAAAGAACTGGAATCTCCGGCAGAGCTTGTAAAAGGAACGAAAGTGCATTTTGTTGCCAGTCATTCCAAGTCATGGACAATTAAGTATTGGAAAATTAACGGTGTCGTTATTCGCTCGGTGGAACCGGAACAGACTTTTGTTATCAATGAGCATAAGGATGTCAGGGTCGCTTTCAAACCCTGGAATGAAATTCAGCCTGTAGAGTCCTTAGAACATTCGGATACAAAATGATTTAAAGAGTTGAACTAAAAAAGGACTCGTATCTGCTTTGTTGAAGCGTGGATATGTACAGAAAAGAGGGTATGTTTTATATCCGGTCAAGTTCATATCTGCGTTTTTTCATGTTTCTTTTTCTATTTTATCCATTTGTTCCTATCTTTGCATAATCCTAAAAATAATTTCGGTATACATCAGATTATGAAGCCCCTAATAGCTATTTTTTTTTCTTTATTTTCGTTACCTGTGGTGGTAGCGGCACAGACTGCGGACGAAATGTTGTATAAAGCTGCCACTGCCATTGAATCCAATCAACAAGGGCAGGCGGTCAGTTATTTTCGTCAGGCTGTCAAACTCAAAATAGAGCGTTCGGAAATGTTTTATTGGACAAATGTAGATAAGAGCAATGCTATTGCTTTAAAGTTGGCTTATGAGTTGGCTGAGGGGTATAAAAAGAATCGGAATTACGATAAAGCTTATTTGTTTTACAGAGAATTGTTGCAGAAGCAGCCTGATCATATCGACTATCTGGTGAGTTGCGCTGAGATGCAAGTAGGACGTGGTCATGAGAAAGAAGCAGTCGGTATATACGAACAAATATTACAATTGGATGGCGATAATCTGGCTGCGAATATATTTCTGGGCAATTATTATTACTTGATGGCAGAGAAAGAGAAAGAGCAGCTGGAGAATGACTATAAAAAACTTTCTGCTCCAACAAAGATGCAATATGCCAATTACCGTGATAAGATGTCGAAGCTTTTTTCCAACGCTTACCGGCGCGCACGCGTTTCTCTGCAAAAGGTTGTATCAAAGTTTCCTTCTACAGAAGCCCGAAGGACATTAGATAAAATATCTATCGTAGAAAAAGAGGTGAACCGATGATGTACGGTTCACCTCTTTTTCTATTTGCTGTATTTATTTTATCATTCCAATCTGCCGGATCTCAGGAACCTGTAGTATCAGTTTCGGTTGCTCTATTTCCGCCCGTGTACTTCTATCCATCTTAGAGGGTTTGCCTGTGATAAGGCCGATGGCCTTTGCATATAATGGTTCGTCTTCAGCACCGAATTCTTTGTATCCTTCGAACTGTTTGCCTCGAGGATTATTCTCATTTATAATATGGTCGGGGTCGAATCCGTTCTCATAGTCTCCAAAGTCTTTGGCATTATAGGATTGAAAAGTGATAGGGAAGAATTCGTAGGTTCCCGCTTTAGTTGTGAACTCGGTTCCTTCCATTCCTACGTTTTTGCCGTTTGTCTGCCCACCGATGAGGATGACTTCTATGTCGATACCTCTTAATGAATTAATCACAAGTTCACTGGCTGAGGCTGTCTGCCCGCTGACAAGGCAATAGACCTTGGATAAGTTCATCGCTCCTTCAGCAAGCGAAGTGTTCAGATTTTCGTATGTGGAGTATAAAAACGGGTCTGTTCTCTTTTTGTTGCCGATTGCTTTCATTCGCTCCTCATTGTATCGGTATGAAGAAAACACCTTTCCCTCGTATGTGCTTCCGGCAATGCAACTGGAGATTAATTGAGCGGATATTACATGCCCTCCTCCATTGTAGCGGAGGTCAAGAATGAGGTCCGTAATGTTTTCTTTTTTGAATTTCTTGAATACATCGAACAATTCCTGATCGAATCCGGCATCGAATTTGCTATATACCAAATACCCGATTCTATGCGAATGGATATTCTTTACATGACTGTAAATAACCGGATTCACTTCTATCGGTCCGGAGTTGATATTATAAACTTTTCCGTCTTTATCGGTCACTTGTTGTGTAGACCGGGAATCACCGGCTATTAAACTGATATATATATCCTCCCATTCTTCTATAGAAATCGACTCTCCACCGACTTTATGTATTTCCATTCCTCGTTTCAAGCCGGCTTGATCTGCCGATGAACCGGGATGTACTCCTTGTATCACAAAGAACCCTTTTGATGAAGAGAGCTCTTGCACTGGTTGTAGTCCGACAAAGCCATAGCTGTATTCTTTCTCTTTTTCTATCTTATCTTTTCCTGCTCGCGTATCCGACTGTAAATCCGGATCAAGCTTACGTATATAGGAGTATAATGAATAACGAATCTGTCCGTCACTTTCTTGATGAACTTTCTTATCTAAATTGTTTGTTCGCATGCTTACGAGTGTTTGCTTTACAAACTTATCGTAGGCTAACGTGAAATCAGGAGTAAGAGTCTTATACTCTTCATTCCATAAATACATTCGTTTTAAATAGTCATCTACAAGATAGTTTATCTCCCTGTCTTTATCCTCTTCATTAATCTTTATTTTGACTTTAAAACTGCTTTGGGTGCTATAACCGCTTACGCGAATGGTAATGATCGCTTCTTTATCCGATGAGTTGTGCGCTCTTATGATTAGCGTGTTTTGTCCCGCTCCTCCGGAGTTTTTATTTAATGATACTAATGTAGAAGAACTGCTTTGAGCTATCCAACTGGCCTTTGTAGTAAAAGCGACCGTCTTCTCTTTTCCTGCAAGAATGGTATATGTTTGGCCTTCACTCCATTCTTGTTTCGTAATTCCACTTCCTTGTAGCGTTTCATCGTCTTTGCAAGACATTAGGATGGTTGTCAGCAAGATAAGCAAAACGCCGGATAATTTATAAGATGTTATTTTCATTGGGTTGAGACTGTTTTTAGATAACAAAAAATAATCGTCAAAGATAATGTTAATTTGATAATTGTATAGTGTTATATTGATAAATATTCTACTTCTTTAAACATATATTCCCTCATTTTTAAATTTTCATCTTCCAGAATCAGTTTGCCCTGAGGTTCTACGTTTACTATTCGCGCGAAGAATTCTCCGTTAACATCTTTATATGGGTGAAGTCCCTCTTTTCTGAAAAGCGATTCCTTGTAACATGCCTCGATTGAGTCGGTACTATTCATACAAAGGTCGTTATAATAAGATTGAATCCGAAGCAAAATGTTTTTCAAAATACCAACGGTTTCATATTGTTTGCCTGTGATTTGGAATAATGAAACAGGATTGGGAGCTGAGCTGTAAAATATTTCTTGGTTGATATTGATCCCAATGCCTGCAATGCTTCGGCATAGTTTTTCTCCCATCAGATCGTGTTCGATGAGTATGCCTGCTATCTTTTTGTTTTTCCAATAGATGTCATTCGGCCATTTGATGGAAATGTTTTTCGTATAAGTATCCAATTCTTCTTTTATGCCTAAAGATATAATTTGAGAGATCAGAAACTGTCGACTCGCTTCGAGAAAATCAGGAAAAATAACAAAACTGAATAATAAGTTTTTAGAATCAGCCGATTCCCACGAATTACCCCGCTGCCCTCTTCCGGAGGTCTGGAAATCGGCGAGGACGGTAGTCCATGCTTCTACGTTTTGTCGTTGGCATAATTCCCGTAGCCAAGTATTCGTAGAATGGGTTTTATGGAGATGTATTAGCGGCATAGGAAACAATTCAAAGAATGGAATCATATTCGGCGCGTAATTTCTTAGTGAATTTTTTTATGACTTCTTCGTACGAATGATCGATCAGCTCTTTTAAAAGTTGGTCGTTTACATCCATATCGAATCGTACGCTATTCCAGTATTTTTTATTGAAATGATAGGCTCCTTCAATCCCTGCGTAGTGTTCACGTAGATTGAAGGCGCGTTCGGAATCGCATTTTAACGCAATGACATTGGCTTTTTCCAAGTCGATAAGAGCGAACATCTTCCCCATTACTTTCATGACAAGCGATGTTTCATCGAACGGAAAAGATTCGGTGACGCCTTTTTTACTCAAACAATATTCTCTGACAGATTCTACATTCATAAAGCATTTTTTAGAAAAACTTTAAATAACTGCGTCTCGGGACTTGTAATCATCCGCGAACATATTTCGTTCAAATCTATTAATGAATCGACACATGTGAAAGACCGGAACAGGTAGGATATTTATTTTATCTCTTTAATTTGGAATCCGGTCATTGTTAAGTCTTTCCAATAACCGGGATACGATTTAGAGACAACGCCGGGATTCGCAATTCTGATGCCGGGAAAAATAAAGCTACTTGGAGCAAAAGCCATTGCCATCCGGTGGTCTTCATAAGTTTGAATAATAGGATGCTTTTCTGCTTCAAAGCGGGTACCGTCCCATACCAAGCTGCAATCGTTCTCATCCTTCAGTATATAACCTAATTTCCTGAGCTCTGTTTTTAAAGCTTCTATTCGGTCTGTTTCTTTTATTTTTAGACTTTGCAATCCTGAAAAGCGAAAGGGGATATTTAATAAAGCGCAAGTAACCACAAATGTTTGGGCTAAATCGGGAATATCAATAAGGTTTTCTTCAAAGTATTGTGGGCGGGTATTCTCGTTTGTAATCACCACTGTTTGGGCGGTGAACTTTGTTGTAATTCCTAAACGGGAGAATAATTCCGCTCCACGACTATCTCCTTGAAAGCTACTTTTAAACAATCCCGGTAATGCTATCTCAGCTTTGCCTGATAGAGCCGCTATCTGGTACCAATAGGAAGCTGCGCTCCAATCATTTTCTATTTTAAAAGGAGTACTGCAATAAGGTTGTGGAGCGACAGTGATGCTATTGGATGTTACCCATTCTGCTTTTGCGCCAAAATCTTTCATTATCTGTAAGGTTAAATCAATGTAAGGACGAGAAATAATTTCTCCACTCAGGCGAAGTGTTAATCCATTCTGAAGGACAGGTCCTATCATAAGTAGGGCAGAAATGTACTGAGAGCTGATGTTTCCTTTCAATGTGATTTCATTACCTTTTAGTTCTCTCCCTTTTATAAGCAACGGGGGAAAACCTTCGTTGTTCACATACGTTATGTCAGCTCCTAATTCACGAAGTGCATTGACTAGTACTTCAATAGGACGTTGTTGCATTCTTGTTGTGCCTGTGATAATATATTTCCCGGGATTTACACTTAAATAAGCTGTCAGAAAGCGCATGGCTGTTCCGGCTGCCATAATATCGATTGTCTTTTTTTCTTCACTCAATGCTTTTATCATTACCCGTGTGTCGTCGCAGTCGGATAGGTTTTCGATGGGATACCTCCCTTTACTCAATGCGTTGATTATCAGCGCGCGATTGCTGATGCTTTTAGAAGATGGTAATTGAATGCTCGTTTTGATTTCTGATGGAGCAAAGAGCTGATAAATCATTTTTGATGTTTTTAGATTGGCGTACAAAGATAGCAATTATATCGTTTAATAAAAGGATCGGCTATTAACTCTGAGAGAGTTGTTGGCAGGCATCTCCCTTTGTTTGGATTGCTTCCGTCCCATTGGGACTAAAACAAGGGAGGGTAAAACGCCTCTTTTATATGCTCTATTTTAAAATTCTTTTTCTCACCTACCACAGTTATAATGTCGAATCGTACCGGAACATCTATTTGAAACAGTTTCATATACGTATCAGTGGCGCGTACGGTCCGCCTTATTTTTAATGCGTTTACTGCATCTTGTGGAAGAGCGAATTCGGTATTTCTGCGGGTTTTCACTTCTATAACGACTAATTCGTTATTTTTTTCAGCTACAATATCTAACTCCAAATGCCCCCTTCTCCAATTACGGTGAAGAATAACATATCCTTCATCTTTCAGATAAAGAGCTGCTGCGTCTTCTCCTGCCTTTCCCAATTCATTATGCTCTGCCATGATCACTATTTATCTGTTTATACATGTGTAAATGTCTATAATGTAGACTCATCATTGCAAATTTACTGTTTTTATTCTTTGTTTTTACGGAAGTAAAAGTAATTTTGCAGAAGATATGAAAAAAAAGAGTCGAAGAAGCTTAAATTTACATCCGGAATGCGTCAAACGCGAACGTCGTATGAGTATTTTGTTGAGCGAAGATGAGCAGTTAATCGTCGATCGCTATCTGGAAAAATATAAGATAACCAATAAATCACGTTGGTTGCGCGAAACGATTTTGATGTTCATCCATAAAAATATGGAAGAAGATTATCCGACACTTTTTGGTGAACACGATATGAGACGTTAATATGATATTGGATGACGCTTATTTTATGAAGCAAGCCTTAATAGAGGCTTCGAAAGCTGCCGAAAGAGGAGAGGTTCCTGTGGGTGCTGTGGTTGTTTGTAAAGAGCGAATCATTGCCCGGGCACACAATTTGACTGAAACATTGAATGATGTGACGGCTCATGCCGAGATGCAAGCTATTACCGCTGCTGCCAACGTGCTTGGCGGAAAATACTTAAATGAATGCACTATTTACGTAACGGTAGAACCATGTGTAATGTGTGCGGGGGCTATCGCTTGGGCGCAGATGGGGAAACTTGTGTTTGGAGCGGAGGATGAAAAACGTGGGTATCAAAAATATGCCTCTCAATCTTTACATCCTAAAACGATAGTTGTGAAAGGGGTATTGGCAGACCATTGTGCCCAGTTAATGAAAGATTTTTTTATCACTAAGAGAAAGAAGTAATCTCTTTGTATATATTGTTATTACACAGAAGAATCGTCTTTTATTTCTTCAAAGTCTACATATTCTCCTTCGTCTTTGCTGAATATCTTCTTGGAGCTTTGTTTTTGCCCACTATCGGAAAAATCGTCGACTTCATAATCATATCCGGAGTGAGAGTTCGCTTTTCTATTTGTATGTTGGTGAGTGTCTCTCTGTTCGAAGTTTGCACGCTGATGTCGGGATGAGTTGCGACCGAATCCGAAAATAGCTCTTAGAATGGCTATTATGATAGAAAGCCCGAATAAGAGAATTATAATGAAAAAAAAGAGTAGAAATAAAATTATACTCATAGGGTTTAGTTTTGTTTATAGTAACACGATATTAGGTAATCTTACAACAATCGTGCCGGAATATTGTTTATTCTCCTTTTCTTGTTAGAAGGGAAAGCAGAATATACCATACGATAATTGCTGCAAAACTACTTATTCCTAAGAATATCAGAAGGGGTACGCATCCCAGCAGAAAAATGAAACTGATTCTATTGTCTTTCCAGGAAAGGTTCTTGAATTTAAGAGAAAACATTGGAATTTCCGATACCAGTAACCAGGATGAAAGACATACCAAAAGCAATAAGCAGACGGGATGACAATAATCGGAAATCAGAAAAGAATGTCCTCCTACTGCTAAAGATCCCCAAAACAATGCATTGGCAGGTACCGGAAGACCGATAAAAGAAGTGGTTTGTCGTGTGTCGTTATTGAATTTGGCTAATCGTATAGCCGAAAACACAGAAATAAGAAAAGCTGCATACGGTATATAAGGAGCCAAAGAAAGGATGTATGCCGGATAAACCATCTCTTTAAAGAGGGAAAAAACGATTAGCGAAGGGGCAACTCCAAAACTGACATCATCGGCCAATGAATCCAAATCTTTTCCAATTGCGGAATGTGCATGGAGTAAACGAGCTAATAGTCCATCGAAAAAATCGAATATTGCGCTTAGGATAATAAACAATAAAGCCAAATCATACCGAGCCTGAAAGGCCATAACACAAGCAATGCAGCCGGAGAAAAGATTCAGGCAGGTTACTGTATTGGGAAGATTGCTTTTTATGGAATGTGTCATTCTGACCGGATTATTTGAGTTTGGCAATAACCGTCTGGTTTCCGGTGGTTAATTGCCCCACAGAAACACAAACTTCTGTTCCTAAAGGTAAATATACATCTACCCGTGAGCCGAATTTTATGAACCCCATGTGCTCATCAATGTAGCATTCTTCACCCGGTTCGGCATAGGTGACAATCCGGCGTGCTATGGCTCCTGCGATTTGGCGGGTTAATATTTCTATTCCCTCCGGTGTTTCAATGATAATGGTAGAGCGTTCGTTTTCGGTGCTGGCTTTGGGTAGCCAAGCTTTCATGAAATTGCCGTTATGATGGCACACCCTTTTAACTGTTCCGTCTACGGGATACCAATTGGCATGTACGTTTACAATACTCATGAATATTGAAATCATCAATCGGCGGTCGTGGAAGTATTCGTTTTCTTCCACCTCTTCTACTACAACGATTTTCCCATCGGCAGGAGCTACGACGATCTTTTCGGTATCTTCACCGAAGAAGCGAATGGGACAGCGGAAAAAGTTTACCATCAGCAAATAAATGAAAATGCTGATTATTGCTGCTGCATAGAAAGGTATTTTGCAATCTATTCCCCAATAAAGCGATGCATTGATCAATAGCAGCAGTAGAAGACTACCCGCTAAAATATGTGTTCCTTCCCGGTGAATGCGTATCTTTTTTAATTTTTTCAGTCGGCTCATGTATGCTTTTTAATGATATTCGCTGCAAAAATAGAGTTATTTTAAAATATCAGCAAGTAATTGAGGATAGAAATGCGAGTGTTGATAACTTTTTGGAGTTTATTTTGGTTTATAATGGGGGAGGTCGTAATTTTATGGCATTAATTTATTTACTTATCAGTATTATTATGCAGGATTTTGTCCATTTACATGTTCATACGCAATACTCGCTTTTGGATGGGCAGGCCAGTGTCAGCCGTTTGGTCGACAAGGCCATGCAAAACGAGATGAAAGGGATTGCTGTGACCGATCATGGAAGTATGTTTGGAATAAAGGAGTTTACCAATTATGTCAATAAGAAGAATAGCGGACCACAGGCAGAAATAAAAGCGCTGAAGAAGCGGATCGCAGGAATAGAGGACGGCACCGTGCAATCGGGAAATAAAGAAGAGGAGATAGCAGATTGCAAGGCCCAAATAGCGGAGGCTGAGAGTAAATTGTTTAAGCCTATCATCGGATGTGAGATGTATGTGGCTCGCCGGACAATGGACTTGAAAGAGGGAAAACCGGACCAAAGCGGTTATCATTTGGTGGTGCTTGCAAAGAATAAACAAGGGTATCACAATTTGATTAAACTGGTATCGCATGCTTGGACGCGTGGTTATTACATGCGTCCGCGCACCGATCGAACCGAACTGGAAAAATATCACGAAGGATTGATTGTCAGTACAGCCTGTTTGGGAGGAGAGGTTCCACGGCGAATTACGGCCGATCAATTTGCCGAAGCTGAAGAAGCTATACAATGGTATAAAAGAGTTTTTGGCGATGACTTTTATTTAGAGATGCAGCGTCATAAAGCTACGGTGCCCCGTGCCAATCATGAATGCTACCCGATGCAGGTGAAAGTGAACAAATATTTGATGGAGTTTTCCCGGAAGTTTGGGGTGAAACTGATTTGTACAAATGATGTTCATTTTGTGGATGAAGAAAGTGCGGAAGCTCACGATCGTTTGATCTGCCTTAGCACAGGCAAAGATTTAGACGACCCTACCCGTATGCTCTATACTAAGCAGGAATGGATGAAGACGCGTGAAGAGATGAATGAAATTTTCGCCGATGTACCCGAAGCTTTGAGTAATACGTTGGAGATTTTAAATAAGGTAGAGTATTATTCCATTGATCATGCTCCTATCATGCCGACCTTTGCTATTCCTGAAGATTTCGGGACGGAAGAAGGATATCGGCGGAAATATACGGAAAAGGATTTGTTTGATGAGTTTACGCAAGATGAAAACGGGCAGGTAGTGTTGAGCGAAGAGCAAGGGCTGGATAAAATTAAACGCTTGGGCGGGTATGATAAATTATATCGTATTAAATTGGAAGGTGATTATTTGGCTAAACTTGCTTTCGACGGTGCAAAGAAAAGGTATGGCGATCCATTGACGGATGAGGTGAGAGAGCGCCTCAACTTCGAGTTGTATATCATGAAAACAATGGGTTTCCCGGGTTACTTCTTGATTGTGCAGGATTTTATCAATGCAGCGCGTGAGGAGTTGGGAGTTTCGGTCGGTCCCGGACGAGGATCGGCAGCCGGTTCGGCAGTAGCCTACTGTTTGGGAATTACTCAGATTGATCCTATTCAATATGATTTGCTGTTTGAGCGCTTTTTGAACCCCGACCGAATCTCGTTGCCTGATATTGATGTGGACTTCGACGATGATGGTCGTGGAGAAGTGCTTCGTTGGGTGACCAACAAGTATGGGCAGGAGAAAGTTGCTCATATAATCACCTACGGAACCATGGCGACAAAGTTGGCGATCAAAGATGTTGCCCGAGTTCAAAAATTACCGCTTTCGGAGTCCGATCGCTTGACCA
This sequence comes from Bacteroides pyogenes DSM 20611 = JCM 6294, assembly GCF_000428105.1. Lineage (GTDB taxonomy): Bacteria > Bacteroidota > Bacteroidia > Bacteroidales > Bacteroidaceae > Bacteroides > Bacteroides pyogenes. Next base: position 7,243 of record NZ_ATZH01000036.1, on the reverse strand, counting down.
AACTTATTCCGGACAAAATTCCGGATAAAAAAATGAATTTGAGAAATGCTATTGAGTATGTGCCTGAATTGCAGGCCGCAGAGGCTTCCTCCGATCCGTTGGTACGTGATACGATTAAATATGCCAAAATGTTGGAAGGCAATGTCAGAGGCACGGGCGTGCATGCTTGCGGAACCATTATCTGTCGCGACGATATCACCGATTGGGTTCCGGTAAGTACTGCCGATGATAAGGAAACCGGTGAAAAAATGCTCGTTACGCAATACGAAGGCTCGGTGATTGAAGATACCGGACTTATCAAGATGGACTTTCTTGGGTTGAAGACTCTTTCTATTATCAAAGAAGCTGTTGAAAATATTCGTTTGCGATATGGCAAGACAGTAGATATCGATGCGATCGACATCAACGATGCGGCTACATATAAGCTCTACAGTGAAGGACGGACCATCGGCACATTTCAGTTTGAATCTGCCGGTATGCAGAAATATCTGCGTGAATTGCAGCCTTCTACATTTGAAGATTTGATTGCTATGAATGCTCTTTACCGTCCCGGTCCGATGGATTATATTCCTGATTTTATCGATCGCAAGCACGGACGCAAGCCCATCGAGTATGATATCCCTGTCATGGAGAAATATCTCAAAGATACGTATGGTATTACGGTATATCAGGAGCAAGTGATGCTTCTATCGCGTTTGCTTGCCGGCTTTACCCGCGGAGAGTCCGACGCTCTTCGTAAAGCGATGGGTAAAAAATTGCGCGACAAACTGGATCATATGAAGCCTAAATTTATCGAAGGAGGACAGAAAAACGGGCATGATCCGAAAGTGCTTGAGAAGATTTGGGCAGACTGGGAGAAATTCGCTTCTTACGCTTTCAACAAATCGCACGCGACCTGCTACTCGTGGGTAGCTTACCAAACGGCTTACCTAAAAGCCAACTATCCGCCTGAGTATATGGCGGCGGTGATGAGCCGGAGTTTGTCGAACATTACGGATATCACAAAGTTGATGGACGAATGTAAAGCGATGGGTATTCAGACTTTAGGTCCGGATGTGAATGAAAGTAACTTGAAATTCACGGTCAACAACGAAGGGAATATCCGTTTCGGATTGGGAGCCGTAAAAGGTGTCGGAGAAGGAGCTGTACAAAGTATTGTGGAAGAGCGCCGGAACAACGGGCCGTTTAAAGGCATATTCGATTTTGTGCAGCGAGTGAATCTGAATGCCTGTAATAAAAAGAATATGGAGTGTCTGGCTTTGGCAGGTGGCTTTGACAGTTTCCCGGAATTGAAACGAGAGCAATATTTCGCAGTCAATTCCAAAGGCGAAGTCTTTTTGGAAACGCTGATGCGGTATGGAAACCGTTATCAGGCAGATAAAGCGGATGCAGTCAACTCTCTGTTTGGTGGTGAAAATCTGATTGATATTGCAACTCCTGAAATCCCTCAAAATGTGGAGAGGTGGAATGATCTTGATCGTTTGAATCGGGAACGGGAGTTGGTGGGAATTTATATTTCCGCTCATCCGCTGGATGAGTTTTCTATTGTGTTGGAGCACGTATGCAATACACGAATGGCAGAGCTTGAGGATAAGGCGGCATTGTCGGGACGGGAAATTACGATGGGGGGCATCGTGACCGGTGTCCGAAAAGGAATCAGCAAAAATGGCAATCCGTATGGAATAGCCAAAATAGAAGATTATTCCGGTTCGGCTGAGATTCCCTTTTGGGGAAACGACTGGGTCGCTTATCAAGGGTATCTCTATGAAGGAACATTCTTGTATATTAAAGCGCGTTGCCAACCGAAACAATGGAGGAAAGACGAGTTGGAGGTTAAAATTACCTCTATCGAGCTTCTGCCGGATGTAAAGGAGGAGCTGGTGCAGAAGATGACTGTTCTTATTCCTTTATCTGCGTTGAATTCAGCATTGATTGCCGAGCTTTCTACATTGATTAAAGAAAAGCCCGGAACAACGGAGCTTTATTTCAAAATAACCGATGATACGGATGCGAATCGCATGTGCGTAGATCTGTTCTCACGTCCGGTGAAGCTGTCGGTGGGCAGGGAGTTGATATCTTATTTAAAAGAACGGCCGGAACTGGGATTCCATATAAATTAATTATATTTGTGGCGTGAACAATATCCTAATAATGACGTTATATTCGTATATAAAAAATTAAGAAAATGGCTTTAGAAATTACAAACAGCAATTACAAAGAAGTGTTGGCCGAAGGCAAGCCTGTGGTTATAGACTTTTGGGCTCCTTGGTGCGGCCCTTGCAAAATGGTAGGTCCAATCATTGAAGAATTGGCGGAAGAATATAAAGATCGAGTGATTATCGGGAAATGCGATGTCGACGAGAATGATGACGTTTCCGCCGAGTATGGAATTAGAAACATTCCTACTGTGCTCTTCTTCAAAAACGGTGAGATTGTAGACAAGCAGGTAGGTGCTGTCGGTAAGCCGGTTTTTGTGGAGAAAATAGAGAAGCTCCTTTAATACGGGGCGCTTTATTCATATATTACGTATCACTTAATTCTTAAAGACATGGGACTGGAAGATGATTTTTTATTGGCAGATGCCGATGATGAAAAAACAATTGAATTTATCAAGAACTATTTGCCCCAAGAGCTGAAAGAGAAATTCTCCGACGATGAATTGTATTATTTTATCGATTTGATCGATGAATATTATTCCGAAAGTGGTATTCTAGATGTACAACCCGATAAAGACGGCTGTATAGAAGTAGATTTGGACGCGATTGTATCATACATCGTGGAAGAAGCCCGTAAAGATGAGATGGGGGAGTACGATCCCGAAGAAATCTTTTTTATTGTTCAAGGAGAGATGGAATATGCAGAGTCCTTAGACGAACAGGAAGAGTAGTCTTTAGTCTCATGCCCGTTGTGGATACACGTTAATTCAGTAAGGCTGCCCATGAAGATGAGGCAGCCTTGCTGTTTTTTATCCATATAGCCGATAAAAGCCCGGTGTATATTTATGCGCTTATAGAGCTTTTGTTGTTGAGCCAATGCCATAATCTGAAGAATAGACCATATAAAATAAAGAATAGACCTTGTGGGAGTGGGAGTTAATTGCTTACTTTGCAGAGTTTTTGTTCTGCAGAAGATGTTTTGTCCGCTTTATTTTGCAGAAATGAGGAATACTTGGTATTAGTAATTAAAAAAGTTTTTATTATGAAAAAAGTTTTATTTTGTTTATTGGCATTGATTAGTTCAATGAGTCTTTTCACTGCTTGTAGCAGCGATAACGATGAGATAAAGTATCCGGTGGAAAAAGAGATTGCCGGTACGTATAAGGGAAAGATGGATGTGTATATTGTGGGTATCCCCGAACCGGTTGCCGATGATTTGGTTCAGAAAGTTTATATAACGAAAGCTTCAGACAGCGCAATAAAGTTGGAATTGAGAAACTTCTCTATTCGTGTGGGTGAAGATGATTTAGTCATTGGAGATATTTCGGTGGATAAATGTGAATTAAGTCAAAAAGGTGATATTTATTTGTTCACAGGCAAACAGACTTTGAATCTCGTGGTAGGAAAGTGCGAAACCTCCGTGTCGGGCACTGTTGGAAAAGGAAGTGTTAATATGGATATCAAAGTGGATGTTGCCGAGCTTTCGATGAAAGTGGAAGTGAATTATGAAGGTGAGAGACTGAGCGGAAGCGAGAGTTCCGAAGCGAAGATTTTATCGTTTACTTTCGATGAGAAATACGATTTTATCACTCAGCAGCCTGTTATTGATGAGGTATCCGGCACGATTTTCTTCCGTGTTCAGGATGGAACGAAGCAGAATAAACTGGAAAAAATGACTCCGACGATTACTTTCTCTGACAGGACGGAGATCGTTCCGAATCCTTCCGAAGAACAAGATTTCTCAAATGGTAAGATTGTGACCTATACACTGACGGCAGAAGATGGTACTGTAAAGAAGTATAACGTTTCTACTCCTTTGTTTCAGTTGAAAAACGATTTCGAAACTTGGATGAAAGCCGGCGGCGAAGGTGATAAAACATATTATGCACCGGCAGGATGGAGTTCGAGCAATGCGGGAGTCTCTTTAATTTTCGATAAGGCGAAGAAGTATGTGGTTACTCAAACAGATGATGCGCATTCCGGTAAGTCGGCAGCAAAGATAGAAACTGTGGATACAAAAGGTGCGCCGCCTATTCTCTGGTTCCCCGCAACTCCTAAAGTGACAACCGGATCTTTGTTTTTGGGTGAATTTCGTTTAGATGTGTCTAATCCTTTGAAAAGTACGAAATTCGGTATTCCTTTCGATAAAAAGCCTAAGTCTCTGAAGGGTTGGTACAAGTATACAGCGGGCGAAGAGTATTATTCTGCAGAAGGAACTGTGCCCAATAAACCCGTCAAAAAGCCGGGGGTTGCAGATGAATTTGCTATTAAGGCAGTGTTGTATGTGACGGACGAATATCAGGCAGACCTGAGCGACTGCCTCACAGGCGCTTCCGGAGAGGATAATATATACACCTCCGATAGAGTTGTCGCCATCGCTTCTTTGGAAGGAGGCAATCAAGCGGACTGGAAGTCTTTTGATTTGAAGTTCGATTATAAAAAGGTATACGATCCCACAGCCAAGTATCGTTTTGCGATTATTTGTTCTTCAAGTAAGAACGGAGATAAATATAGCGGAGCTCCGGGAAGTACTTTGATAGTAGACGATTTTGAATTGATTGTAGAATGACGTATATAAAAAGATAGCACGATTCATGTACGAAGCGTGCCATCTTTTTTTATTAATACCGTATATTAGAAGTATATTAGAACGCATACCCGAATCCTACATTCAGATAGATGGGATACATGGCAAATGTAATGGTGTCGAATTCTTTCTTGAAGATGTCATTCAATCCCCAAGTGAGGTCTGCGTAAACATTCAGGTGCTTGAAAGCTTTCCATTCGCCTCCCAACTGCATTCCCCATTGGAATTTGCGAAGATCTTCGGAGAAGTTGTAGGTTGCAATGCTTTCGCCGCTGAAGTCTACCCGCGAACCGGTCTGGTCGGGAGTGCGAAGATGTCCCTCATATACATGTCCGGAGAAGTTCCGTTCGATGAGGTAGGAGATGTAGGGACCTGCCGAAACTTTCCAACGTTTGCTTATTTTGTAGTTGGCAACAGCCGGAATGCTAAGATAGGAGTTTTTCACCTGTGTTTTCACACCGCCTGTCCAAAGCCCTTCCAGCTCTCCTCCATTGGTATTGATTATTTTCATGCCGTAGTTTTTTACGGTGGCTTCGGTAGTCATGGTTTTGTTTTCCAGTCGTGCTCCTACCGTCAATCCCCATTCGTTGTTGAACCATTTGGTAGCGTTTCCCTCGATGGAAATCGCGATTCCCGGCGCATAGCTGTCTATTTTGCGTATTTCTTCGGGCAGAGGAAGAGGAGAGGTTCCTCCGATGCTGAATCCCGCTTTCATCTCATATTCCCATCCGTGGAGCGATGCCCATATGATTCCTTTGGTTCTGTCTTCTTGAGCTTTTGCGGTAAAGGCAATCATCAGTAATAATGCCGTGATGATGCCGGTCGAGGTATATTTTCTCATTTCTTTTGTCTTTTTATTTGTCACAGATAAGTTCCATTTCGTCTACATAAAGCGTGCTCCCGATAGCTCCTTTGAAATAAGCTCCGTCTGCGCTCGAAGAGAGCACGATGCTGATTTTGTATTTTCCTTCCTTTAATTTCTTCATATCCAGATTTCTTCCTTTGACCGGTTTGAAAGGTAAGTTGAATGCTGTCCACTCTTCCGATTCAATAATGTCTTTGGGGTCGATTTGCGCTTTCATCACCAGCTTGTCGGATGTAAAGACATTGTCGCCGTCGAGCGTAAATGAATTATTGTCGGCTTCGTACATGACGGCATAAATATCGCATTTGTCTTTGATGCCGCTTTTAGGCTTCCCGTTTTCGGTGTATACCTCACCGGCTTTATATTTGTAATATCCGCGTAACTCCAGCGGGCGTTTGTAGAACTGGTAGCCGAACTTTGTCGCTTTGCGGGGAGCTTTCAATGCGCTGCCCGGTTCGAAGGCTCCGATGAACAGACTGCCTGCGGCAATGTGCATGCCTACTGTTGCGCCGAGGCTGCCCGTATCGCAAGTGATTAATTTAACAGCTTTTCCTTTGTATCCGTGAGCCGTTTGTTGTGTCGGGTAGTCTGTGTTCGTACTCGGCATTCCCGTGAGTTTATATCCCGGATTCCCGCTCGACCATTGCAATACTTTGGAGATTTCCTGTGAGGTTCCCCGATCGAACTCATAAAAGATGTCGTATGGCGTGTCGGCAGAGACGATTAATTTTTCAAAATGATAGGAGGTCGGCAATTCCGCAGGAATCACATTGACTTTGTAGGTCGGTTGCCACTTCCCGTCCTCCGAGGTGACCGTAAAGTTTCGTGAATGGGGAGGGGTGCTGAAATCGTACGTTTTTTCCGTATCGCCCCGTTCCCTCTTATCTACTTTCAGAGTGGCGCCCTGCGGATAGACAAACTTCAAGTTTTGTTTCGACAGGTCGGCTGCCTTGTGTACGTATATATTGATTACTTTTGAGTCGGCATTGATGTCAACCAATTGTACATCGTTGCCAATGCAGGCGTCGATAGCCGCTTCTGAGTTCAATGCCTCATCCTGTATGCACGATGCCGCGATTAATGGAATCAAGGCATACATAGCCAACTGTTTTGCTTTCATACTCTTTTCTTTAAATTATATTTTTACTTCTCTATTTCGTTAGGAATGAGGCTGCAAAGTTACGCTTATTTTTGAGAAGATATGCCAAAATAGCTGCTTATTCGATAAAAACAACCATGCTGTATCGGTTTCGGCGCATTGTAAGCCTGTCTTCTTTTAAAATAGGTTGACTCCTAAACTCCCAAATTATGGAAAAGAATCAACCATTATGTCTGTCATCTGCCCTGGATCGGGTGAAAAATCATCATCGGATCTATGAGATGTATTATGTTGAGAAAAAATCACGCGCAGAGATTTTTCAGGAAACAGGTCTGTCGCGTTCTTCTTTCTATCGAATTCTTCGTACCTTTGAGTCGTGTAACCCCCAAATCGCTGAAGAGATGAAGAAGCAAGGCAAGGATGTGACTCCTGCAGATTATGAGAAGCTCAAGCAGGAAGTGGCTTTATTAAAGAAGCGACTGGCTACGGAGAAGTTGCGTGCCGACTTCTATGAAGAGATGGTCGACTTCGGTAAG
>NZ_ATZH01000035.1 GCF_000428105.1 Bacteroides pyogenes DSM 20611 = JCM 6294 | reverse complement strand
CGTGAAAGAGAATCATTATCAGCATAACTTCTGCTTTGGACATAGTGGAGGAACGATGATACTTTCTCTTGTGAACCAGCCTTATAGTATATTTTGCCATCATGGCATCAAAAAACTTGCAGAAATCGTCTGCCATACAAAATATTTCAATAACTTTGTCTTCGGTGATCATAGCGATTTTTGTTTGTAATCCTTTGTTTTTTAGTACTATAAAGTTACAACAAATTTCGCTAATCACCAAATTTATAAGCACTTACAATTCGTCGAACTCACGTTAAGTTATGTTTGCTTGCTTCATTGTTCGGTATCCGGAGATTTTGCCGGAAGACAACAGTTTGAAAACAGGTTGGATTGCAATCAACTCGATTTTTCTTCGTTGTTGCAACTTTCTGAGGAGCAAATATATGCCGCTGCTACCGCATCGACAAATAAAGCCATGTGATTCTTCGCATGGTGAGCTATATAAGCTGCGGGTCCTGCATCAGCAGATTTACACATGTCTTTCACGACCTCAGCCTTTCCTTCCCCATTGATAAGAAAAATAACGTGGCGTGCATTCATTATCGGATATCCGGTCAATGCAATACGTTGCTGGCCGGTAGAGGGATGCACGCTGACCGCATACACAGAATCGGAAAACAATAAATTTTCTTGTCCCGGGAAAATGGAAGAAGTGTGTCCGTCATCGCCCGCTCCCAAAAGCACCACATCAAATTCCGGCCAACCATTCTGGGAAGGCACTTGTCCACTCACCAGTTCTGAATAGCGTTCGGCTTCTTCTTCCGGGTTCTTTTCTCCACGAATACGAAAAACATGATCGGATGAAACCGGAACAACACTTAATAAGAGCTTTCGTGTCATTCCGTAATTGCTGTCCACACTTTCGGGAGGGACGCAACGTTCGTCCACCCAATAAATTCTTATGCGCTCCCATGAAGTAACATTCGCATATTCATTGGCCCATAATTCGAACATTCGGGCAGGAGTGCTTCCACCACTTACTGCGATATTGAATATCTTGTCAGGCTGTTCGTCTATCAATCCGAGCAAATGTTTTATTAACGCACGAGCCGTTTCTAACGGCGAAGAGTAAACAAACAGTTTCATAGTTCGCAATATTGATCGGTATTAGTGAGATTCTTACACGGATTAGTCCATTCTGCACCATGTTCGTGCATCATGGCTTCACTCTCGAGAGGTCCCCATGTTCCTGCAGGGTATCCATAAAGCGGAGCGTCGTGATTTTGATTCCAATACTTAAGTATCGGGTCGAAGAATTTCCATGAAGCCTCCACCGCATCGCTGCGTGTAAACAAAGTCGGATCGCCTTGTATACAATCATCAATTAAACGAGCATAAGCATCGCCGCTCGGCACTCCTCCCAATTGGTCGTAGCTGAAATCCATCGTTACCTGACGAACTTCAAACCCAGCGCCGGGAACTTTCATACCAATTTTCAGCACAATCCCTTCATTGGGCTGAAGGCGCAAAATAAGCTTGTTGGCACGAGGGCAATTGCCGTCTGCACAACGAAACATCTGGTGAGGTGTTTCACGGAAATGAACCACAATCTCCGTAACCTTTGTCGGCATTTGCTTTCCTGTCCGGATATAAAAAGGCACACCGCTCCAGCGCCAATTGCTGATACCCAACTTCATCGCAATATATGTTTCTGTACGGGATTCCGGGGCGACGCCCTTCTCTTCACGATATCCTTTTTTATCTCCTGAAGCCGTATACTGTCCACGGACAATATGTTCGTTTAAATCGACATCATCGAGCGGCATTAACGAGTCATATACCTTCACAACCTCATTACGGAAATTATCGGCATTAAAGATTGCCGGCGGTTCCATCGCCGTAAGAGCCACAAGCTGAATAAGATGATTTTGAACCATGTCACGCAAAGCGCCTGTTGTCTCATAAAAACCTCCCCTGTCTTCAATTCCCAGATTCTCTACGGCAGTCACTTCCACGTAGTCGATGTAGTTCCGATTCCATAACGGTTCGAATATTCCATTCGCAAAACGGAAAGCAAGTAAATTCTGCGCAGTCTCTTTGCCCAGAAAATGATCGATACGATAAATCTGGCGTTCTTCGAAAACAGAGGTGTAAATACGATTCAGTTCACGCGCCGATTCCAGATCATAACCGAATGGTTTCTCTATAATAATCCGCGACCCTGAAGTATTCAACCCGGCTTCTTTCAGATGCAAAGGCACTAATCCATAAAGCGATGGCGGTGTGGCCAAATAATATAAAAGATTGTCAGGCTGTTCGTCATGAGTCAGTTTCTCCAGTCTTTCGCGAAGCGTAGCATACCCATCGGGTTTTGCGGGATCCATCGGAAGATAATAGAGATGAGACACAAAGGAATTCATAATCTCCTCGTCCCGATCTTCAGCTTTGACGAAATGCTGTAATTCTTTCAATATATAAGAGCGGAATTCTTCATCGGAGTATGCTGTACGGGCAATACCCAATATAGAGAAAGCACCGGTGAGACGCTTATCCCGATAAAGAGAATAAAGCGCCGGCATCAGTTTACGCTTTGTCAGGTCTCCGGAAGCACCGAAAATAATCATTGCAAATTTATCCATAGTTTCTATTTTTTCAATGTTTTCTTTCAACTCATCTTTCTTTCTAAGCGGCAACCATTCTCTCTGATATCGATAAAAGATGAATATTCAAGATTATAAAGACGAATCGATCCATACGGCACACTCCTGATATATGAAGCGTACCGGGTTGAAGCGATCTCTTTTTTATTATACGTTATACGTTCCCGACTTTGTATCGCCTCCATGTCCGGTCCAATTCTCATGAAAGAAATCTCCTCGGGGAGTATCTTTACGTTCAAAGGTATGAGCGCCGAAATAATCGCGTTGGGCCTGCACCATATTGGCAGGAAGATCGGCAGAGGTCAGCGAATAGAAGTAATTTAAAGCCGAAGAGAATGCGGGAACGGGCAACTCCTCAGTCATCGCTTCGGTGACAAGTGCTTTCCATTCGGGAAGCAGACTTCTTATTTCTTGTGAGAAGTAAGGTGCCAATAACAGATGTGCAGGTTTGTCGTCAGCTTCAAAAGCAGATGCGATATCGTTCAGAAAAACGCTTCGGATGATACACCCGCCACGCCACATACGGGCAATCGACGCCAAGTCAAGATTCCATCCGAAAGTATCGGAGGCTTGTTGCAAAACAGCGAATCCCTGCGCATAGGAAACCAGTTTGGAAGCATAAAGTGCAGAAAAAATCTTCTTTACCAAATCCGATTCCGTGTAATTCTCTTTTTGATTCGTTTTTTCAAAATGACGGGCTGCCCGATTACGTAATTCCTTTTGCGCCGAGAGGCTGCGTTCAAACACAGCCGTGGCAATTAACCCTAATGGCATACCCAGTTCCATGGCATTGATGACCGACCATTTGCCGGTTCCTTTTTGTCCCGCGGCATCCAGGATCTTATCAATCAGATAATCTCCGTCGATATCTTTATGCCGCAGGATATTTCCTGTAATCTCAATCAGATAGCTTCGGAGTTTTCCTTCATTCCAACGAGTGAACACATCTGCCATTTCATCATTGCTCATATCCGTCAGGTTTTTCATTACCCAATATGCCTCGGCTATTAGTTGCATGTCGCCATATTCAATACCATTATGAATCATTTTCACGAAATGTCCTGCTCCTTCAGGGCCTACCCATTGACAACAAGGAGAACCATCGTCCGCTTTCGCTGCAATACTTTGCAAGACAGACTTAATCTCCGGCCAGGCTTTCGCTGACCCTCCGGGCATAATAGAAGCACCGTTCAATGCTCCTTCTTCACCACCAGATACACCACTGCCGACAAACAGAAAACCTTTCGACTCGGCCAACGCAACACGTCGGTTCGTATCTTCATAATTGGAGTTCCCACCATCAATCAATATATCTCCGGGAGAAAGCAGCGGGAAAAGCTGCTCCATCAGTTCGTCGACAGGTTTCCCTGCACGAACCATCATCATAATTTTACGCGGAGTGGCGATGGATTCAACAAAAGCTTTCATTTCAGTGAATCCTTTAAAATTTTTATCCTTACCGCGTCCGTTAACGAAACGTTCAACCACGCCCTCCTCCACTCCGGGTAATGTACGATTGTATACAGACACTCTCCATCCCTTGCTTTCCATATTCAAGGCCAGATTCTCCCCCATCACAGCCAAGCCAATCAATCCGATATCCGATTTATAACGATTTTCCATATTTCTTTGATTTACGACATTTTATTGAATTATTATGTGGATAACAGATGAAAACGAACAAATGTTCGTAGATTTTACAGATTAAAATATTATTTTTGCGTTTTATCAAACCTTAAATCAAACAAAAACAACCCAATGAGAAAACTTAAAATAGGTTTATTGCCGCGTATCATCATTGCAATTATACTGGGCATCGCCGTAGGCACTATTTTCCCGGCTTCGCTAGTACGACTTTTCGTTACATTCAACGGTATTTTCAGCGAATATCTGAATTTTTCCATCCCGCTTATTATTCTCGGGCTGGTTACCGTTGCGATAGCCGATATCGGAAAAGGAGCAGGAAAAATGTTACTTTTTACAGCTCTGATAGCTTATGGAGCAACCTTGTTCTCGGGTTTCTTGTCGTATTTTACAGGTGCTACTATATTTCCTTCTCTCATTCAGACTGATGTTCCTTTGGAAGAAGTGAGTGAAGCGCAAGGAGTACTGCCATATTTTTCTGTCTCCATTCCTCCGTTGATGAATGTGATGACAGCGCTTATTTTCGCTTTCACATTAGGTTTGGGACTCGCCTCATTAAATACAGAAGCATTGAAAAACGTAGCGCGTGATTTCCAGGAAATAATTATTCGTATGATAAGCGCAGTCATTCTTCCGTTGCTTCCACTCTACATATTCGGTATCTTTCTGAATATGACACATTCCGGACAGGTTTTTTCCATTTTGATGGTTTTCATCAAAATCATAGGTGTCATTTTCATTCTACATATTTTTTTGCTGATTTTGCAATATGTCATTGCATCTCTTTTTGTACATAAGAATCCGTTCCGGCTTTTATGTCGAATGATGCCTGCCTATTTCACAGCGTTAGGTACTCAATCTTCGGCCGCCACCATTCCCGTCACTTTAGAGCAAACAAAAAAGAACGGAGTATCTGCCGATATCGCAGGTTTCGTAATACCACTTTGTGCCACAATACATCTTTCGGGGAGCACCCTTAAAATTGTTGCCTGCGCACTTGCGCTGATGATGATGCAAGGAATGCCGTTCAACTTTCCCATGTTTGCGGGCTTCATATTTATGTTGGGCATAACAATGGTGGCCGCACCGGGAGTTCCTGGAGGAGCCATCATGGCAGCGTTGGGAATCCTGCAATCGATGTTGGGGTTCGACGAATCGGCACAGGCATTAATGATTGCGCTTTATATTGCCATGGATAGTTTCGGAACAGCTTGCAATGTAACAGGCGACGGAGCCATCGCTCTGATTATCGACAGAGTAATGGGGAAAAAGCAGTTTGCTACAGTAAACAACTTCTCACCAGAAGTCTTGAAAAAACATTCTCCAAAGGAATTCTCTTAAGAAATAAACATAAAGAATCTTGCGTATCTAACAGCAATTAGCGACATTTGCAACAAATACTCAAACAAAATAATTAGCGTATGAAAAAAGCTCTTATTTCAGGTATCACAGGTCAAGACGGTTCTTTTCTTGCTGAATTTCTTTTGCAAAAAGGCTATGAGGTTCACGGAATTCTCCGCCGTTCTTCCTCTTTCAATACAGGCCGGATTGAGCATTTATATTTCGACGAATGGGTGCGTGACATGAAACAAAAACGTACCATTAATCTTCATTATGGCGACATGACAGATTCCAGTTCGTTGATACGTATTATCCAACAAATTCAACCGGACGAGATATACAATTTAGCAGCGCAAAGTCATGTAAAAGTGTCTTTTGACGTTCCTGAATATACTGCCGAAACCGACGCAATCGGCACACTGCGTATGCTTGAAGCCGTACGGATATTGGGACTGGAAAAGAAAACCCGCATTTATCAGGCTTCCACTTCCGAATTATTCGGCAAGGTGCAAGAAGTTCCTCAAAAAGAAACGACTCCTTTTTATCCGCGCAGCCCATACGGCGTAGCCAAACAGTATGGGTTCTGGATTACTAAAAATTACAGAGAAAGTTACGGCATGTTCGCGGTAAACGGTATTTTATTCAATCACGAGAGCGAACGCCGCGGAGAGACTTTCGTAACCCGCAAAATAACATTGGCGGTAGCCCGAATAGCCCAAGGTGAACAGGATAAATTATATTTGGGAAATCTGGATGCCCTTCGCGACTGGGGATATGCAAAAGATTACATCGAATGTATGTGGCTGATGCTTCAGCACCATACTCCCGAAGATTTTGTAATTGCCACCGGAGAAATGCATACTGTACGCGAGTTTGCCACATTGGCTTTCAAAGAGGCCGGAATCGAAATCCGTTGGGAAGGTAAAGGTGTCGATGAAAAAGGATTTGATGTGGCTACAGGAAAAGCATTGGTCGAGGTAGACCCGAAATACTTCCGTCCGGCAGAAGTGGAACAATTGTTGGGAGATCCTACAAAGGCAAAGACAGTATTAGGATGGAACCCCCGAAAAACCTCATTTGAAGATTTGGTTAAAGTGATGGTCAGACACGATATGGAAAAGGTGAAACGCATGATTGCCGGTAAACATTAATCAATCATGGAAAAAGACGCAAAAATATATGTAGCGGGACATCTGGGACTTGTAGGTTCCGCTATTTGGAAAAACCTTCATGAAAAAGGATATACCAATTTAATAGGACGCAACCATAGAGAGTTGGATTTACTGGATGCAGTAGCTGTACGTCGTTTTTTCGATAAAGAACGCCCGGAATACGTTTTCCTTGCGGCAGCTTTTGTAGGGGGAATTATGGCAAACAGTACCTATCGGGCCGATTTTATCTTCAAAAATCTACAAATTCAGCAGAACGTTATAGGCGAAAGTTTCCGACATCATGTAAAAAAATTACTCTTCTTGGGAAGTACCTGTATTTACCCACGCGATGCCGAGCAACCCATGAAAGAAAATGCGCTTCTCACTTCTTCACTGGAATATACAAACGAGCCATACGCAATTGCTAAAATAGCAGGACTTAAAATGTGCGAGAGCTTTAACCTGCAATATGGCACAAACTACATCGCTGTAATGCCGACCAATCTATATGGTCCCAATGATAATTTCGACCTTGAGCGCAGCCATGTGCTTCCCGCCATGATTCGAAAAATACATTTGGCGCACTGCCTGAAAGAAGGGAATTGGGAAGCTATACGCAAAGATTTAAGCAAACGACCGATAGAAGGGGTCGATGGAGAAAGTTCTCAGGAGAAAATATATGCTGTTTTAAACAAATACGGCATTAGTAAAACTGAAGTAACTTTATGGGGTACGGGTACTCCCCTTCGGGAGTTTCTATGGAGTGAGGAAATGGCGGACGCCAGCGTGTTCGTAATGGAGCATGTCGATTTTAAAGATACGTACAACGAAAATGAAAAAGAAATTCGAAACTGTCATATCAACATCGGAACCGGAAAAGAAATCAGCATACGGGAATTAGCGGAACAAATTGCTACAACTGTGGGATATAAAGGGTTAATAACCTTCGATAGGAGCAAACCCGACGGAACGATGCGCAAACTTACCGACCCGTCTAAACTTCATGCATTAGGTTGGCATCATCAAATCGAAATAGAAGAAGGTGTCCGGAAAATATACGAATGGTATTTGCAGTAACAACTTACGAAAGAATATTCGGAATCAAATTCATTTTAATTCTATATTTTTTCATTATTAATTTAATAATACTATCTTTGCACAGTTTAAAACAGAATGTGCAAAACAATGGAACAAAGTTTTATAGCTTACGTAGAAAACAGTATTAAGAACCATTGGGATTTAGATGCCTTGACAGACTATAAAGGCGCCACCCTACAGTATAAAGATGTAGCCCGCAAAATTGAAAAACTCCACATTATATTTGAAGAAAGCGGTATCCGCAAGGGAGATAAAATAGCCGTTTGCGGACGAAACAGTTCCCATTGGGGAGTAACCTTTCTGGCAACACTGACATACGGTGCGGTTATTGTTCCCATTCTCCACGAATTCAAAGCCGATAATGTACATAATATAGTCAATCACTCCGAAGCCAAATTGCTATTTGTAGGAGATATGATTTGGGAAAACCTCAACGAGTCCGCTATGCCTTTGCTTGAAGGAATTCTGTTGATGACAGATTTCAGCGTATTGGTTTCCCGTACCGAACGTCTCACGCATGCGCGTGAACATCTGAATGAAATGTTCGGAAAAAAATATCCGAAAAATTTCCGCAAAGAACATATTGATTACCATAAAGATCAGCCTGAGGAGCTTGCAGTAATCAACTATACCTCAGGTACTACAAGTTACTCCAAAGGAGTCATGCTTCCTTATCGAAGCCTATGGTCGAACACTAAATTTGCTTTTGAGGTGCTTTCGTTAGAAGCAGGAGACAAAATCGTATCCATGCTGCCAATGGCTCATATGTACGGTTTGGCTTTTGAATTCCTATATGAGTTTTCCGCCGGATGCCAGATTTACTTCTTGACACGCATGCCCAGCCCAAAAATTATTTTCCAGGCTTTTGCGGAAATCAAGCCGAAACTCATTGTAGCCGTGCCGTTGATTATCGAGAAAATTATCAAGAAAAACGTACTGCCTAAATTAGAGACTCCTACGATGAAATTGCTCTTGAAAGTTCCTTTCATTAACGACAAGATAAAAGCAACCGTACGTAACGAGATGATCAAGGGTTTCGGCGGAAATTTCGTACAAGTAATTGTAGGCGGAGCTGCTTTCAACCAAGAAGTGGAGCAATTGCTGAAGATGATCGACTTTCCTTATACGGTAGGATACGGAATGACAGAGTGCGGTCCGATTATTTGCTATGAAGATTGGACAAGATTCAAACGAGGTTCTTGCGGAAAATCGGCTCCTCGTATGGAAGTAAAGGTACTTTCGCCCGATCCTGAAAATATTGTGGGAGAAATCATTTGCAAGGGTCCGAACATGATGGTAGGGTATTACAAAAACGAAGAAGCCACCCAGCAAGTAATTGACAAAGACGGTTGGCTTCATACCGGCGATTTGGGATTGATTGATGCCGAAGGAAACGTCACAATCAAAGGTCGGAGTAAAAACATGCTGCTTAGTGCCAGCGGACAAAATATTTATCCGGAAGAGATAGAAGATAAATTGAACAACTTACCATACGTAGCTGAAAGCATCATCGTACAGCAGAACGAAAAATTGGTAGGACTTGTTTATCCCGACTTCGATGAAGCCTTTGCACACGGTCTGCGAAACAGCGATATCGAACGGGTAATGGAAGAAAACCGTTTGGCGCTGAACGAAATATTACCGGCATACAGTCAGATATCTAAAATGAAGATATATCCCGAAGAGTTTGAAAAGACCCCGAAAAAGAGTATTAAGCGGTATCTATACCAAGAAGCAAAAGGATAAATTTTATGCTTGGGAAATACCGTTAAATGTATTAAATATAACTAAGATGAAGGTAAGTAAAACAATATGTACGGCAGCTATTCTAATGGCTGCCGCTTGTTTATCGGCTCAGAATAAAAGCGCCGGAATCAATCTTTCTCTGTGGAAAGACATCAGTACTCAGCCTGTGGACAGTACGCAAACCAGCTATCTGAACCTCGGTGTTCTTACAAATATGAACCGGCTTAAAGGGATGGGAATAAACATTTTGGGAAGCGTTGTTCAGACAGATGTCAGAGGTGTACAGCTTTCGGGCATAGCAAATATAATAGCCAATGATATGAAAGGTATTCAGTTTTCCGGAATCACCAATATCAACGGAAGAAAAATGACCGGAGTTTCCGCAAGCGGTCTGGTAAATATTACCGGGCAGGACGTTACAGGAGTTGTTTTATCAGGACTTATCAATATCGGGGGAGATCGTGTTGCGGGATTGGCAATCAGTGGGGGAATAAATGTGAGCGGAGAAAGAACTTCCGGCATTCAACTTTCGGGATTGGCAAACATTACAGGTGAAAATATGAACGGTTTAATGGCATCCGGCTTTCTAAATGTAAACGGCAAAAGCGTCAACGGGGCGCAAATAGGCGGCATAGGAAATATAGCAGGCAATGCAATGAACGGAGTACAAATCGGGTTATGCAATTATGCTACTAAAGTACATGGTCTGCAAATCGGCATTTTAAACTACTACAAAGAGGAGATGAAAGGTTTTCAAATAGGTTTGGTAAATGCAAATCCCGATACCAAAATCCAAATGATGCTCTATGGAGGAAACACTACGATTGCCAATATAGGAGTCCGTTTCAAGAATCAACTATTCTATACGATTATCGGATTGGGAACCCAACGCAGACATCTGAACGATAAGTTTTCGGCTACCGCTTCCTATCGGGCGGGATTGGCTCTTCCACTCTATAAAAAACTTTCCGTCAGCAGTGACTTAGGTTATGAGCACATCGAAGCTTTCGACAACAAAGACGAACTGATACCCCGACGTCTGTATGCTTTGCAGGCACGCGTCAATCTGGAGTATCAGCTCACGGAAAAATTCGGATTATTCGGCACCGGTGGGTATGGTCTTACACGCTACTATAATCGTTCCGGCAATTATGACAAAAGACCGATTATAGAAGGAGGACTTATATTTTCTCTTTAATCAATCCTGTACGGTAAGCAACGAGCAACTTTTTCAAATCCTGGATTTGCATTATCAGCTCTTTCCCCTTATCAGTATCTTTCACCATCATGCGCTGAGAGTTTAGCTCAAGCACGAAGCTGATAGACTTAATGTCGAGGCCTTCCTCTATAGCCTTCTGTCTTGATTGGAATGGCTCGTGCTGCACTAGTTGCAAACCGTGAGAATGATATACAAGCGTATAGCCGGCGATTCCTGTTTCCGGCTGATAGGCTCTCGAGAATCCCCCATCGATTACAAAAAGCTTACCATTGGCTTTTATCGGTTGTTCACCTTTGATAGTCTTTACAGGCACGTGTCCATTGATGATATGAGAATGAGGTCCCGAAGCGCCGAACTCTTCTAAGATCTTATTACAAATTTCTTCCTGATTGCGTAATGTGTAATAATGTCCTTTCTTTTCCTTATGCAACTCTTTATCGGCAATAAAATAGCGTTCAAAAGTCGCCATTTTATTTTTATCGAACAACGGAGCGTCAGGACCACACCACATATACCAGATAAAGTCCATGGCATAAGCTTTGTCCTCTTCACTCTCTTCATCAAAATAAGCGATGCGAATCAGTTGGTCTGATTTTTCCAACAATTTACGCCCCCAATATTTTTTACCGCGTATTTTTACATGCCTGAAACTTCCGTCTTCGTTCATGGGGACAGAGGCATGATAAAGCAAATTCGAATTGCACAACAGATACATTCCTCCGTAAGTGAACAAACAGCGCATATGCTTTTTCAGCTTTTCGCTATTCATAAACGAAGAGTGAATTTTGTCCATTAATTCTTGTTCTTCTTCAGTCAGCCGATAGGGGTCGGCAGGGTCTATTGTCGGAAAATTTGTATCCTGCAACGGATATTCCTTTCCTTCGTACACGAGAACCCCTTTTTCAAAATCTATTTTGTGCAGCAATTTTCTATTTTCCATGCCGAACTCAGGACGACGATCGATAATAGCAGCCTCCAGTTTAAACTGGATAATGGCGATAGCTTTATGCATCTGAGTAATCAGGCGTACTGTCTTTTCATTGTAAGATGCATCGGCAAAACTCATTTTAGGAGTAAATACCGTACATGGATCATCGGCGTAAGTATCCATGGCGAATGTGGCCAACGGAAGCAAGTTGATACCATATCCGTCTTCAAGCGTAGACAAATTGCCGTAACGCATAGAAATACGAATTACATTCGCAATACAACTGTCATTCCCCGATGCGGCTCCCATCCAAAGAATATCATGATTTCCCCATTGAATGTCGAAATTATGATAATTGCACAAAGTGTCCATAATAATGTGCGCCCCCGGGCCACGGTCATAAATGTCTCCTACAATATGCAACGAATCAATCGTCAGCCGCTGAATCAAGTTGCACATCGCAATGATAAAATTATCCGCCCGCCTGGTTGAAATTATCGTCTTTATTATCACATCGATATATGCGTGCTTATTCGGCTCGACCGATGACTCGTGCAGCAACTCCTGAATAATGTAAGAGAATTCGGGGGGTAAAGACTTACGAACTTTAGAGCGGGTATATTTGGAAGATACGTTCTGACAAACTTTTACCAACTGGTTCAACGTGATCAAATACCAGTCGTCCAAATCCTTTTCTCCGGCTTTCACCAGTTGAATCTTCTCTTCCGGATAATAAATCAACGTGCAAAGCTCTTTCTTCTCGGCTTCTCTCAATGTATTGCCGAAAATCTCGTTGACTTTTCTTTTCACTGATCCGGAAGCGTTTTTCAGCACATGCTGAAAAGCTTCATATTCACCATGTATATCAGTCAGGAAGTGTTCAGTACCCTTTGGTAAATTTAAAATCGCTTCCAGATTGATAATTTCCGTACTTGCATCGGCTATTGTAGGAAAACTCCGGGACAATAGCTGCAAATAGCGAAGATCGCTTTCAATACTTTCAGATGTTATATTACTTTGGGCAGTCATAAGTTGTTAGGGTTTTATAGTATGTTAATTTATGATATAAGAATTGGCGTAAAAAGATGTTCAGGATTTGGTCGTTTATTACGCTTTATTAACACATCATAGAGGTCAACCCAATAGAAACATCAACAAGACTTGCGCAATAATTACCCGCAAGAACATACACAATGGATATACAGTAGCATAAGCTACAGAAGGATTATCGCCCGGGATGGTATCATTGGCATAATTCAACGCCATCGGATTGGCCATACTGCCACACAGCATCCCGGATACGCTGCCGAAATCGATTTTCATGAATTTGAAAGCGACAAAACCTACCAATAAAACCGGAATAATAGTCAACCCGGCGCCTAATCCAATCCACAAGAGACCTTCAGGACGGATTACCGTTTCAAAAAAATGGGCGCCGGAATCCAAACCGAGGCAAGCCAAATACATCGAAAGTCCCAATGCGCGAAGCATTAAATTGGCACTTCGGGTAGTATACGTAATCATGTGCAAGCGAGGACCGAAAGTTCCCAACAAGATACCTACAATTATCGGACCGCCTGCCAGCCCCAATTTTACAGGCGTGCTGATGCCCGGAATAGAAAACGGGATAGCCCCCAAAGCCAACCCCAAGACAATACCGATAAATACCACTACAAGATTGGGTTCCTTTAAACTTTTGACGGCATTCCCCAACACTTTTTCCACATTTCGTATAGCTGCCGCCTCCCCCACTACGGTCAGCCGGTCGCCGAGTTGGAGCCGCAATTCCGGTGTAGCCAACAATTGTACGCCCGAACGATACACCCGGCTGATATTAATGCCGTAATGGTTTCTCAGGCGAAGCGAACCCAGTTTTTTCCCGTTAAGTTCGGTGCGAGTCACCAAAATACGTTCGGAAATCAATTCACTGTCAATGGCATTCCAGTCGATATCTTCTTTATTCCAATCGGTGCTTTCCTGTTCACCGAAAAGCACGGTCAACGCCATCACGTCTCTCTCTGATGTAATGACGAGCAAGCGGTCTCCTTCTTTCAATATTTTTTCCGATGTAGGGATACTCACATGTCCGTCTCTCCACAAACGGGAAATCACGAACTTAGGATAGCTCATGCTTGCAATATCTTTAATACTTTTATTAAAAACGGCAGGGTTATGAATTTGGAAAGCGGCAACATATACTTTATTCGTATCATCTTTTTCCCTTATTTCCAAGTCTTCGGGACGCGTGAGTAATTTACGGAGAAAAAGAATGGCTAAAATTACGCCTACCACACCCATCGGATATGCCACCGCACATCCTAAAGCAGGCGAATTGCTCGGCATTCCCATTTGTACCAATGTTTGTTGAGCAGCTCCCAAAGCAGGCGTGTTAGTCGTCGCTCCGCAGAGTATCCCCACCATGTCGGGCAGAGAAACTCCCGTAGTATAAGCGGCTATAACCGTCATTAAAGTACCCAAAAGAACAACCCCCAGAGCAAGCATATTCAATGTCATTCCGCCTTTCCTGAAAGAGCTGAAGAAACCGGGACCGACTTGCAAACCAAGGGAATAAACAAAAATAACCAACCCGAAGCTTTCCGCATAATTCAACATCTGCGGATCGACGGAAAGTCCGAAATGGCCTGCCAGAATTCCTGCAAAAAAAAACAAAAGTGACTCCCAGGGAAATCCCCCAGAAATGCACTTTCCCCAAGCCCAACCCAATGGCTGATATTAATGAGATAACTACAACAGCCTGTAAAGCAGAATGTTCGATAAATAAGCTATATAACCATTCCATGTACAATTTGTAATAAATGTAGAGTGCAAAGATAGAAACTATTTAGCCGCGTTCAAAGCTTTTCGTTTCCATTTTGCACCCTCCGCCTAAGGTCTCAGGTTATCTTCTTGAAACAACGAATGTTATCATTTTCCTCTATACTCTACATAATTATCCCGCCCGTCCAAATATCCGGTCAATCGGTTGCCACCGATGTAAACGCCATCAAGGAAAGAAACATCTTTCGGACCGTAAACCATTCGAAGGGAGGTCTGCGCATAGTTATCCCAATTCCAACGGAAATGATTCTCCAATACTTTCACATATCCATCGGGATATTCCACACGAATAAAGTCGACTCCTGTGCGGTTCATATAAAAATCCAACTCTTGCCGGCAGTGATTCCCTTCAGCATCGATATAAAAACTCACCCACGTCCGGCTGCACAATTCGGAAGAACGATTGTAATAACCTCCACCTATATTATCGTCATCGTAAAAAGTGGCGACTTCGACATCGCAGGATGTCAGCCCTATCACCAACATAGCCATTAAGGCTATTCCCCAGTATTTAAAATTCTTCGTTCTCATACTCCTTTATTTTTATGGTTGTTATGTCATTATTCTTTTTTGGATACGACAAAGGTAAAAGATGAATTTTCCCCTTGAAACTGAAAATCCCTATCGGACGGGAGGAATTTGCCTAAATAATAAATACCTGTTTTTAACATTTGAGACTTAGCCGTTTATCTTGTTATTGACGAAATAAGATAAAAAATCATGCTAAAAGATTTGCGTAGTCCAAAAGATACTTCTATATTTGCACCGCATTTGAGAGAAAATGCAAGTTCAAAGGAAGTTTGGGTGAGTGGCTGAAACCACCAGTTTGCTAAACTGACGTACGGGTAACCGTACCGGGGGTTCGAATCCCCCAGCTTCCGCAAAACATAAAGAAAACAAACAAAGAAAATCCCGCCGGTATAATTACTTGGCGGTTTTTTTATTTATGAACCGAACAAGCTGTGCGAGGATTGAAAAAAACACGGCGGGCTTTGAAAAAAAGGCGGCGGGCTTTGAAATCAAACACGGCGGGCTTTTTTAAAAAGGCGGCGGGCTTTTAAAAAGCAAGAATCGCGTTTGGTTTTCTTTTAATCATATATCCCGCTTTTCATAGCCTGGCGGTACATAAGAAAAATGAGAATCCGATTTGCTGAAGTAGAAAAAACAACATTCGTGTGGTAAAAAAACAGGTCTGAAGACTTGCATATATCAAAAGTATGGTCTACATTTGCATCCGTTATCGAAAAAAGCGATTGTCACGTTTCCTAAAAGGCAACAAAGCTTACAGAAATGATACAATACGGTTTATCCGGTGGGTTCGTCTAACGGTTAGGACACATGCCTCTCACGCATGCAATACGGGTTCGATTCCCGTACCCACTACAATCTTTTAAATAGCTATTTACCTTTTTCGTAAATAGCTTTTTTTTATTCCATAATACTATAAACCCATGTTACAAAAACTTTTTAAGCTAAAAGAACACAAAACGAACGTACGCACGGAAATTGTCGCAGGCATTATTACGTTTCTGACAATGTCGTACATTCTGGTAGTAAACCCAAACATCTTGAGTCAGGCAGGTATGGACCGCGCAGCGCTGTTCACCGCAACAGCTATCGCCAGCGTGGCAGGAACTTTGTTCATGGCGCTGATTCCCAATCTTCCCATCGCGCAGGCACCGGGAATGGGTTTAAACAGTTTTTTCGCTTTTTCGGTTGTCCTCGGGTTGGGATATTCTTGGCAGATGGCTTTAACGGCGGTGTTCATCGAGGGTATCATCTTTCTCGTCCTGACCGCCTGCAACATCCGGGAAATGATTGTCAACACCATTCCCAAGTCGATAAAGGATGCCATTCCCGTTGGAATCGGACTTTTCATCGCGCTGATCGGTATGCAAAACGCCGGGCTGATTGTGAAGAATCCCAACACGATGGTTTCTATGGGTAGCATGTCCGATCCGCACATTTGGGTGGCTCTATTGGGGCTGGCGGTCACTGCCGTGCTTTTCATTAAGAATGTGCACGGTTCTTTCCTCATCGGCATCATCGCATCGACCATATTCGCCGTATTCCTCGGCCTTGTGAAGTTGCCCGAAGAGGGGATTTTTTCGTTGCCCCCCGACATATCTCCGGTGTTCATGAGTTTTGAATGGAAACACCTTTTCTCACTCGACATGCTGATTGTGGTGTTCACATTCCTCTTTGTGAATCTGTTCGACACCATCGGAACCTTGCTGGGAGTTGCGTCGAAAGCCAACTTATTGGATGAAGAAGGCAATTTCCCTCAGATTAAAAAAGCCTTGTTTGCCGATGCTTTGGGAACTACCGTAGGCGCCATTCTCGGTACAAGTACGGTTACTTCGTTTGTGGAAAGCACTTCGGGAGTCGCTTCGGGCGGACGTACCGGACTCACTTCGCTGTCTACCGCCATGATGTTCGCCTTGTCGCTGCTGCTTGCCCCGCTGTTTCTGATGGTTCCGGCAGCAGCCACCGCTCCGGCACTGATTATTGTCGGACTGTTCATGATAAGCTCTGTTTTGAAAATTAACTTCAACGATTTGTCGGAATCATTCCCCGCTTTCCTCACCATCGTCATGATGCCTTTTTCGTTCAGCATCGCCAACGGAATCGTTTTCGGAATGCTGTCATTCGTCATCCTCAAAGCTTTGAGCAGCAGAGTGAGACAAATATCACTCACGATGTGGGTTATTTTCACCCTCTTTATAGTCAAACTTACTTTAGAAGGAATGAACATCCTCTAAGGCAACCGCCGAATATAACGGAATAAAAAAAGTCCGACAAAACAATCGGACGCTCACATTATTAAACGCGCATTCATCCAGAAACATGTAACGGAGCTTTATTCTTTACGTGAATCTGAATGGATACGCGTTTTTAAAATATGCTTATCTACACTCTAAGCTTTCCTTTTCTCTCTTCTTTTCAAAACCGGCTTGATTTATGTCAATCGTTTTAGTAATTTTGCGCACAATATGACTGAATAATCAAATGGATACATTATTAAGAGATACGGTAAACGCCGTTGTAAACTCCCGGTTTCCGGAAATGAGCGCGGAAGGGCGGCGGTTGATAGAAAGCATCCTGATACGCAAAGACCTCCCTAAAGGTATAATCGCCCTCAACGAAGGGGAAATAGCCCGTGAAATTATCTTCGTGGGCAAAGGCATGCTCCGACAATATTATTATAAAAACGGGAAAGACGTCACCGAACATTTCTCGTACGAAGGGTGCATATTGATGTGCATTGAAAGTTTCTTGAAACAAGAACCCACCCGCCTTATGGTAGAGACTTTGGAGGCGGCCGTAATTTATCAGTTCCCTTACGCGACGCTTCAGAAGCTGACAAAAGAGAATCCGGAAGTAGACATGTTCTACCGTAAAATACTGGAGCACTCGTTAATCACCTCGCAAATCAAAGCCGATTCATGGCGATTCGAATCCGCGCGCGAGCGATACCATCTTTTATTCGAAAGACATCCGGAGATTATCAAACGCGCGCCGTTGGCAAACATCGCTTCGTACTTATTGATGACACCCGAAACACTGAGCCGGGTACGTTCGGGTGTTTTATAAACACATCGCAGCATGAGCGGAATTCATTTCCGCTATCTGCTTTTACGGTATTCTTTCGGAGACATGCCGGTGTAATGCTTAAAATATTTTCCAAAGAAAGATTGATTGGCAAAATTAAGCTGATCGGCAATTTCCTGAATGTTCAAGTTAGAAGAGTTCAGAAGCGCTTTCGCTTCGAGGATGACAAATTCATCGATCCACTCTCCCACCGTTTTCCCGCTCACACTCTTTACTACGCCCGATAAGTGTTTCGGAGTCAGACACAACTGATCGGCATAAAACTTCACACTGCGCTCCGATTGATAGAAATGAACCAGCGACTCATAAAACCGCTCGAATATATATTCTTTACGGCTTTTGTTTTTAGGCGAACGAGAAACAACCGGAGTATGATCGTGAAAAATACTGTACAGCTCAAAGAAGAAACTTTGCATCAATCCGAATGCCAAATCCCTCCGATAAGCATTCTGCTTGTCTTTCAAACGTTTTCTGATGAAAGCGTAATATTCTTTCACAAGCATTTGTTCTTCGATAGTAAGATCAAGACACGGATAATCTTTCAGATACAGAAAAAGCGACAGCATATTCCTGATTTGCGGCAACAACTCCAGCATATTCATTGAAACAGCAAGGAAGATACCTCGAAATCCATCGCTCTCTCTCCGATATTCCATTATCTGATTCGGTAAAATCACCACCATACGTCCCGGAACCAATTCATACTCGCGAAGATTAAGATTAAGTATAGTACGTCCTTCCAGGCAAAGTCCGATACTCAGAACCTCCAATTTACTCGGTCCGTCGAATAAAGAAAGTATACTCTCCGTATCGAATAGAGCCATATCGTTGTCCACAAACTCAATATTCGCCGGGTCTACACGCTTGGAATGAAAAACAGAAGAAATCCCTATCTTCGGAACACTTTGAACATTCATAAACTCTTATTTTTTAGGTCAAAGATACCAATAATAAAATCATTCGCCTACCCATACAAGAGATTATCAGTTAGAAAGAACAATTATACCTACTTATCGACCATCATCGTACAAATATTCCCGATCGCGGTTAGCGGCAGGAAGTGTCCACTCTTCGGGAATAAACGTCCAATGATTCAAAGGCTTCGGATCAACGATTCCTGCTTTCTCGATGTATTTCATCAGGTAAAACCTCAAGTCTTTGTCGGTAGAAAAGAGCCTGCGTTCGTCAAGTTTTTCCTTCGGTATGCCCGCTCCTTTGGTCAATAATTCGCCTCCGCCGTTTCCCCGATACGAGTTTAATGCCACTTTATAATGTTTGGTGAAAGAAAACGGGGTTCCGTCCGCCATACCGACAATATGTATTTTCTTTCCTTTAGGCTGTCTGACGTCGACCGTATAAATGATACCCGCCGCCGAATCGAAGTTATAACTGTAGTTCTGCAATGCCGACCGCTTTGCAGAGTCGTTGCCACGCGGCTCTTTAAACCACAACAGATGGTCGTCGGGCGAGTTCATCCGGTTGGTCCACAAGTAGTACGACTCCTCCAGATAATCCTTGATTTCCTGCCCCGACAGTCGCATCACGTAAAGCAGATTCTCGTACTTATACAAGTTGAACATGTCGCTGACGTATAAATCTCCCTTTTTTATTTCGGCGTTCGGCGAGAGCGGAGCCGCGAACGAAATATCCGCTCCGCTGATGGCAAGCTGCAAGGAATGGATAAAGTCTACAAAGCTCGAAGGACCGAAAAAGGCAGAACGCGCGGATATCGTTCTCTCGGCTTTTCCTATTTTCTTCGAAACGAACTTGCCGACGGCTTGGTATTGCCCGTCGAAATACCGCATAAAATCCTCGTCCGCCTCGTAGTTCCTCATATCCGCAAGGCTTCCCTCTATTTTCTTGGTCTTCACTTTGCCGTTTTCCAACGTCAAAGCGATGCTTACGGCAGACACAACCAGAGCATTGTTGGCAGGATTCATCACCAACACCGAATCGCCGTCCACATTTACAACCTTTCTGCACTCCCGCATGTGGTCGTGCCCCATCAGCACAACATCGAATCCGGGCACGTTCCTCGCCACTTGCAACGAAGCGTTCTCATTGCATTCTCCCGGCATCGGAGGTTCTTCCCGCTGTCCCGCATGAAACAGGCCGATCACCACATCCGGTTTTTCCTTCTCCCGGATTACGTTCATCCGGCGGCGCGCGGTTTCTTCCATATCGTCAAAGCGCAGTCCTTTCCATAAGTTTTCGGGGAGCCACACCGGCACGGCGGGAGTAATCATGCCCAGAAGAGCGACTTTCACTCCTTCGCGTTCGAAAACTTTATACGGAGGAAGATACGGTTCGTCGGTAGACAAATCGACTATGTTGGCTCCCAATATGGGGAACCGACAGCTCTCCACCCAACGGTCGAACACGGCATGCCCGGTTTCCACATCATGGTTTCCCATATTGCCGGCGTCATACCCCATATAGTTCATTATTTCGGCACAGAGATGCGGCGAAACCGTATCGATGAAATTATAGTAGTATGCCGTAGGCTGCCCCTGCAGAATATCTCCGTTGTCGAACAGCAACAAATTGTCTTTATAGCACTCCCGCTCCTGCTTCACGAAAGAATGCACGCGGGCAAGGCTGCCCTCCCACCCCGTGCGGGTGATAAAATCATAAGGATAATAATTGCCGTGGACATCACTCGTCTGCACTATTTTCAGATTCACGGTCTTTTCTTGCGCCGCCGCCGTAAACACAAGAGAAAGCAGCCAGAGATAAACAAACGCTATTCGATTCATCGTATCATCAATTTCAATTCAGAGATTCATCAATATTAAAAACCTAACGCAAATATAACCAAACTTACCGTTCGTAAAAGATTTATGCGTACTTTTGTGATTCATTTACATAGAAAAAGCGTTATGGAATTATTTCATCAAAAGATATCCGAAGCATTGAACATAGCGGAGAAGCAGGTCGGAAACACCCTTCGCCTGCTGGAAGAAGGCGCTACCGTTCCTTTCATCAGCCGTTACCGGAAAGAAGCGACGGGCGGTCTGGACGAAGTGCAGATAGAGCACATCAAAGAACAATACGATAAGCTATGCGAAATAGCCAAACGTAAAGAAACCGTGTTGAGCACCATCGACCAACAAGGCAAACTGACTGCGGAACTCGAGAAACGAATCCGCGACACATGGAGCCCGACGGAGTTGGAAGACATTTATCTGCCTTTCAAGCCGAAGCGGAAAACCCGTGCGGAGATTGCCCGGCAGAAGGGTTTGGAACCGCTCGCTACCCTATTGATGCTGCAAAGAGAGGGCAATCTCTCGGCAAAAATATCGGCTTTCGTGAAAGGAGAGGTGAAAGATGCCGAAGACGCGTTGAAAGGCGCGCGCGATATCATCGCCGAACGGGTGAACGAAGACGAACGGGCGCGCAACGCCGTACGTCATCAATTCGGCAGGCAAGCCGCGATTACCGCCAAGGTGGTGAAGGGAAAAGAGGAAGAAGCAGTCAAATACCGGGATTACTTCGACTTCTCCGAACCCTTGAAACGTTGTTCTTCGCACCGCTTGCTGGCCGTTCGCCGGGCGGAATCGGAAGGTCTGCTCAGAGTCTCCATAAATCCTGATGACGATGCCTGCACCGAGCGTCTGGAGCGGCAGTTCGTTCGTGGCGACAACGAATGCAGCCGCCAGGTGAGCGAGGCGGTTGCCGATGCTTACAAACGATTGCTCAAGCCTTCCATCGAAACGGAATTTGCCGGACAGTCGAAAGAGAAAGCCGACGATGAAGCCATCCGCGTATTCGCGGAGAACTTGCGGCAGCTTCTTCTGGCGTCTCCGTTGGGACAGAAGCGCGTGTTAGCCATCGACCCCGGTTTCCGCACCGGCTGCAAGGCGGTTTGCCTGGATGAGCAAGGCAATCTTCTGCATAACGAAAACATCTACCCCCACCCTCCCGTAGGCAAAACAGGGGAAGCGGCGTCGAGGCTCCGCAAGATGGTGGAGGCTTACCGCATAGAGGCTATAGCCATAGGCAACAGAACAGCCGGACGCGAAACCGAAGACTTTATACGCCGGCAGACATTCGACCGCCAGATTCCGGTATTCGCAGTGAGCGAACAGGGAGCCTCCGTTTATTCGGCATCGAAAACGGCGCGCGACGAATTTCCCGACTACGATGTCACGGTGCGCGGCGCGGTTTCTATCGGACGCCGCCTGATGGATCCGCTTGCGGAACTGGTGAAGATCGATCCGAAGTCTATCGGTGTGGGACAATACCAGCACGACGTAGACCAAAATAAATTGAAAAAGGCGCTCGACCAAACGGTAGAAAGCTGTGTGAACTTGGTAGGAGTAAACCTGAATACGGCAAGCAGCCATTTGCTGACGTACATTTCGGGATTAGGGCCGCAACTGGCGCAGAACATTGTCGACTACCGCACCGAAAACGGAGCGTTCGATTCGCGCAAGGCATTGATGAAAGTGCCGCGTATGGGAGCCAAGAGTTTCGAACAATGCGCAGGCTTCCTTCGCATTCCGGGGGCGAAGAATCCGCTGGACAACACCGCCGTGCATCCCGAGAGCTATTGCATCGTGGAGCAGATGGCGGCCGACCTGAAATGTACGGTCGCCGAGTTGATCGCAGATAAAGAGCTTCGCCGGAAGATAAACATATCCGATTACATCACTCCTGCGGTCGGGCTGCCTACCTTGCAAGACATTATGCAGGAGCTCGACAAGCCGGGACGCGACCCGCGCAAGGCTATCAAAGTGTTCGAATTCGATAAGAATGTCCGCACGTTGAACGACCTTCGCGAAGGAATGATTCTTCCGGGCATCGTAGGCAACATTACGAACTTCGGCGCTTTCGTGGATATAGGAATCAAAGAAAACGGGCTGGTACACTTGTCTGAAATGGCGGAGCGTTTCGTTTCCGACCCCACTGAAGTGGTATCCATCCATCAGCACGTGATGGTGAAAGTGATAGGCATCGATGCCGAACGTAAGCGTATCCGGCTAAGCATGGCGGGTGTGCCGCAGGAGTAGCCGCTTTTCTCCCCAAAGAACGATGACGGCCGTGCCCAGAATCATGAGCACGGTGCAAATAAGCGATCCTTCGAAACCGAAGGATCCGCCGTTCCACACCGTTTCTTGAGGCAGATGCAGGTCAAGTATACCCTCCCTCTCATTGCCGCTCACCTGATAACCGAGCACAGGACCTTGCAGCCAATTCCAGAAAAGATGCAGAGAAATGGGAAACCAGAGGTTGCGGGTGTAAAGAAAAGAAGCTCCGAGCAGGGAACCCGCAAGCACGAGGTTGATCATCGGCAGCAGGCCAAAGTTAGGATTGAACATATGCAACAGGCTGAATAACAGCGAGGAGATAAAGAGGGCAAGAAACCTGTTTACGTTGTGCCTCAGCATCATCCCCAGCAGATAGCCGCGCGCCATGATCTCCTCCGCCAGCGCCACCAACAGATAGAAACCCCACGAAGCGATCAGGGACAAGAGGGAGAAATGCACCCCTGCCACTTCGACTTCACCGGTAACGAGGCAGAGACCGAAGCCTATGGCGTATATCGACAAAGCCATCAGCATGCCGTATCCGATGTCGGCGGCGCGTCCTTTGACCGAAAGTCCGAGTTCGGAAAATCCCCGTTGCTCCATCCTAAGCAATACGGCAACCGAAGTAAGCACCGCCAGCAGCAGGGCTATTTCCATTACGAACAATACCCAAAGGCTGTCGCTATTCTCCGGGTTTTCCTTCAGCAGAAGCAGGATTCCGCCGGCTATACCGCCGTAAAACAAAGAGCAGACGAATAGCAACACCATAAAAGCCGCCAAATAAATACATACGGCAAAGCTTCCGGATACGAGTTTCTTTCTTTCGGTCTCTTCCATATCAGAGTTAAGTTTATTAAATCGCAAAAATAGATATAAAACGCAAAAAACCGCTACTTCTTCCCTATTTTTCTTATATTTGCGTGTAAAAGAATCTTATTATCATGACTATTAAGCAATTATTGACGAGCCTGCTACTGGCAACCGGTGCGATAGGCATCTCCGCTCAAACGAGCAAGACCTTTTATGTGAGCAAACCCGGAACTTTGATTTCGATGATGACGGAGGCGGAAGCCAACAGCATCACGCATCTGACGCTCACCGGCAAACTGAATGCCGAAGACTTCAGGCATCTGCGCGATGAGTTCGCGCAACTGAAAGTTCTCGACATTTCCAATGCCGAAATCAAAATGTACGCCGGCAAATCGGGTACTTACCCCGACGGCAAGTTCTACATCTACATGCCCAACTTCATACCCGCCTACGCTTTCTCGGACGTGAAAGACGGGGCAACCAAAGGAAAGGAGACGCTGGAAAAGGTGATACTGTCGGAGAAAATCCGGAACATCGAAGACGCCGCTTTCAAAGGATGCACCCGCCTGAAGATCTGCCAGATACGTAAAAAGACACCTCCCAACCTGCTTCCTGAGGCATTGGCAGACAGTGTGACGGCCATCTTCGTACCGCTCGGCAGTAGCGACGCGTATCGCAACAAGAACCGGTGGGAATCTTTCGCCTTCATCGAAGGAGAACCTGTAGAGGCAACATTGCGGGTGGGAATGATGGGAACGCTGGAAGAATCGATCTTAAAAGCAGGGTTGCAGCCGAAAGCTATTAATTTCCTGACGGTGGAAGGCAAGCTCGACAATGCCGACTTCAAACTGATTCGCGACTATATGCCCAATCTGGTTGCCATCGACATGGAACGTACAAATGCGACGGCTATCCCCGACTTCACGTTCGCGCAGAAAAAGTATCTGTTGAGGGTGAAACTTCCGAAACACCTCAAATCCATCGGTCAGCGCGTATTCAGCAATTGCGGGCGGCTTTGCGGAACATTGACGCTCCCGCCCGAAGTGACGGCCATCGAATACGGCGCTTTTATCGGATGCGACAACCTGCGCCATGTATTGGTGACGGGAAAGCAGATTACCACGCTGGGCGACAACTTGTTCGGAAGCGAAACGGGCAGCAAGTTGATTTACAAGAAATAGCATACGCACGCGTCCGATGCAGCAGAGCAATAAAAAGGGTTCCTTTGTTCAGCCGGAACAAAGGAACCCTTTTCGGTTAAACGGAATTTCCGGTTGTTTTCAGCAAGATTACCGTAAAGCTCCGTATAATCCGTTTTCGGTTCAATGAAAATTTTCAGAATATTTCGGCAAACGTTTAGCTTCAATCAAACAGAGCTTCTGTTTATTCCAAACAAAAGCTCCTTTTCAATCAAACAGAGCCTCTGTTCGCTCCAAACAAAGGCTCCGTTCCACCGACATCGTTATTCGCCGTACATACGTGCCCTCAACTCCTTGATGTGATCGGAAGCGATGTACTCGTCATATTCCATCATCTTGTCGATGATTCCGTTGGGCGTCAGCTCGATGATACGGTTTGCCACGGTCTGGATAAACTCATGGTCGTGAGACGAGAAAAGGATGTTTCCCTTATAAGTCTTCAGGTTATTGTTGAACGCCTGAATCGATTCCAAGTCCAGATGGTTGGTCGGAGTATCCAGAATCAGACAGTTGGCATTCCGCAATTGCATCCGGGCTATCATGCAGCGCATCTTTTCTCCTCCCGAAAGCACGCTTACTTTCTTCAGCACTTCCTCTCCCGAAAACAACATACGCCCCAAGAATCCTTTCATATATACCTCGTTGCCCTCGCCGTACTGGCTCAGCCAGTCGACCAGATTCAAGTCGGTATTGAAGAAATCCGTATTGTCGAGCGGCAGGTAAGCCGTGGTGATAGTCACCCCCCAATTGAAGTGTCCCGCGTCAGGCTTCAAATTGCCGTTGATGATTTCGAAAAATGCCGTCATGGCACGAGGGTTGCGCGAAAGGAAAACAATCTTGTCTCCCTTTTCCACATTGAAATTAACATCGTTGAAAAGAACAACCCCCTCTTCCGTCGTTTTGCTTAGTCCCGACACTTCCAGTATCTGATTCCCCGGTTCGCGTTCGGGGGTGAAAATAATTCCCGGATACTTTCTCGAAGAAGGCTTGATTTCTTCCACATTCAGCTTCTCGAGCATCTTCTTGCGGCTTGTAGTCTGCTTGCTCTTCGAAACATTGGCGCTGAAACGGCGGATAAACT
Organism: Bacteroides pyogenes DSM 20611 = JCM 6294; assembly: GCF_000428105.1. Classification (GTDB taxonomy): domain Bacteria; phylum Bacteroidota; class Bacteroidia; order Bacteroidales; family Bacteroidaceae; genus Bacteroides; species Bacteroides pyogenes. Next base: position 20,788 of record NZ_ATZH01000035.1, on the reverse strand, counting down.
CTTCCAACTCCTTTCTTTTCTCCTCAGCTTTCGCCTTCTGGTTCTGCTGCTGGCGGAGGGCCAACTGGCTCGATTCGTACCAGAAACTATAGTTGCCGGCAAACATATTAATCTTTCCGTAGTCGATATCCACGGTATGCGTACACACGGAATCGAGGAAGTGGCGGTCGTGACTCACCACCAATACGGTGTGTTCGAAATTCGAAAGATACTCTTCGAGCCAAGCCACCGTCTCCATATCCAGGTCGTTCGTCGGCTCGTCGAGCAACAGATTGTCCGGATTGCCGTACAAAGCCTGCGCCAGCATCACACGCACCTTCTCTTTTCCGCTAAGCTCGCCCATCAGCGTATAGTGCTTGTCTTCCTTCACTCCCAGCCCGCTCAGCAGCATCGCCGCGTCGCTCTCGGCATTCCATCCGTCCAACTCGGCGAATTTCTCTTCCAACTCGGAAACTTTCAGGCCGTCTTCGTCCGTAAAATCCTCCTTGGCATACAAAACTTCGCGCTGCTTCATGATGTCCCACAACACGGTATGGCCCATCATTACAGTGTCCATCACCGTGTAAGCATCCCACTTGAAGTGGTCCTGGCTCAGTACGGACAGACGTTCGCCCGGTCCTTGCGTAATTGTTCCGGTGGTGGGATCCAAATCACCGTATATAGTACGGAGGAAGGTTGATTTCCCTGCTCCGTTGGCACCGATGATGCCATAACAATTACCGGCGGTAAACTTCAGGTTTACATCATTGAACAATACTCTTTTACCAAACTGCACCGAAACGTTTGAAACTGTAATCATCTTATCTATTTACTATTTTACTATTGACTGTTTTCTGTTTGAGCCGGCAAAGGTAGTCATTTAAAATGAATAATGAGCCATAAGGTATGTGCCAATCTGACATAAAAGTATTACCTTTGCGGCGTTTTACGAGCAGGAAAGCCAAAATGGCAAAGTTTTTGCTGAGGAAAGCAGTAGCATGAATATAAAGAAAATTAAGATATGGATCCAAAAGAAAAAAAAGTGAGAGAAGAAGAGCTGAACGTTGAGGAAACTCACGACGCAGCCGCAGAAGAGACGCAAGACCAACAAACGGAAGAGCAAATCCCGTTGACCCGCGAAGAAGAGTTGGAAAAAGAATTGGAAGAGGCTCAGGCCACCATTGAAGAGCAAAAAGATAAGTTCTTGCGCTTGTCTGCCGAATTCGACAATTACCGCAAACGCACCCTCAAAGAAAAAGCCGAACTGATACTGAACGGCAGCGAAAAGAGTATCGGCAGTATTCTTCCGGTGATCGACGATTTTGAACGCGCCATCAAAACAATGGAAACCGCTACGGACGTAGCTGCCGTGAAAGAAGGAATAGAGCTGATCTACAACAAACTCATGACTACCCTCGGGCAGAACGGAGTAAAGGTAATAGATACGAAAGAGCAGCCGCTGGACACCGATTACCATGAGGCAATCGCCGTAATCCCCGCGCCTTCGGAAGAGTTGAAAGGGAAAATTCTGGATTGTGTACAAACCGGTTACACGTTGAACGACAAGGTTATCCGTCATTCGAAAGTAGTAGTCGGAGAGTAAATAAGTTGATTGGTATCGAACGATACGTTGAATTTTCCCATAACTGAATAAAAAATGGCAAAAAGAGATTATTATGAAGTGCTGGAGGTCTCGAAGGGCGCTACGGCAGACGAAATAAAAAAAGCTTATCGCAAAAAAGCGATTCAATACCACCCCGACAAGAATCCGGGCGACAAGTCGGCGGAAGAGAAATTCAAAGAAGCGGCGGAAGCATACGATGTATTGAGTAATCCCGACAAACGGGCGCGCTATGACCAGTTCGGACATGCCGGAATGAGCGGAGCTGCGGGTAATGGCGGTCCGTTCGGAGGATTCGGCGGTGAAGGAATGTCTATGGACGACATCTTCTCCATGTTCGGCGACATCTTCGGAGGGCGTGGCGGATTCAGCGGGGGCTTCAGCGGATTCGGAGGATTCGGAGGCGGAAGCACTCAACAACGCCGGCATCGCGGAAGCGATCTTCGCGTGAAGGTGAAGCTGACACTGAAAGAGATTTCCACAGGAGTAGAGAAGAAATTCAAACTGAAAAAATATGTGTCCTGCAATCACTGTCACGGAAGCGGGGCGGAAGGCGACGGCGGTTCCGAAACGTGCCCGACTTGTAAAGGCAGCGGAACAGTGATCCGCAATCAGCAAACCATTCTGGGAACCATGCAAACCCGATCCACCTGCCCCACTTGTAACGGTGGAGGAAAAGTCATCAAGACCAAATGCAAAGAGTGTGGAGGCGAAGGTATCGTTTATGGCGAAGAAGTGGTAACGGTGAAAATACCTGCCGGAGTGGCGGAAGGCATGCAGCTTTCTATGGGAGGCAAAGGAAATGCCGGCAAGCAAAACGGTATTCCGGGCGATTTGTTGATATTGGTGGAAGAAGAAACACATCCGGAATTGATCCGCGATGAAAACGACCTGATCTACAATCTTCTGCTCAGTTTCCCGACGGCAGCGTTGGGCGGCGCGGTAGAAATTCCCACCATCGACGGCAAGGTTAAAGTAAAAATCGACTCCGGTACGCAACCGGGCAAAGTGCTTCGCCTTCGCGGCAAAGGACTCCCCAGCGTAAACGGCTACGGAACGGGTGATTTGTTGGTAAACATCAGTATCTATGTGCCGGAAACCTTGAGTAAGGAAGAAAAGAGCACACTTGAGAAGTGGGACGATTCCGACAGCTTCAAACCAAGCGGATCGGTAAAGGAAAAGATTTTCAAGAAATTCAAAAGTTTCTTCGATTAAACAATAACCTCCGCAAAAGTAACGGGCAATCGGGCTTTTGAGAACTGATGAAACCGATTAAGTTGGCCAGTGGTTATGCTCCGTCTGCTTTGCAGTCGATCTTTTGAGAACAGATGAAGCTTCGATGATTAAGCATTAAGTTCCCCAAAAGAGATTGGTGACTGCGCTTCCAAGAAACAATAGGGCTTCTTCTGTCAAGTCACTGTTTCCACAAAATAAGATAGCGTCCGGAGTGTCGAATACTTTTCAAACTGTTTATTCGACACTCCGGACGCTATCTTACTAAAGAAAGAAGCTATCTTTCTAAAAAAGCATTGAAAAGATTCCCGCTTTGCGAAAGCCTTTGTGATTTTGCTTGTAGATTATAAGTAGAGGGCGCTTCTCTACGCTTTTATGCCCTGTATAATATGAATTTTAAAATTCTCACCCTCTATATAGCCCAAGATTTAGACTGAAACTTTCGGTCAATAAATATGAAATACTTTTTCAGTTTCCATTATTAATATCCCGGATTCTGTTTCCACCCCGTATTCATCACCCGTATTTTCTCGGGAATAGGAAATACGGTAGTGTATCCGTTTTCCTCATCCGGCAATTGCGGACGACTGTTGTAAGCTCTGGTAAACATTCCGAAACGGATGAGATCTTGACGCCGCCAACCCTCCCAAGCCAGTTCCAGCTGTCTTTCGATAAGCAGATTTTCCAATGTGGCTGTTCGCCGAGGAGCGTTTACCCGTTGCCGTACTTCGTTCAACTCGGCATCGCCATTCCCGCCGTTACGCACTTTCGCTTCGCTCTTCATCAACAGAATGTCGGCATAACGGAATAAAACAATATCGTTTTCTATCAGCTTGCCATCCTTCGTTCCCGTTTCATCCACTTCATATTTCTTCATTCGCGCGCCCGCCGTTTGCATATACGGAGTATTCGACACATCCAAAGCCACTTTCCAAGGCAGGTATTTCAACACCGTCTTGCCATCATCAAGCAGTACCGGCTTGCCTTTCAGATCGTACACGATGTCGGCAAAATAACAGTAGTCGAAGCGCGGGTCTTGGTTCTTCGTCCCATAACCGAATGCCTCCAATGCTTCGATTGTGGCGCTCGGCCCATTCTCTCCTCCCAATCCATAAGCCTTGGCATGATTGTAATGGCGCGACCGGAACATATATTGCATCTGATTGGTATACATCGTCTTGTTCATCGGAATAGTGAAAATGTTTTCTACAGACGATTCATTGAACACGGCAAAATTAGCCTTATAATCCGGCTCCAACCGATAACCCGCTTCTTTCAGGCGGTCGCAATACGCTATCACTGTCTGCCAGGCATTGAGCCGGTTGCCACCCACCTCAAAAAAGATATTTTTACCATCGGGACGATTGCCGTCCGTCCAGTCGTTATCGGTATAAATTTCGGCGTTTAAAGCGAGCTTGGCGAGCAGGAACATCGCCACCGGACGAGTAACGCGACCGTAATAAGGGCCCGACAAATTGCTATGGGCATCGCTCAACAAAGGAAGAGCTTGCTGCAACTGCTTCACAACAAAATCGAAAACTACCCTGCGTTCGCTCTGTGAGACCTCTGTTATCGACGGAGATGAAGAAAGTACTAACGGCACAGAGCCGAACAAATCCATAAGATAATAATAATACATTGCCCTGATTGCCCGAACCTCCGCTCTAAAAACAGACAAATCGGCATCGGGATGCAAGTCGCCGAACCGGTCGATCTTCTCCAGCGATTTGTTGCAAAGCATCACCACCTTATATAAATACTCCCATGTTGCCTGAACAGCATCATTATCGATTCCCCATTTATGCAAGAATAATCCTTGCCAAAATCCGCCGTCATACCAGTCTCCGCCGCGTGTGGGCACAATGGCCTCATCGGTTGTAAATGTATTCAGGTCATACACTCCTCTGCCCGTCCCTTGCAATCCCTGGCTATCCTCGAATCCTCCTATATAAGTATATAATGAAGCCACAGCATTGAGATACAAATTCGAAAGCGTATTATAGGCTTCTTCTTCCGGAAGCTTGTCTCTCGGCTCTTCCCTCAGAAAATGATCGCACGATCCTAAAACGATTCCTATTCCCAGAAGCCAGACAATCTTTTTATAAAACTGTTTCATTCTTTCTTCCTCCATTAAAAGTTAACACTCACTCCCAACGTATAAGTCCGTGCTATCGGATATCCCCGTTTGTCGTCCACTCCCAGCGTTTCATTCACCGTAGAGCTGTTGATCATAGGCGAAAGTCCGGAGTAACCGGTAATAGTCGCCAGATTATTGACAGTAAATGCCAATCTCAGCGAACGAATGTATTTCTTTACTCCTGAGAGTCGATCCAGCGGAACATTCCACCCGAGCGTCAGATAATCGAAATTCACGTAATCCCCTCTCTCCAGCCAATAATCGGTCGCAGTCTGATCCTTGATATTTTGCGCGGGCGCTTTCTTCATTACATTGTAATCGGGGAAAATATTCATGTTCATATAAGTCAGCGACGTACCGTTGTAAATTTTGTGCCCGAACGCTCCGTTGATTTGCACCGACAAATCAAACCGTTTATATCGGAGGCTGATATTCGATCCCAATATAGCTTTGGGTACAGCCTGCCCTGCCACATAGCGGTCTTCACCGTCTTCCAGGCTGACTCCCCCTCCGTTCAAGTCGGAAACTTCATACAAATAACCTCCGGCCCCATCATCAACCAACCCTTTGCTATGGGGCAAATAGAATACTCCCAAAGGTTGCCCCACCATTTGATAAACAATGTGGTTGTATCCTCCGTGGAATCCCGCTCCATTAAGGCTTGCCAAACTTTTATACGGAGGCCCGTAAAGCATCTCACCATTATAGATGCCGCTCAAAGAAAGCAGTTTGTTCTGCTGAAAAGAAAGATTGGCATTTATATTCAGCTCCATATCTTTCGTCTTTAGAGGAGTCACTCCCACCGCAATCTCCGTACCGGTGTTTCGCATGGATCCGATATTCGCCAACAGAGTATTATAAATAAAAGGCGGAACAGACACATTATAAAGATAAAGCATGTCTTTTGTTTTGGAGTGATAATAATTGACCGAAAACAACAGACGGTTGCCGAACAACGCCGCATCCACGCCGGCATTGAACGTATGCTTTACTTCCCATTTCAAGTCGGGGTTCGTATTCCGCAAATCTCCCAACGATACCACCGGCGAGTTCCCTATCGGAGCCACCCCGTTCGGTTTAACCAGATGTAAAGTCGTATACGAATCTATTCCACCCTGATTTCCCGCCAAACCATATCCCAACCGAATCTTCAGATTATCGATTATCGGGAATCGTTCCATAAATTTCTCCTCACTTATTACCCAAGCTGCGGAAACAGAAGGAAAAAACCCCCACTTATGGTTATCCCCGAATTTAGAGGAAGCGTCGGTACGCGCATTTACAGTCAGCACATACCGGTCGGCAAACGTATAATTGAAACGTCCCATAAATGAAACCGATCGCGGTTCTTCATAGTATGAATTTGTTCCTTCCCACAGCCTGATCGCTCCCGCTTGCAGGTTGTCGTACCCGAACAAATCGGTACTGAAATTAGTCACGGTGGTATAAAATCCCGTATGCGTCTCTTTCTGAAGTTCCGCCAACGCCAACACATCAAGAAGATGTTTTTTCCAATTCTTCTTATATGTCAGCATCATATTCCCGAGCCACGATTCCATCTTTTTCACTCCTTTGTATGCTTGGCCGTGAGCCCAGACCGAAGTAGGCAAATATTGAGAATTCTCCACCATATTATATGTATAGGCTCCGAAACAAGTCAATTTCCACTCGTCCGACAAGTTAAACCTCAGCCGGGCATGTGTACTGATGTGCGAAGTTGCGTCCCGGTCTTTCACTTCCATCCAAGCCAACGGATTCGTAATCTGACTTGCCGTAGTAATCTGATCCCATGAATGAGTGACAGGATCTTTATGATCCGGAAAAGTTGGATTAAACGTGGCAGCCGAATAGAAAGTCTTTTGTATATCTACCAGATTACGGTTTTTCTGAATCGAGCCGAACATTCCCAGCTCACAAATTAAAAAACCGTCGAACACCTGCTGAGACATATTCATGTTCGAGGTAAAATTTTTCATTTTCTCATTCAATATGACTCCCTGCCTATCCATGAAACCAAGAGACACCCGGTAATGAGATGAAGCCGATCCTCCGTTAAAAGCCACATGATGATTCTGTTGCAAACCTACTTGCTCTATTTCTTTCTGAAAGTCGGTATCATTTCCCTTATCGAGTATCGAAATATCCCGCTCTGAAGCTACTCGCCGAAACTCATCTGCCGAAAGCATCTTCAGATTCTTATAAACGGCGGATATTCCCAATGTACTGTTATAACTTACCTGAGTCTTCCCGGAGTCCCCTTTCTTGGTCGTAATCTCGATAACCCCCGACGCTCCTCTCGAACCGTATTGCGCAGTCTCCGAAGCGTCTTTCAAGATTGTAATACTTTCGATATCGGTAGGATAAATAGACGCAAGCATATTTAGATCCCCAAACACTCCATCCACAATAATCAACGGATCATTCCCGCTGGTCAACGAAGTCGTACCTCGCAAACGTACCGCATCCAAAGCCGCCGGTCCATTACTTCCCCGTTGGATGGTCAATCCAGGAACGCGTCCTCGAATTGCTTCCAACGGGTTCGTGATTTGATCTTTGTGCATCTGCCTTTCTGTAATCTTCTCTACAGAACCCGAAATGGTCTTCAAGCTTCCGGTAGCATATCCCACCGTAACCAATGAATCTATGCGTGGAAGTTCTTTCTTCTGCGCATGGAGAGAACAAAGAGAAAGCATCCACAGAATAAGCACAGAAAATACAAGTTTTTTTTGTTTTCTCATAAAGTGATTATTTAAGGTGTTATATGTAAATACAACAATAAAACACCTGTTTCGGTTTCTCAGACGGCAAAAACTTCTCATATTCATTGAGCGAAGAAACTATAACAAAAAAGCCTCTTAACCTTTTTTAATCCTAAAACTTGTATATGCTAATCATATATTGTTTATCTTTGCCGCAGATAAATAAAACACCCCTATCATTATTTATCACAAACAAGGTCTTAAAATATTGGATAACAGGAGAAATGAATAATCATTTATCCATTTAAAGGATGGTAAAGTCTAATTCGTTTGAAAAAATCAAGAAAAAACGATACGAAAACCTAGAAAACAATAAGAATTTAACGAGTTAGCAAAAGGATAATAATTTAACCTATTGAATCAGAAAGTTGATTATTCTGCTCATTGATTCAAAAAACAAACAAGTCACATGGTGCAACAATTTCGACGAATGGGGGTGTTACTGGTATTGGCACTGATAGGAATAGCCAAAGGATCCTCTCAACAGATCGCTATCAAAAACAATTTATTCTACGATGGAGTTTTCTTGACTCCCAACGCTTCAGTAGAAATTTCTACCGGAAAGAAACACACTCTCGAAATCATGGGAGCTGTAAATCCTTTCACTTATAGTAATAATAAAAAGTTTAAGCATTGGTTGCTTCAACCCGAGTACCGTTACTGGTTTTGCTCCCGCTTCAACGGTTGGTTTGTAGGAGTGCACGCCCATGGCGGACAGTTCAATGTAGGCAACTACAAACTTCCTTTCGGAATATTGCATACCGTAAAAGATTATCGTTACGAAGGCTGGTTTGTCGGCGGCGGCGCATCCATTGGCTATCAATGGGTTCTCTCCAAACATTGGGGCCTCGAAGCAGAAATAGGCGCCGGATATGCATATCTCGACTATCGCAAATATCCTTGCGCCACTTGCGGAAAGAAACTGAAAGATTCTTCTAAAGGCTATTTTGGTCCTACCCGGGCTGCTATCTCTTTAGTATATGTCATTAAATAAGTGCAAAGCGATGAACAAATATTTTTCCACAATAATTTTATCAGCCCTGCTTGCCGGCGCAAGCTCCGTATATGCTCAAAAAACGGCTTACACAGGAGGAATCGGTTTCGATACTCCTCAAATCGAACGCAAAGACAATCAAATCCATGCTACGTTCAACATCATTCTCGACAGCCTGCGTCTGAAAAGACAAAGCATGCTGACACTTACTCCCATGCTGGTCTCGGCAGACGGCAATCAAGTTCGCCGTTTTACACCGGTCATGGTAGGAAGCCGCGTACCCATGATTCTTTATAAAAGAGGAGAACTCTCCCCCATGCCCGCCGAGCCCCAACCCGAACAAATGATCCGTCGCCGCAACTCAACGTCGCAGCACATTCCCATAGAGTTTTCAATACCCTTCGAAGAATGGATGCGCAGCGCCAGCATACAAGTCGACGAATACGCCGGCGGCTGTGCCATGTGCGAGCAAGGTTATATGCGCTATAAATTAACCGATCGTTTATTGTCCGAACGTTACGTACCCCAATATACAGTAGCTTACGTTACGCCTGAGCCGGAACCAGTCAAAGTTCGTTCCGACCGTTTTGTAGCCCGCTTCAATTTTGTGGTAGGCCGCTACGAACTGCTTCGCGACTTCCAAGGGAATGCCCGCGAATTCGCCCGGGTAGACAGCGTGGCACGCAACATCATGGGCAATAAAGACCTGACGGTAACCAATGTAGCCATCGACGGATACGCCTCTCCCGAAGGAAGCTATACGTCCAACCTCACCCTTTCACGCAATCGTGCGCAAGCATTTGTGGAATACTTGGCTAAGACTTACGGTTTGCAATCGAACCTGTTTAAAGTCACCGGACACGGTGAAGACTGGGACGGCTTGGTAAAAGCCGTAGAAGCCTCGGAAATGGAAAAGAAAGAAGAAGTGCTCGATATCATCGACCGATACAGCATCGAAGGCGGACGCGAAGCCAAGCTCATGGCTCTTTCGGCAGGCAATCCTTACCGCTACATGCTGACCAATTTCTACCCTCCGCTACGTCGTACCGAATATGCCTTTACATACAATGTGCGTCCGTTCAGTGTGGAAGAAGCGCGCGAAGTTATCAAAACCAAACCCGCACTGCTTAGTTTAAACGAAATGTATTTGGTAGCCAACAGCTATCCCGAAGGCAGCCGCGATCGTGAAGAAGTGCTTGAGACAGCCGCCAATGTCTATCCCGACAATCCTGTCAGCCGTTTGAATCTCATGGCAAGCCGTTTAAATGCCAATCGGACGAATGCCGTAGAAGAAGCCTTGATAGCATTGGGCAATATGCCGGAAGCACAAAACAATTTAGGCATTCTCTATGCCCGCCAAGGTGAAAATGAGAAAGCCAAAGCATGTTTCCGTAAAGCAGGCGACTTGCAAGCGGCCCGGCACAATCTTCAAGAACTCGAGAAGGCGGAAAAAGACCAATAACCAATCGAAACATAAACTAGAGAACTATAAAATATTAAACAGAAATCTTATTTATTAAAAGTTTTATTTATGAAAACAAACAAGTTTTTAGTAATGGCAGCGATGGCTCTGGGATTAGGAGTGTTTGCTGCATGTAGTGACGACGACATTGCCGGCGGGACAACCGGTAAAGAGAATTTAGGCTCTACTTACATGTCAATAAGTTTATCAATGCCTTTTAACGGCGTTACTCGTGCTAACGAAACAGACTATAATTCTATAGGCAAATGGGCTGGTCAAGATGAAGTGAAAGCGATAGAAGTATATGTTTTTAATGCTGCAGGTGACCGTGAAGCTTTTGAAACTTTTCCTATTGGAAAATTCCAAGTTCTTACTCCAGCCTCAGATCAGACGGTAATGATTCGTCCGTTGAAAGGAATCAAAGTTACTCCTGGGGAGAAAAAAGTTTATGTAGTAGTGAATCCAACAACTGAATCTACCAATCATCTGAAAAACCATATTAAAATAGTAGATTTCCAACCTGCCTATCAAGGGATTCTAAATTTAACCTCAGAAGGAAGCAAAACTATTACCCCTAAGACAGCCGCTGACAAAGTTGCTAGAGTTGAAGGAAATAAAGATATTATCTTAATGACTGTAAAAGAAGTAGGAACAGTAGATGTACAGGATGGTGTTACTGAAAGTACTACATTAAATTCAAATACAAACCGAGCTAAAGTTGAAGTCAAACGTGCCGCAGCCCGTGTTATGATTACAACAGCTACTAATATATCTTTAGAGATCAAAGGAGATAACGGTTTGACGCAAACTGTTGAAGATAATTATGTTTTAGGAAAGATTTCCGACATTAAATATGTAGTTGGTCAGGGTGAAAAGAATCTTTATTTTCAACAGAAAGCAGACTTTAAAAGTCCTGCCTATGACGTACTATCTACACAAAGCAGTGAAAATGCTGCCAAATATGATTATTCAGGTTTATGGAAAGGCTATACTGATACTGGAATTTCAGGAATACCTGTTCCTTCTAAGGATCTTTATAATCAGACGCCAGAAACAGCTTTAAATAATATTTCCAATAATCTTAAAACAGCTTTGTGGGGTGAATTTATTTTGCCTACAACTCATGAAGAAGGACTTGATCAAGCAAACACAAAATACCGCAAAGGTAATACCGCCTATGTGTTAGTTCGTGCAAAATTTACTCCTCAAGTGGTGGTTAAAGAAGATGGAACTACATATGAAAACTATACATTCCCTGCAGATAAAGACTTTTTTTTAGGTAAAAATGGTGTATTTTATGAAACCATTAAAGCTGCTCATGATACGGATAAAAAAGGTGTTGCAAACCAAGAAGCTTCTCTTTATATCAAGGGTAAGGTGTTGTATTACGCATGGATTAATCCAGACAAGACCTCTATAGGGTGGTTGAACTCTCCAGTTATCCGTAACAATATCTATCATATTGAAATTACAGGATTCAAAAAAATTGGTGCAAACTGGAATCCTTTGGTCCCTAGCAACCCTAATAATCCGAACGATCCAGAATTCCCAACTAATCCGGACCCGAAGCCTAAGAACGATGACTATGAACCGGAAGATCCTCCTGTAAATCCGAACGATCCTTTGACTCCGAAAGAAACATGGATGTCTGTTGAAACGGTTATCTTACCATGGCAAGTACACTCCTACTCCGTTGAATTGGGTGACTAATGGAATTTAAATTAATAAAATAAAAACAGCAGGGAGGGCGATGCCCTTTCGCCCTCCCTTTTTCTTAAACCTTTAAGCAAAAGTAAAGATGAATTTACGTAACAAGATATTATTGGCAATATTCGCATTGGGAACAATTGTAGGATGTGATTCCCTTATCTATGACGATTTAAAAGATTGTCCCCAAGGTGTATATGTGAGCTTTTACTCCAAGACTCCTTGTGCGGAAGATTCAACTTACCCTGTTGTCGAAAGTTTAAAAGTATTTGCTTTCGATAAAAACGGTATTCTTGCAGCCGAACAAGAAGTGCAAAATCCAAAACTTTCTAAAGATTATGAAATGCTGATTCCTCTGAAAGAAGGCGACTACACCTTCATCGCATGGACGGGAATTAATGCAGAACGATATACTGTAGCCAAAACTGAAATAGGAAAGACTACACTCAATGAGGTATTATTCGAGATCAAAGAAGTCAATAAAATAGCAAACGCAACCCCTACTCCCGGTTTTAAAATATACATGGGAACAAGCGAGAAGGTTTCACTACCTGCAGCTAATGAATTCGGATCGGTTTTCGAACATACCCAAATTAATATTTTGGAACAAACTAACCGTATTCAAGTATCTTTGGTGGGAATAAAGAATCCTGAGAGATACGATATTCTTGTTTTCTCGGCCAATGGCAGCATGAATTTTGATGGTCATATTACAAGGAATAAAGAACAACTCAACTACCCGGGAGAAGTAGATGCCACTTCCACTCCTAAAACATTGATAAGCAAATTCAACACATTGAAATTGCAGACAGGATATCATAATAAGCTGGTAGTGTATGACAAGCATGAAAAAAAGAATATTTTTTATGCGGATTTAATCGGTTCTATCTTATTAAGCAAAGGCGACGACCATGATACGAATATTGATCTGTCCTGCACACATGATTTTAACATTAAATTATATGTCAAAGACGTGTGTGATTGTGAAACATATGAGTTCATAGCTTGCGAGGTAAACTTAATTAAATGGGATTTACACAGTTATAACATCGATTTGGGAGATAACTTTTAATCAGAAATCAATCGGTGGATAACCATGTAATTATAAAAATTAACCTTCCTTATCTTCATAAACAATTAAAAGACAAATGACAAATAGCAAGTTCCATATAATCTCTTTTTTACTTTCTTTGCTATTACTTATTGCTTGTTCGCCTGTTATTGACGGAGAAAGCGAACTTATCAATGATGGTGAAAACGCCTGGCTGACTGTTTCTGTCAATCTGCCTTCATACGCTCCATCAGCTTCAAGAGCAGATATATCCAACAAAGACAACGATGATTTATATGAAGGAACAATAAGTGAACAAAAAGTCTCTTCAGCCCGAATCGTTCTCTATGACTCCCAAAATATGGTACTGTATGCGTTAGACATAACATCGGTCGATGTCTTGGGCGGACAGTTCGCATCACCTTTTGTGCTAAAAGCCCGTTCATTTAAAAAAGAAGATTTGGAAGTATTGGTTTTATTGAACCCCACGGAAAAGGTAAAAGCGGTAACTAATAAAGGCAATACCAAATCTCAATTTGAAGTAGTCGCCACAGAAAGTGTAAATAACTTGGTCTCCTCAGAAGGCATTTTTATGTGTAATGCCTCAGGATATACGAAAACAACTGACGCCAATTGGAAAAGGACCCAACAAGAAGCTGAAGCGCCAGGCGCTCCCGTATCTGTAAGAGTGGAACGCTCTGTCGCTAAAATATTTGTTTCACCCAAAGCAGAAACCGCTATTCCGGCAGAGAACGGGACTGCAACCATGAGAATGTTCGGATTGGATATTATCAATAAAAAGATATATTGGATGCGCCGTCCGGGTCAATGCATCGTCTCTGTCGGAACCATTACTACTCCTGCCTCTTTAGGAACAGAAAATCCAACCACACCCGCTTATTATCAATATGCCATTGATCCGAATATGGGGACTTTCAACTCTTCTGACCATTCTCAATTTTGGTATTATAATGAAGAAGGCATGTTTTCAACATCAACCGGAGGTTTCGATGATGACAAGGGGCTATACGTAACCGAAAACACGATGACTGAAGAATCTCAACGAGGCTTTTCAACCACACGTATTCTTTTCAATATCCAATATTTGCCTGCTTCACTAACTTTCAATAATACAGATAAAAGTTGGGCAAACTATAAAGGCAAATTAATGACTTTGAACGAATTGAAAGAGAAGATTGCTTCTTCCACTTCACAAACCGATGAAGAAATGGAAATGCCTGAGGGCTTTAAAAAAGATATGGGGACATTGGGTATTTCTGATTTCACACGATCATTCGAAAAAAACAATTTGAAATTCTATTATAACGGAGAAAACTATTACACTACATACATCAGACATTTCGATGACGGTAAACAACCGATGAAAATGGCTTACGGACGTTATGGTGTTGTGCGCAATCATGCTTACAAGATAGAAATAGCGAAAATATGGGGCCCGGGTTCACCCCTTCCTCCTCAGCCGGAAGATGAACCGAACGATCAAGAGAAACAATACATTGCCGTTAACATTCTTGTGTCCCCATGGACTATAAGAAAGCAAACAGATATCATATTAGAATAATCGACAAATGAAACGTTATAAAAACACATCATTAGCTTATCGTCACGGAGCGTTCACGCCATTGACAGTGTACTTCCTATTTATACTCGGTACATTTGCGGTTTCATGTGAAAGCAACTATTCCGATATAATGCCGGACAGCAATAATTCCTATATCTCATTCTCTACCCGCTCACAGGGCAGCTCAGCGTCTATTAATACAGACAATGTTGATAATGAAGATAAGGTAGAAACAATACGTCTGTTGATATTCACTCATGCAACAGGCGAATTGAGATACAATAAAACACATGCTGTAGCAGACTTTCAAAACTATGCTGCCAAAATTCCGGTAAAGGCCGATACATACGACTTCTATTTTGTAGCCAATGAAAACTCTTCAATAGCTACCGCTTTACAAAAAATAACTTTCAGAGACGAACTCTATTACGTCCCCGCTTTAGCGGAAATACCATTTGAAAGTATAAATACAAAACCTGCGATTTTCTATATGACGGCACAAGTATCCAACAAGAAAGTGACGACAGCAAATAGTATCGATAATCCGCTGAAAGTAGATGTATTATTAGTCCGCGCTTTGGCCAAAGTGTCACTGCAAGTCACTTCCGCTCTGAACGAAATGTCTCAAGGGGTAACACTGACAGGTATTACACTCAACAACATTCCTAAATACTACTCTCTCTTTCCTTCAAAAAGCGTTTACAAAGGAAGCACCGAATCACAGCGTTTAGAAGGAATCGAAGCCGCCGATTACGCGCAATCGACGGTTTTCAACAAGAGCTTCTATATTCCTGAATATCTCCGTGCCAACGGTAGCGAAAACAATGGCAACACATCGCTTACGTTCGGATACGCTAAGCATGGAGTAGAGCGAGCCGCCAGCACGGTGTTGAACCATATAAGTTTTGCAGAAAGCGCAGATTCTTATGTTCCTTCCAACAAAAACGAACTTACCACATACAGTGTAATACGGAACACACAATATACGCTGAACGCTCAAATTAAAGGCTGGGACGAAGAATCCATCATATTCGGGTGGAAGATTTTACCGTGGACACTGGAATCTTCTATCAAAGATTTCGATGAAATAAAGATGGATCCTCCCGGCAATTTCGAGAACCAGCCGGGCGTAGAGATTGGTGCGGGTGATGGAAATATTTTATTACTTCATTCAGGAATAGCCAACAGCATTACAATAAAAGCCAAAATCAAGAGTCCGGCGGGAGCGGTGTGGCGATTTAGCATCACCAATACACTAGACTTTGAGATAAAAGGAAATCCTGAAGCTGCCGGAATAGCGAGCGATGATGAAATCAATCTTCAAATTATTGCCCGTAAACCATGGCAAGGATACATTCGGAGCACTGAATTGTATTTAACTGTAAACGGAGCAGAGGTACAACTTGTACCTAAGTATATCCGGGATAAAATAAAATCCGGTCCCGGCAAGAGATACATGATACAACAAGTTATATAAAATTGAAATTGTATGATTAAATATATATATCAATTCAGTCTATTATTTAGTGTCTGTCTGTTTATCGGTTCATGCACTTCGGAAGAAGAGCCGATAGCGAAAAAAGCCGACCGGACAAACAGTTATGCCATACGGTTCAACACTTCTGTTTTACAGCCTGTTGCTACCCGGGCGACAGAAGCCGGCAATCATTACGATCCGCTGAACGAGAATGTAATTACGGTGATGGACGCATTCTTATACGATGCCTCAGGAGCTCAACAAGGGTATTATTCCACACGCAAAGGCGATTTGGTAATATCATCCGGCAGCAATCCGGCAAATGGTGCAATAGCCGACGCCGTAGAGGGCACCGCCACTATTTATGTACCTAAAGATCCGGGAATTGCGGGAGCATATACAGGTAAGAATTACACCCTATACGTTTTAGTAAACTATCATGGCAGTGAGAATCTTGAGGATAAAACATTACCGCAGATTCGTACAATCGCGCTGAATTCTTCTGCGCTCAACCCAAATAGCATCGAAAAACAAAAAGATTTTTTGATGGATGGAAATGTCCCAACAGGTTCTATGACATGGGCCACAAGCAATACCTATGACATTACGGCAAACACCGGGAAAGTTGTAGAACTTTCGCGTGCTGCCGCTAAAATTCGGTTGCGTGTAAAAGAAATCGATGTAAAAGACGGGAACGAGAAATTTGTGTTGAACGGAGAACCTACAGTGAGTTTAGTGAATTACTCCGACAAAACGAGTTTATTGGCAGGTTCGCCGTTGAGCCTATCATTATCCGATCTACAAAGCACAGAATACCAACCGATGAAAAGAAAAGAATATGAAGGGGAACAATTTTACGCACGTACAGTACCGTTCTATTCTTATGAAAACAGCTGGACACACAACGGAGACTTCCGTACTTATCTGATCTTGCGATTGAACCTTACCGGACAGACCACGCACATCACCAAAGATTACTATTACAGTATTCCCGTAAACTATTTATTCCCTAAACCGGGCATGAACGAAGAGCAAAAAGCGGGAATCTCCAAATTACAACGCAATCACTTGTATGACATTGTTTGCAACATTCGCCAATTAGGGAATCTCGAACCGGGCAAACCTACGGAAATAACAGGATACGTTACCGTGCAAAAATGGGACGAGCCCGACCAGATAGACGGATCTATCTCGAAAGCTCATTATCTGGTGGTAAAAGAATTAACTCCTGAGATGCCCAACATCCATGTGCGCGATGTACAATATTTGTCGGATTTGGATATCGATTTAAGCAAACTGAATATCAGAACCACGCATACGGAATATGACTATTTGGGAAATGCTCACACAGTGCATGGCACTAATGCAAACGGAAAAATAAAAATCACAACCATAATTAAAAACGGATTAAAATACCTTCATATCGAAAGTCCTATTCCTATCAATTATGTGCCTTTGACAATTGATTTTCGTGTACAGCATGTAAAAGAGCCGGGTGAAACCGGCGCCCCGTTATTTCAAGATGTAAAAGTTACGCAATATCCGCCGATATATGTGACAGCAGAGAAGTCTACGGGTAATCCTATTTATTGGTATTCTGCTTTTGGAAGTTATAATAGGAACGGTTTAGATGCGAACGGAAATCCCCAAGCGGGTTATCAACAAAACAATACCCTCTTTAAAGTCACAACCCTCGTTCCTGAAGAAGGACAAATAGTAGGAGATCCTACTTTGGGCAATTCCGATGGACACACGGGACGTGACGAGGAAGCTAATAAAATCACTTCTCCGGAATTTATTATTGCATCACAATGGGGAATGAGTATACCAGTTCCTCAATACACGACAGTAAACGATGTAAAATATGGTTGGCAAGACTGGCTGAACATAAATACAGAGAATTTTTTTATAGATGAATATAAATATTGGACCCAATATGGTTGGCGCACCTCGAGATATCGTGACTATAATAATGCAGAAAGCCGTGCCCATAACTATTGGGAAGATAAATACGGCAAAACAGGAGAAAAATATATTTATGGAGATCAATATGGAAGAAAAGAGATAGAAGCGTACAGAATGTTTACATTCGAAAAAGACGGCTATTGGCGTATTCCCAGTATGGCGGAATTGGCATTGATTGTCAAGATACAAAGCGATCCTAACAGCGCGGTTAAAAACTTGCTTTGGGGAAGCGAATATTGGTCTGCAAAAAATCATTACGCATACGACTTTAAAAACAAAAGGGAAATACATAAAAGAGCAAAAGATCTAGTGGCTATACGCCCGGTTTTCGACACCTATAATAAATAATGAGCCATGAAAGTATTCATTAAATATATCAGCTTGGCATTGTTGAGCATAAGCGCTCTCTATTCATGCCATAACGATTCCGTCGTGGAATCGAAAGGAGATGAACCGTTATTGGCAGACGGCACTCCCATTACCTTGTCCATCACAGCCAATCTTCCCGGACAAGGCATCGCCACGCGAAATGTTCAATCTATTAAAAACCTCTATCTTGTGGTATTCGATAAAGATCACCGTTATCTTTATCGGGCAAAGGCTGTGTTAAATCAAATTGTAACCTCACCCCCGGGTATAGAGTACCTCCCCAAAGAAGCCAACGAACCTGTGTCTAACGAGCTTTACCGGTTTTCCGTAACTCTGCTTTCAAGCAACAGCCCACGCATTATACATTTTATTTCCAATTATGACTGGGAAGGATTCAAAAAAGATTATGAATTGGAAGGTTCTGACGAAGGAGAAATAATACCTGCATTATATTCCCAGAACAGCAATCAAATTATTTATTGGCAGTCAATTAAATTCAACACGATAGGGAAAAATTCGTTTCACAACAAAGCTTTCAAACTTTTACGAAACGAAGCGAAAATATCTTTGAATAATGAAGACAACGAATTCACTCTTTCCGGTTTTTGCATCAACAATGCCCCCGACAGGGGAACGGTAGCTCCATTTCACTCGAAAATCAACATGAGTGATCCTTCGGAGGAAGCGTACAAAGATGTGCTTTATAATTTTCCATACAAACCGGTTTCCCCCACAATACTTCCCAATACGGCGTTGCATAAAGTAGGGAATGAACAGAATAACAAAAGTTCATTGACTGTTTTCGAATACAATAATACAGAAGCCGATGCCGATAAGAAAATGGCGATCATCGTATATGGTAAACGTAAAGGAGGCAAAAGACACGGATATTATAAGATCGACATCAAAAAAGAAGTCGTGGACGATGACGGAAATTATATAGGTTCCGTACCTTTCAATATTTTGCGCAACTGGCATTTTACGATTACCGTGAATAAAGTATCCACCGATGGATATCCCACTTATGATGAAGCGGTAAGAAATCCGGCAGGAAACAATATATTCGCATCGGTTGAATTGGAAGATTATCCGCAAGTGAGCGACGGCGACTTCATGCTGTCGGTCGACCAACCGGATATTGTAAGAGTATCTCCCGGCTCCTTTGCCACAACCATCAGATTCGCAGGTCCAAAATTAAGTTCCCCGGCTACGCAACATGTAAATGTGTTCTATAACGGTAAGATCTTAGCAGGAGCTTTCACAGACGACGAATATATAAACGACGCAAGATTTGACAAACAAACCGGCACGCTCACTGTCAATGTAAAAAAAATACCGGTCAACGAAGAGAAGAATTACGTATTTACGGTCATTGGAAGTTCTGTCGACAAACAAGTCCATATACAGCGCACGATCAGACTGAAACTACATCAAAAATATAATTTTAACCTCGAACTGAAAGAGTATAACCACAGTTCGAACCCGCAAGGGGAGCGAATAGATCTTATTTTTACAGTACCCGGTACATTGCCTAAAACATTGTTTCCGTATAGCGTATACATCCAAGCAGACCAACTGAGTCCGTATGTGAACAAAAACGACAACATATACGACGAGATGAAAGTCGTGAAACAAGACAAGAAGATTTATTACGAATATATTGTTAAAAATCCATCATCCGATGGACACGACCGTAGAGAAACCATACATTTCCAACGTACAACAACAAATGGAAAATGTACCGTAACTTTCATTTCCGGCTATTATAATAACGGTACGGTAGAACTAAAATAAATCACCAGCTCTTAAAAAATCGATTTCAAGTAATTCACCCCCGCCACAACCATTAATGGCGGGGGTGAAGCGTATATATGCAGACTGTCAGTTTCCCACTGGGGAAACAAAAGTTTCAATAGCGGGAAACAAAAGTTTCCCACCGGGGAAACTTTTGTTTCATCGAAGGGAAACTTTTGACTTTGTGGTTTAATGTTTTTAGTTGACCACTTTACGGCTTATTTTCAAATTCGGTTGACTCAGTTAATACTTATTTTTATTAGAAGTTGACGCTCGTTTTTCGCTATTTGCTATTTAGGTTGACTTTAAAAAATATCAAACAATAACCAGTAAGAGTATCTCAGGGTATGATTCCTTTCCTGCCCCTCGACCTGTGGTTGTGTAGGATATTCTTTGTCGGTCAATGCAAAGTTAGTGATATTTTCCTAAGCAACAACCTCTTTGATGGCTTTCTCGCGGTAGCTGATCCATCTTTTTTTTATTTCTCCAACCTGCTTGCTCGCCTCTACCGGCGTCATTCCGTCCAGACTCATGTGAGGACGTTCGTTGTTGTAGAAGTCTATGGCAGCTTCCAGGGCAGCTTTCACCCCGTCGATGCTGAAAAATTCCATATCCTTGAGCAGCTCGTTTTTGATGGTGTTGTTTACCCTCTCGGCCA
>NZ_ATZH01000034.1 GCF_000428105.1 Bacteroides pyogenes DSM 20611 = JCM 6294 | reverse complement strand
CGATACGCTCCACGATTTCAATTGATTATCAGGATATTAAGAAGAGCGGTACACGGAAAGGTACACGAACTCCCTCTATTTAACATTTATAAACCATTTATATATAAGCAAAGAATAGCCCGACATAAGCCGGGCTACTTATGCTATCTAATTGATTAGATAGCTTTTGCAACAATGATATTGCAAAGTTAATATTTTCTTATAAAAATACGGTGTAACCACAATAAAAATCCTTTTATCCAATTCAGGACAGGAACACGTTTCAAGTAAAGAAGCGCAAGCGCACCTATGGCGATAATATAAAAGATGTACCGCCAACGCTTGGGGTCGGGGGTCGGTTCTTGCTGCTTATCCATGTTTGTTTCTTGCTTTGACATGGTGGCGGCATTCTCCGAATTGTCACTTTCTCTTGATTCTTTACTTTCTCCCTTTTCCTGAACATCAGATTGAATTACCGTTTGCCGGATTGACTTCACCACACCTTGCATCTTGCCAATATCATTCAATTCAATACTTGCCATCGGCTTTGTTTCATTTGAAGTCTTTTTGGATGAATCTTTGTGATTGGCAAGTTCACCTTGTGGTTGGGTTGTGGTCGGTGGGTAAAACTCAATTTCGGTTATGGTAACTTTTCCATGTTCCGTTCGGGTTGTGTCCACAACCTTTTCGGTTCTTTCCGTTACTTCCTTGGCAACTGCAACACTATCAAGCTGCATTTCCTTGGTTCTTGTCGCTTTCTTGGTCGCGCTGCACGATGTAAGCAATACAAGCAACACAATCCATAAAACCAATGCAATAACCTTTTTCATATCATAGTCTTTTTAAGTCATTCAATCGGTTAAGCCAACCTTTCAAGAAGCGTTTGTTGGTGTGCGTCAACAACTCCTTTTCGGTCGCCTTGCGCCCAATTCTTGCTTCATAGCGTTTTACACTCCCTGCCGTGATGTCCTGCAAGAACTTCTTGCGTGCATCAAATACAGTTTGAAAGAACTTGTCCGGGTCTTGTGCATTAAGGGCTTCAAGCGTCTTTTTACCTACAATGCCATCCACCTTGACACCAAGCAATCTTTGAGGTATAAGAATGCCATGCGCCCCTGACCCCCAAACCCAATCAACAAGGATGTTTGCCACCTTTTGTGAGGTGATAAGGTCGGCTTTCCATCTATCCCAAAACATTGTTTTGAGAATATCCAACCACTCATTTTCTGTTAGCCTTTTCAAACGCTCAACAGTCGGGCGTGGGTATGCCTTTCGCTTGCAATAGGCTTCAAAGGTTGCAATCGTTACACCCATATTCGTTGCCCCGCCAGCATCAGCGGGGTCATCCGCAAAGCCACCTTCCCATTTCTTGATGTAAGGGGCTAATAATTCAATTTTTGCCATCTTCTGTTCCTTTTTTATTCATGTACTCACTAACAGCCCTTGCGATAGCATCTATATTATCTTTGTGTGCCACAATTTGCCCCGCCAACGCCGCAACATTATCAATCTTTACTTTATCTTCCGCTTTTTCGTATATGGATTTTATTTCTATTAACCCTATTCCAATAGCGCCCAAAAGGGTTATAAAGGGGAACATCGGGAAACGATATTGATAATAAGTTTCCAAATACCATATTGAAGCCATCTGCATAGCATCAATAACGGTGAGAGCAAGTAATACGTTATAATATCTTGCAATCTTATCAATGGTTCGTTTGAATCCATAGCTTGACCGGGCAATTCCATTTTTCTTTGCTTTTCTAACCCCCGACCATAAATCGGCAAGAATTGCAAATAAAACAAGCATGTAGATGCCAAATAGCATCCAAAGTGTTACAATTATTTTTTCCATTTTTTAATTAAGTAAATTGAAAACATTTTCCGACCTTGACAATGGTAGTGTCCATTGGGTACAAAGACAAAAAAGGCAAGCCACTTTCATTTCGTTTCTTGTTAATTGCAGGCAAATTAATTTCCGCCTTTTGGATTGCAGAAATCAAAATGTCCGACCCGGTAAAGCAAGAACGTCTTTCCCCAACGGGTGTCCCATCGGGGTTCTTAGTGTAATAATCGCCGTTTTGGTCTGGTGATTCATTGAATGTGGCAAGCACAACTTGCATTTGCATACGCAACCCGGACGCATTCTTTCCCGGATATTTTGTTGGCTGAATGATTGTTTTTTCAATCAGGATTCGGCGACCGAACAAATCTTCAATCTCGATTCCCTTGCCAATAACCACGTCCGATTCAATCCCAAGTTCACAAAATTTTGCCATTATTGTTCGGTTCAATGTTTAGTTCGACAATGTGTTTACCAACAATACGTCCAAATCCTCGGTGAATTGCAAATATTCCTTATATTCGGCAACTGCCTTATCATCCGGGGCAACGCCCAAAACGTGCTTGTTATAGCTGTTTACAAGGTCAAATTCTGCTGTTTCATCAAGAACTGAACGGATAATTACTTTCTTCAAGTTCGCCTTATTGGGCTTATTGAATGTGCGAATCTCGCAGCACTTCCAACCAACTTGAACTTCCTGTTCCTGACCATCAGGAATGCCCATTTCGGGTTCGATGTTGAAACGATAAATTGAAGAACCATCGTTGTCTTTCTCCAAAATCGCGGGCATACCGTGCGCCATATCATAATGCGCGTTTGCTTCGATTGAATTTAATTTCATACGGAAATGTTTTTGAAAGTTTGTTCACTAAATTGATTGAATCACAATGCTTGCACCACCCCCACCAACTGCAAATTTGCTGTTTATAAGTTTCTTTTGTCGGGACAATCTTGCGTTTGTTCAACTTCGCCACCCGGCGGCAAAGTTTCTGCTTGATTGACTTTCGCAAAAGAGTGTGGGAATGATAAAAGACATATCCCAAGAAGTCAATACCTCTTGCTTCCACAGGGAATACTTGATAATTCCGCTTGACAGCCAAATTGAGATTGTCGCGTAAATATACCCGGATTTCGTGCAACAATCCGTGCAAAAAATCCTTGTTCGGTGAAAGAATCACAATATCATCGGCGTAACGCCAATAATACTTCACCCGCTTTTTCTCTTTCAACCAATGGTCGAAATATGCCAAGAAAAGGTTTGCAAAGTATTGTGAAAGATAGTTGCCAATTGGCACGCCATCAACTGAATCAATGATTTCGTCAAGCAATGCCAAAAGGCGACCATCTTTTATTTTACGCCGCACAACCCCTTTCAATAACTCGTGGTCGATTGACGGGTAAAACTTGCGAACATCTATTTTCAGGCAATACCGTGTGCCGTCCGGGTCTTGCTTCAACGCCTGTTTCACGTCCTTGGCGCACTTATGGATTCCGCGATTCTTTATGCAAGAATATGTGTTCTTGTTGAACACCGAAACCCAAACGGGTTCAAGAACATTCATTATTGCGTGGTGCAATATGCGGTCGGGATAGTATGGCAACCGATAAATAAGACGTTCTTTTGGTTCGTAAATCGTGAAAATGTGATATTTCGATGTCTTGAATGTGCCGTTTTTCAAAATTTCGTGCAAAGCAAGCAAATTGGCTTCACGGTTCTTGTCGTGAACCCTGACACCGTATGACTTCAACTTGCCTTTCCTTGCTCTTTCATCGGCAAGACGTAAGTTTTCAAGTGAAATCACTTCGTTAAATATGTTTCCAATTCGCTTCATTGTATCACTATAACACAAGTTTGCTTGTATATTAGGGTTCTTCGGGTGTTATCCCTACCAAAACCGTTTTACTTATTATATTTTTTGCCGTTGGATTCATCCAACTCATTCAACCCCGTTTGGGCTGTTTTTGTGGCAAGGTTTCCGATATGCAACTATATTTTTACAAGCATAGCTGAGAACCGATATTCGCATTCGCATTCGTAGCCGTATTATTCGTATTCGCATAAACGAACCCTGCATTCGCACCATTATTCGCATTACCGCTGAACAAAACGCCACGACATCGGACAACCTTATTTAATTTCATTCAATCATCAAAATTCCATCATTCAATTGTTGTGGTTCGATTGGGCATTTCACTCCGCTTCGATTTGCGGGTCAAAGCAAAGCCGAGAACCGAAATACGCATGCGCATACGTAGCCGTATGAGTCGTATACGCAGAAACGAACCCCGCATTCGCACCAGAATACGCAGGACCGCCGAACAAAACGCCACGTTCGCTTACGCCACTTTCGGGAATGCTTGTGTAAAAGTAATCACACAAATAGGTGGTCGAACCACCGCCAACTTCCAATGGCATAATCTCGCCATCTTCACCAAGAATCAGCTTCTTTACATAGCCCTCTTTTCGGGGTAAATTACCGCGAAATTTGTAGTTTGCCACACCCGAACTTGTGAATGTTGCCGGGTCGTCACAAACGTAAAATTCAGACAAGCCGCCATCTGCTTCTGATTGAATCAAGCATTTGCAACCATCAGTCCATTTCCACACATGACCGAAAGGATTTTCAACCCCTCTGTATGACGGAACACTAACTTTTGTTTCCTTGCCGGGGTCGTATTCATTGGGCAATGTGTATTCTACCACTCCCGTTTTGTTTCCAAGACTGTTTGTTTTGCCACAAGGGACAACGGGATAATTGCCATTTAGATTGCTCCATTTACCCCAATTCAAATTTGTTACACCTGCACCCAATCCACCTTGGCGATAACCACTTTCATCAAGTGCTGCATTAAATGTGTCTTGTGAATCAAATGTGCAATATTCAACGGCATACAACCACCATAACTTGCGGTGTGTATGATATAGATTGCAATTCCATTCAGTTGTGCCACGCTTTCGGGCATACGCACGGAAATTGGTCAATGATATTGCCGTTGCTGGCATACCAAGTTGCGTTTTGGCTGTTCCATCACGTGAAGCATCATTATTTCCACCGCGGTAATCTGCATCCATAGAACAAACGGCGGCAAGTTTGTTGGTTGACCGTTGTACGGTCGCTTCCACCGCTGAAACATAGCCTTTTCGCCAAAGATGGAAACCGGGTAATGGTTGCGTTGATTGCAAGTGGCGGCATTTATTACCATCCATTTCAAAACGCACATACATATCCGGCAATTCTACCATATATTGCCCATCCTTGCCCGTTAGGTTTGCGACTGCACCATTATCACGTTTAGTTGAATCATTGGCGTGCAAGTAATAATTCACACTACCATCATCATTTAAGATACACCGACGCATCAATGATTGCAAGGGCAATTCCTTGTGCAACTCCATCTTTCCAATGCGCGTTGGCTTCGGATTGGAAACGGTTATATCCCATTCGATGCCATAATAATAATCATAGGCGAATTGCGGCTTTGTTCCGCCGACACCAATTAAAAGTCCCATATTAGTAACCCCATTTTAAATTAGTACCCGACAATGAAGTTTGCTTCACTGTCTTAATTATTTCAGGATTCCAACCGCATTCAAATTGCGTTTCTATGAAATCCCCATCACTCATTCCGGCAAGCTGCACCGATAATGTTATGGGCTGCAAACCGTCATTTTTGACATTGAACACTTGACCGTCCGGCAAGGTGAAATCGCCATCGCTTAATCCGTTAATAGCTCCCATTTTTCCTATTTGGGCGGAAACGTATTCGCCACTTCTTGTTTCGCGCATAATTGATAAGGTTTTGATACAAAAATATTCATTTAATGCGTTATTATAACACAAGGTGGATAAGTTGGACATAACTTACCAACGCTTAATTATTTAGATACTGCTTTTAACGACCCAAGATTGTATCAACTTTCCGTCTATGATTTCAAGTGATTCGATAACCGATTCTCCCGGTTCTGCCATCGGTTGCTCACTTGCGACGAAATCAAGAAAGCCGGATTCTCTTAATTTCGTTATGTAGGCGCCTTGTGCGGTATCTACTTGCCGCAAGTCAAGTGGGGAATCCACACTTTCAAATTTTGCCAAAAGAATTTTTGCCATACATGTACATTAGTTATGATAATACACCTTATTCCAAGCTCCGTTATAATAGCGCAGGCGCAAAACATCGCCTTTCTCCATGTTAATCCCGTCGGAAATCGCCTTTCCATCATTGTTATAGATATATGCCCCACTTTTTGAATAAATTCTCACCTTATTGGGCATTATATGGTCACAAACAATCTCAATATCGAATTGCACAACTGCATTATCTGTAAGGGTGTCTATATCCGATTTGGTGGGTAGATTTACCCCGATGAAAGATGTCCCCGTGCCTGTAAATAAGAACTTGTGGGTGATTCCGATATAGGACACAATCGTGTCCGAGTATGCCACTCCGATGTACCCCCTTTCAAAAAACGCTACTTTTCCAATGTTGAATTGATTTCCATACACCCCAAGGGCTTTGGGACGATACCATGTTTCATATTGCTCATCACTTGTTTTTGCATATTTATGATGCAATTCAAGCACCGTTCCCATTATCCCGGTCAATTCCATCAGACCATTAAACGGATAGCCCAAAGAATTAAGGCATCCCAACAACACCCTTTGCGAGCCATTGTAAAAACGGATAAAATCGCGCAACAACGCCAATCCTTGCGTTGAATCTTGTTCAGATGAAGAACCATAACCGATTTGCCCTTGTTGGATTTTGAAGCCGCCAATATAGCCGGATATTGCATTTATAACACCCTCAACGGTGGCTTTGGTCATAACAACCGAACCATCTTGCATAACCCTGTAAGGCGCGGTCGCTCGATTGCCAAATGATGCGCCCGCCCAAAAGCGAACCGAACTTGCCGTTGTTCCTTGCCCCGTCATACCTGCAAGAATACTTTGATTGTCTCCCGCAACCTGAATTGTGCCAGACGTTACAATTCCGCCATCAATGGTTGTTTGTGTATTGTCATAATACACGGCAATATCCCAATCATTCACATTGTAAGACTGTGAAGATGTCTTCTTGGTGATACATCGGCGCAACTCCTTTCCGTCAACCCACAAATCGCCAACCTCATAAGGTGGATAGGGGGTTACGACAAACACACGCCTTTTACTGTCTGCGGTATCCTGTGCTTGGCTTGCCGCTTCATAAGCTGCAATCGCTTTGGCATCTTCTACCTTTTTCCAAGCATACGAATTTGTGTAATACTTCAATTCGTTCTTGGAGGTATGATACCACATATCGCCAACGTGCTTTTTCTTCACGGCTATTGTTGTCCAAGATGAAGCCGGGTCGGTAGTTTGAAACCAACATTCAACCTTTCCATCTATTTGCTCCAAAATGTCAGCAATATCGCTATTGTATGAACTATTGATAAAGTCATTCAAGCCCGAATCGTCGGTGTACTTTGAAGCCTTTCCCCAATCGCCGGATGAATAAGACCCGGATGCACGGGCGGTTTTGCATCGCATAATGTCACCACTTGCACCCTGAACCCACAAATCGCCCACTTCATAAGGGGTGTAAGGGGTTGAAGTGAAAATTCGCCGCTTTGTTCCGGCAAGTTTCAAAGCATCATTTGCAATTGCTAATGCTTGTGCAACTTCTGAATCCCGCAATTCTTGCCACGAATAAGTATTGCCGTTCTTGATGAAGCGGAACACCTTGCCCGTGTCTGTGTTATAAAACAAGTCGCCAAGGTGATTTTCCTTCAACTCCGATGTTATCCATTCGCTTGCCGGGGCATTATCCAAGGTTGGGTCGTATGTATCGAAGAATTGTTCAATCTGACCATCCAATTGCGCTTGGATTTCCGACAACAAGCCCGGCAAGGTGTTGTTGATAAAGTCCTTGCTTTCCAAAGATTCCGCGCCCAATTGTTCAAGCGTTTTTTGCTCGCCATTTGAAGTGAACACGATTCGACCGCCTATTTCGGAATTGTCAAGGTCAAAATATGTTGTTCCATCGGCGGATTCAATGCGACCCGTTTTGATGAAACGACCATTTACCATTGTAAAACCATAAGTCAAGGCAATGGAACGTGCCTTTAATTCAATATCAACCGAATTGATAACACCAATCCAAAAATGGTAATAGTTGGCATCATCATCCACTTTGTGTTGCTCTTTCGTGAATATGATTGTTCCGGCTTGCCCCACCTTTTCACATTTCGCATAAATGTAATAGGCATCATCATCCTTGGCAAGTGTAATTTGCCCATCTGCAAGAACCCAAGATACCGCCGTTTCTTCATTGATGGTGTAATGTGTCAAGACACCGCCTTGCCACTTAACGACATTCTTATTGCCATTATAATTCGGTTGAAATACGGTATTTGTCAAGCCGAATTGCATTGATTTAGCACCAACAGACAATGCCAACGTGTCAATTGAATTTGGCTTTATCTTGTCGGTGTAATAATCGCCCTCCGGGTCAAAAACCATGTCCAACACTTCACGACTTGACCGCCAATTGGCGCGGGCACGGGTGGGGTCTTTCAGGTTGTTTATTGAAATAATCTTGTCTATTTCTATCAAGTCGGAAATCACACGGTTGGTTATTGATGCACTTGTGGCAATGTCCGAAATGGTAAGGGTGTAATCGTAAGGGTCAAGGATATTGCGCACAAAATATTTTATGCGAATCGCCTTGTCCACGTCAATATCTTTGTCCACCACTTGCAAGAAGTCACCGGGGGCAAAGAAATTCATTATCGAATCATCCGTTCCGACAATCTTTTTCAAGTATGCCTTGGTCACACTCAACCCATATTGCACCTTTGGTTGGCAATTTTGGTCATAGTATTTATTTGCCACTTCTGCCAATTCGGTTTCGGCGGCTGCTTCAATATCGCTTGGATATGCTACATCAAGAATTTTATATTCGTTGCCCGCACTGAATTGGAATGCCAATGATGTTTCGGATGGGAACACATCGCCCCGGTCGTCTGTGAACTTCCGAAGTGTGAATTGTTTTTTGGCATGGTTGTATTCCTTAATTTCAAAG
Source organism: Bacteroides pyogenes DSM 20611 = JCM 6294 (assembly GCF_000428105.1). Taxonomy (GTDB): domain Bacteria; phylum Bacteroidota; class Bacteroidia; order Bacteroidales; family Bacteroidaceae; genus Bacteroides; species Bacteroides pyogenes. The sequence continues at coordinate 39,934 of NZ_ATZH01000034.1, read as the reverse complement.
TCATATCCGGCAAGATTCCCCGTATTGAAGTGGATTTTTGCCGCCACACCATTGACAAGATACAATGTTTCGCCACTTGCATTCTTTGCGTTCAAATCGAAAGGAAATGTTCTATCTATGAAGCTGAACACATCAACCACCGATTCAACCGCCCCCGTGAATGTCGGCTTGACATTATCAAAGTTCTTGCGCCCCTCAAATATGCCATATTTTGCCACCATTTCGGGTTTTTCAATGTATGATTGCCCCTTTGTCTTGCCCGGCAAACAAAGGCGGTCGGCACGATATTTTGATGTGATATTTTCGGATGAACCATAAACTTTCAACCGGGTAACAATGTTTGAGGATGAAACATTTTCACGGTGCAAATCATACAATCCACGTCCTTTGCCATACTCAAATTTATATGGCAAAGTTTGTCCGACACGTTCATAAAGATTGACCGTGTAAACTCCATTGGCTTGTTCAATTTCAAATTCTACATTGAAGTTGGATTGACCGCAAAGGTTCTGCAATACCGACAAGCAATTGTCAGATTCACCAAACGTCAATGTCTTGTCGCCGATTGTTTCCGGGCATTTCCCCAACTTCCATTTGCCGGGGAATACGCGGTTGGCATTGGCAATAAGAACTTGCATGAAGCGGCGCAAATTGCCCGTTAGGGTGTCACCTTGCACGTCTTGCAATACGTTGGTGGTTGTGTCAATGGTCAAATCATAGGTCACACGGAATAAATCATATTGCACACCCTCAAATTGCAACGTATATTGAAATTCGTGCATTCCTGTCTTTTTTACAGACGGCAAGCGGTTCAACTTGTAATCACGTCCAAATATGGTGATTTTGTCACCAATGTTGTACGTTTGGGGGAAAGGTGATTCAACGGTTATATCCACCGTATCTTCCGCATTCAAGCCCCAATTTTGCTTTGCGGACACAATCCCGGTTGCCGTGCGCCGATTTTGCATTGGCACACGGTTTCCATTGGGTTGTGTTATAATTATATTCGCTCCCATACAATAATCGCGTTTGTATCAAATGAAGAAATTTCATCAATGCACCCGGTAACAACGGGGAAATAGTCACCGTTTACATCATAATAGTGTTTGACTGTTACGGAATCACCGCTTATGTCATAATCAACCGAACCATCACCCCAATAGATGTTTACATACTTGGAACTTGTCAAGGTGATTGTGCAAGTCTTGGTCGATTCATTCACGCGAATGTGCTTCAAAACACGTTTCACGGGTTCGGGTTCAATCAACTTCAACTTGAATGTACCCACCATCAATTCATCCGACCATTCCTTTTGAATTTCGATTGCATCCTTGCAATACACTTCATAAATCAATGGTTTTACCGGGTGAACGTCTATGACAAGGCGGTTTGTGCCTACCTTGTCAAACTGCTGTTCAAAGGTTGTGACCTTTTTAATGAAGTCAATTTTTGATTCAGCCTTGACAAAGCATGACAACGTGATTTCCCTTGATTCATAAAATTTATGCGCCAAATCAACGCTTTCACCATGATAGTTGTCCCAACTCAATGTTGCGGGCGCTTTCATTTTCGGTCGGTTCATAATGCCGTCCGAACCTGACACATATACGCCATATTCCTTGAAGTCCACACCATCCAACAAATATGCTTGTTGCTTGCCGGACGACAATTCATTGATAAGGTCGGCTTGAAGCAAGGCAACCTTGTAAATCTTCACATCGTCAAGCAAGCCGAAACCGTATTCACCGCCGTAATAATCTTGGTTAAGCGAAATGCCTTGCAATGCGCCGGAATTGTTCACGGTCTTAATCAACTGTGCATTGACATAGAAATTGAACGTGCTTCCGCACCTTGTAACGGCAAGTGAAAACCAAGAACCGGGCTTTGCTTCAATCGTAACTTCTACAAAGTTGTTAAGCCCCGAAAAACTCAATACCCAAATCATCTTTTGGGGCGAACCGCATTCAGATTCCCGACCCTGAACCCAAGCAAGAATCGAAAATTCGGTGTTCATATTCGGCAAAATGCTTTTCGACACCTCGCAATAATCATCACCGCCGAATGAAATTGCGTTGCCGTTCTTTCCAGCGACAAAATGCGCACCGACAACCGAACCATCGGCACGGTTTTGGCTGTAATCGTATGCAATCAACGCACCGTCGCTTTCATCGAAAGGCATTTGAAAAATTATGCTGTTTGCATCCATATCAATATGTTTTTTTGTTCTTCTCCCGGATTTTCACAATGGCATCACCCATTGCATTTTTTGTTATCGAACCGCCGTAATGGTTCACACAAACTTTTGCCCGGTCGCTTGCGTGAATACTCACAACGGCATCATCGAAAATGTCTATCATCACAAAGGCGTTGTCCTTGGCAACCACATTCAATTCGGCATTGTGTTTTGCGAAAACCTCGCATACCTCAAACCTGTTCACGTCAATACGTCCTTGGGTTGTTCCCAAACACACGCATTTGGGCTTATTTTCGACTTTTATGTTGTCGTCAAGGAAAACCCCTTTCGCTTCCATAACCCCTTTGAAATGCGTTCTTATGAAGTCATTTTTGGGGTAATCATTCGCCAAGCAAAAGTCAATACCTTTCAAGTACATATCAACCATTGCTTCTTTGTTCTGTAATGTTAGCAATTGGGCATGCCAAGGGGTACAAATCCCCTTGGCTTTCGCTTGTCTTGCAAGTTCTTTCGATAACTTCATATTTCTTGTTTTATAGTGAAACACTTTTGATTACGACAAACCTTGTGACCTTAAAGAATCACCGCTTGATTTGTTTTCAAGGATAGTGATAATCCTTTCAATTCTTGCCAAATATCGGTTGTATGCCGTATTTTGTGCAATGGCGTTCAAGGTCTGCAACTGTTGGCGTAAAATTTGGGTCGCTTCAAGTTGATTGATGCGAATTGCATTCATTTGTCCGGCAACAAGACTTGCGGTTTCTTCCGTAACTCCCTTGACCGCTCCGGTCAAAGAATCATTGGACTCTTCATTCAAGTCCTTGAACAAATCCGAATAAATGCCCAACGCTTGATTGAAGTTGTTGGCGGCTGCTTGCACCTTGCGTTTGAAAGATTCAATTTCTTCATCCGTTAAGCCGTCAAATACAAAGGTGTCACCATTCCACCAACCCATTGATTGTTCAAGGCTATCAAGTGCCCCTTGAAGTTGTTGTTCCAAGAATTTCTTTTTTAATTGGTTCACAACCAAGTTTTGCAACACCTGATTCACGGTTTCTTCAAAAGCCTTGGCGGAATCTTCACCCGCTTTGAATGCGCTTGCCAAGTTGTCCGCCAATTGCGTTGAAAAGTCCTTTGCATTGGTCTGCAACAAGTCGTTGGAAATCTCCGCATACATATCGGCAATCCGACGCTCCAATTCGGCATATTGTTCTTTGAAGTCATCAACCCTGCCCCAATCGGTTTTCTTTTTTGATATTTCAGCCTCCCAGGACGCTCTCAAACGCTCTTGCTGTTGTTGCATATTGCGGATTGCCGCCTTTTGGTTTTTATAAACGTCACCACCCAACGCCTTGTCAATAGCCCAAGAAAGTTGCGTGTATGCCTTTTCAAGTTTTGAAATTGCTTCTTGGTGCTTTCTAATCTGCTTTTCTGCTTTTCGGTCTCGCGAATTGAACAGGTCAAACGCGGATGATAGCAGACCGATTGAGCCTTGAATAACAGATAATGGATTGCCTGTCGCGATACCACTTGCAAGTTGGCTTGCGCCATCAAGGATTCCGCCGATGTCATTCATTATCGCTTGGGTTTCTTCATCCATCCTAATGCCCATCTTTTCCATCCCGGAAGTGACTGCATCAATTGCTCCGCCTACAAGGTCTATTGCACCGCTCGCGCTTTTGAATACATTTGTAAGGGCTGTTTTCTTGCTTGCTTCATCTTCTGCCTTGATATAGTCTTTGATAGAAGATACCAAAGAAGAAAAGGGATTACGTTCTTGGATTTCTTTCTTCATTTTCTCGATATTACCCTTTAAAGATTCAAGGTCTTTCGGGTTAAATTCAATACCAAGATAAGCCCCATCAAGATTGCTGATTTTATCAATCAGTTCTTGAAGTTTTCGGGTGCTTATTTCGTCAAGGTCGCCAAACATCAATTCCCAATCCGGGTGTGCTTGAAGTTCTTTCAACGCAAACTTTGAAAGGGCTTCGGCTTGCGCCTTGTTCAAGGCTTCCACCATTTCGGTATTGCCGACGGCTTGCGCCGCCTTGCGCTTTTCTTCGTAACTGTCAATGATTGATTGCTTGCGCTGCTCAAATGTGCCATATTCCGCCAACAACGCATCGTAATCAACGCCACCAATGCCGTTCACATCGTTGTCTCGCTTTTTTTGACGCTTGGCAATGGCGGCGTCAATTTCGGCACGTTCCGCATCGGTGGTTACTTGCTGGCGTTTCGCCATCAATACTTCATAATCGCGGTTGTAAGCTTCATCGATACGACGTTTTTGTTCCGCGTATGAAGCATATTCTTCAAGCAATACTTCGATTTCTTCTTTAAGTTGTTCTTTGGCATCCTTTTCGGCGTTGTCCAAGGTTTCTTTCTTGGCATTGTCCAACTCTGTACCGTCCCCGGACAAATTCTTGCGCTTTTGCTCTATTATATTCAGCATTTCAAGCACAGTCTTGGCGTTTGTCAATTGCTCGGACAATTCATTGTTGAATGCTTCCAAAACGGTTTTCTTAGTTTCTTCTGCAATGGCATCGTTAAGTTGGCTCAACTGTTTATTTTGCGCCTTGGTACGCTTGGAAATATCAACCGTCAAAAGTTCGTCGCGCTGTTTTTTCAAATAGTCGATATACGTTGAACCCTCTTTCAAAAGACCCTCAAATTCCTTGTTCGCCGATTGAACTAATATCGCATCACCGGAATTTAACCACTTATTGAATCGTTGGTATTCAGCTTTGCGCTTGCTCAATTTCTCCAAGAATGGGTCTTTGTTTGCACCTGAACCACCGCCGCCTTTGTTCCCTTGTGCTTTGCTTAATTGGTCTTGAAGATTTTTAAGGTCGGCTTGTACCTTGTTAAAATCATCGCTTCCGATGTGCAAATCTTTCAACCTCTCATTTTTCTCCGAAATGGCTTGTTCAAGGGCTGCAATTGTCCCGTCCTTAATAGTCTTAACTGCCTCAATCTCTGCTTCTTTAAGAATGTTTGCCCCCTCTGTTTCGGCTGCGGCGGCATTCGTGTAACCATTCTCAATCTCTGTGTACAAGTCTTTGTTTGCTTGAATCAATTTCTCTCTTTCTTCATTTTTGACTTCAATATAATATCCTGTTCCAAATGAAGAAGTTTGCACCCATTGACTTCTGGTTTTTGGCATCGATTCAATTTTTTGTTCATTCTCCATCAAAGTTTTCACTTTTTCTTGCGCTTGCTGAACAAAAATCATTGCTTTTGCCTTTTCAATTTGTGCGGCAATAAACGCACCCTTTCCCGAATTTAGAATCCTTTCCGCATCGGCAACATCACGAACGGCAACACCAAGTTCTTCAAATGCTTTTTTGTTTTCTTCAACAAACTTTTTCTTGGCATCCAAATCACCGCCAAGCCGATTCCACTTTATGGAAAGACTTTCAATTGCTCCGATTGCTTTGTATGAACCCTCGACAAGTTCTTTGTTGAATTCTTCTTGTGCTTTCTTGGCTTCTTTGTTTTTTGATATAATTCTATCAATAAGCACTATCGCTCCCGTTATGGCAACCGACAATCCAAGTGTAAGCGTTGCCATCAAAGCCTTAGCCGCGACATTGGATATACCAAGGGCGGCGGCAAACTTCATTTCGGCGACAGTGAGCAATTCTTTGGCTTTCCGGACGGTTACAAGCCGAAATGCGCTATCCTTATTCAACGTCTGTGCAACCTGTTGCGTTCCTATTGCAACAGCCATCACGCTTTGAACCTTTGTCATTACCCTTTGTAGGTTCTCGTTTTCACCAGCGAACAATGATATTGCACCCGTAGCGGCTGAAAAACCACCTGCAATCCCTGAAAGACCCTGAATAAATCCTTGAAAGTTGGCTTCATCGTTAGCAAGAATGCTTCCTTGTGCCTGTATGTCACCCTGAATATCCATCAAGCGTCCAAGTTCCGCCGTCATTTCCCGGTATTTATCAGTCTGGTCTCCGAATTGCTCACGATACAATGCCATTTCTTCTTTCAAAGCGCGGATTCGGGTTCGCAAGGAAACGTGGGCTTGCGCCGTCTTTTCCGCTTGCTGCGCCGATTCTTCTAACTTTGCGGCTTCTTTTTCAAGGGCGTTGGACTGTTCGCGCAACTCTTTCAATAACTGCTTGCGAACCGTCATTTCGCCTTGAATTGCATTCCTTTGCTCCTGTAAGGCGCGAAATTCATCATCACGTCCACTTTTAAGGGCACGGTTCATTTCATTGCCCAAACGGTCATATTCCTGACCCAAGCGGTCAAGTGCTTGTTCGTGCTCAACGCAAATATCACCGATTTTCCCAAGCGCTGAACGAACTTGCACAATCATTTCTTGCGTGGTCTTGTCCATCACATCACCGCTTCCAACTACCGCATCGGAAAAACCTTGCACGCGACGCAAGGTTTCGTCAATTGCCGAATTTAGTTGGTCATTATCCATTACGGACTTAAAAGATAATGCCCCACCGTCAATTTCTGCCATATTACATCATGCTATTTACGAAATTCAAAATCTGTTCACCGTTGTTCTCGGTCAATTCTATCTCTTCAACCCCGTTGTTGTCACTGAAATCGTAACTTGGGGCATCAATCATCATACGTTGAACAACCGACCATGCAATGCCATGTAACAAGTAATCATAAGTCCACCCGAAATGCTGACATATAGCCCCCCGGCGACCGTGTGGACTGTTTAACCCTCTTTGCTTTCCTCTATCCGAATCGGCATTGTGGTTCTTTCTTGCTGTATCAATCGAATAGAGCTCATAAAATCCCCAAGATTGCTCATTGCATTCACGAGGACGAAAAGTTTGTAAAGCACCGATGGTTTGATTGTTCGGGCAAACAACGATGTTAATTCGTCAATTCGCTTGGTATCTTCCACCCATTTTGTGCATCCCTTGCCTTGCAAGGGAATCAATCTATCTTCACCAAGCACCGCAATGGCAACAACCCTTGCACATCGGATTGAATGGTTGTGCGCCAAACCCCTTGCACATTTCATCGAATCCGCCGACTTCATCACAGTTTCGTCAATTGCAAATTCGATTGTTTCCGCCGAAATACGGTCAAGTGTTGAAAGAGTCAATTCTTCAATCTTGAATGTGCGTGTTATCTCACGGGGCTTGTATTTCTTAATAAGACCAAAGAACCGCTTTTCCACATCAAATTCGGTGTCTTTCACCTCAAATGACACACCCTTTCCAATCAAGGCATTAAGCTCTGCACGTTCTTGTTCAAGCTTCTTCTTATCATCCGTCATATCACGTTATTAAAAATGAAACCCCGGAAACATATAATTGCCACCGGGGCTTGAGGTTTACTACTTCGGTACGCCACGCAAGGCTTTGCCCTCACTTACCGCCATTGGCGTTACGGTAAAGTCAACTAAGAATATACCTTTTGCGGACATATCAGCATTGATTACTGCTTCAATGTCTCCATTAGGAATTTCAAAGTCCAATCCCTGCTCTGTTACAACTTTAATTGCCTTGTTTGCTACAACTTCATTTCCATCGTATCCCCATTTGTTGGTATCGACCTTTTCGCCACCAACATAAGAAACAAGGTCATCAACGTTTGCGTCCATTATAGAAAATGTCAATTTCGGCATTTTCCTTGACTTTTTGCGCACCTCGGGGGCTGCCATGCCCTCTTCAAAATGTTCCGTAACGTCTGACGCATCTTGTGTCATCTTACAAGTGTCTTTATAGGTCTTCCCTATTTTGGCAAGCTCACCGGGCATTTTCCCGTTTTTCCCTGCCGTTCCTACTTGGATTTCACACAATCCAAGCGTAATAAGTGATGTTCTTGTTCCCATACTTATAAAAATTAAATTTGAATATTCCAATTCACGCGGATGTTCACGAAATGTTGCTTTGTCGTTGGCTCATACATGATTGTCATATTACCGGGCACGGCTTTAATTCCGTGTATTTCCGCGTTTCTCACTATCGCCAAGACTTCATTTGTCAAGGCTTTTAATCGTGTCCGATTTGCCGAAACCTGCATCTTTCCTTTGATTTTCTTTGTCGTGTCCGCCGTGTAAATGTTTATGTTGGAGGTTCCGATTTGCGGCAAGCAATCTTGGGGCAAATCAATCGTGTTCACAACCACATCTTCATCGGCGGAATCTTCGGGGCGGTCGTCGCCGACATATACCCCGCCTTTGTTTGATATTTTACCGTTAAGCAAGGCAAACAAAATCGAATCAGTGTCAAATGCTGTTTTCATTATTCCGCAGCACGATTAATGTTACTTATCAAATCTTCCAACATCCGGGGCAATTCCCGTTCCGCAAGATGTTCCGCGCTTGACAACACGTTATATCCTTTCGCTTCGACATACGCGGCGTAGTTCATGCCAGCGACAACCACAAGGGCAACGCCCTTTGTTTCTTTCCCGATTGATTCCGCCAATTCCTGACCCGCTTTAATGCCCTTTGCGGCTGTATCACTTTGTGCGCCGCTTGCTGCATCAAATTGGGAATGTACCGCAACACCATCAACAAAAACTTGATAACCCGTTGAAGAAAGCAATGCGCCTGTTTGCATCATGTAGCCCTTGTTTGTCCGGGCTTCAATCAAGCACATTTCGCCAAGTTGTTGCAACCTTGCAATCTGCTTTCTTTGGATTTCATCAAGAAACGCATCGAAATGCGCCTTGACATCATCTTTTGTGAAGTTTGCTTTTATAGCCATAATCTTGAATGAAGTTGCGCCGGGTCAAAATTCAAGCATATTCCGTCAATGCGTATGTCCGTACAATCAGGGTCATTTGCAACAATTACCCTTGTGCCTTTGCTTACCTTTGGGCAAGTCTTGGGGCATTGAATCACGGATGTTGCCTTGTGGTATTCACCCCCGGCAACCTGAAATTCTGTGCCTTTGCCATCCGATTCTTCACGGCACATGGATATGAATTTGCGTGATGTTTCACATTCAATCCAATTACCATCCGCGTCTTGGATGCTTTCGGTTGATTCCTCAATGAAAAGGAAATGTGGATATTGCTTCACTGCCATAATCACCAAATATTTGAACGGTTGCGAATTTTCGGACGTGCGACCAACACATTTTCTTGTCCCAACTCATTACACAATGCGTTGTAGTACATTTTGACGGCTTCCATGTTCCAAGAAATAGAATATCCACCCTCGGAAACATTTTGCGTCATTCCTTTAATCACCGCCGACATTCGGCGATATACTGCCATGTCACACGCATTCACGTCTGCATTTGCGTCCGTTTCAAGCCCACCTTTCGCCAAGATAACATCAATATCATCTTCCATCAGGTTCAGCCCATTTAATGATTTAGTCAAATACTCTTTATTGGTCATAACATTGTCTTGCAAAAAGACCTTTGGGGTGAAATAACCGAAATCATCACACCCCATCGGTCGATGTTAGTTTTTATTCCAAGAAGTTGCGTTGGTCTGCATCAATACAGAGCGACCCGCAAGATTCCAAGCCGGGAAAAGGTTTGCGATTCCCTCGGTCACTTCCTGAACGGGCGATTCATTGGAATACTTCTTGATAAGGGTATGTCCGTGCATTACCTTTTCGGCTACGCTGCCGGGCATCTTCTTTGCATCAATCGGCTTCTTCCAATAAGTATTGCCCAAAACCTTGCTTTCAGAGAAAAGAATTACATCGTCCTCAAAAGGATTTGAGGTGGTACGTGTACCATCTGCAAGTTCGATTGTAATCTCTTGGTCGATTATGATAATCTGCAAGCCACGATAAAGTTCTTTCTTCTTGGCAAGATATGCGTTCACGGTCGCAAGGTCGGGCGCATCCTGTGTACCTGTTGCATTCTGAATGAATGAAGAACACTTCTTCCAAACTTCTTCTTGTGAAGCGAATTTTTCAAAGGTATCAACATTCATAAATACGAACTTGTAGGTCGCCCCATGCAACTTCTTACCTAACTTCAACGCTGCTGGGAAATCCTTTGTCAAAGGCTTTGCAGCTGTGCCGGAATCGTATGCTATTGCAACGCCAATTTTCTGTTCTGCCGGAATCAGATAATCAACATCATATTCGGTAACAACCGCCGCGTTGTTGGAGTTGGTGAACTTGACCTTTCCAAGCGAAATTTGGCGCAATGCAATCCATTCGGCACGGGCTGCAACACCATCCCAACAAAACTTGGTATCTTCCGCCCAAAATTCAACAAGGGCTCTCAAGTCGGGGTTGTTGCTCGACATTGCAACCATTATGTCGTATTCGGTCAATTCATCTTCGTTCTTCTCTCTCGAAATGGTGATTTTTGGTATATCACCCTGAATCCTTGAAATCGCTTCACGGGTCTTTTTCGGAATTGTCGCTCCCCTTGCAACAAGGTCGGCGGCAATCTTCAAACCTGATTGCGCTTCAAGCATCTTCCACGTCAAGAAATTTGTTTCTTTAAGTGGGAAAAGGGTTGGATAATAGTAATCTTTGAGGTCGTAAGTGCGAATTACGGCTTCCATATCCTTTTCATTCAACCCAACCATTAATGATTTCTGCATATTGGTTTACTTTTTATGGGTTACACATAAGCAATTGTTTTCAATGCCGTCTTAACGGCATCATTCACAATAGGGGCATTGGCTGTATTCACCACGCCGATAACCCAAGCATCTGTGAATAAGTTGTCGCCATTTTCAACATCGTAGTTTGACCCAGCAATGGCAACCGGGGTAACTTTCAGTGTCTTGTTAGCGCCACTTGATTCAAATGCACAAGTTCCGGCTTTGACGGTTGCGCCAAGCGTTGTTCCAAGGGTAATGACATCCTTTGCGGAATTAGTCTTGTCAATGGTTTTAATTGTTTGACCGTTGCAAGCATCGGTTGCAAATCTGTCACCGACCTTGAAGTGGTGTCCTTTTGCAACTTCGTAGGTTGTTGCACTTTCATTCGCTTCCGTGATAACTTGCGCGGTTTTGCAAACTACAAATAAACCATCCGCGCCCTTTCCAATGGGCGTTCCCTCAAACAAAGCCGAACCACCCAAATTGGCAACGGAAACCGTAACGCCACCGGGAATGTCGGCAATGCGGTGAAGAATACACTTCACAACGCGATTGTCTTTCTTTCGTTTAATCGTTAATGACATTGTTTTGATGAATTAAAGTTTTACACTTCTTTGCCCGTGAAGCTGTTGTTTTCGGGCTTTTGGCTTTCCACATATTCGGCAACGCCTTTGGAAATACCGCTTTCCTCTTTTTGAGCGAAAAGGGGGCTTCCCGCGCCATTGCTCAATGCTGCATTTGCCACATTTTGATTTGCAGTTTCAATGTCCGTTGCTTTCTCATTCAAGTATTCGTTAAACGCATCGTCAGTGTCGAACGTCATACGGGCAAAGTCTTTCAAGGTTTGCTTCTTGAAAGTTTCGTCCTTACATCCGTTCAATTTCTCGTTCAATGCTTGAAGCCTTGATTTTGCAATATTGTCCGCTTCATAGCCGGACAATTTTTCTTGAAACGGCTTGACCGCTTCGGCAACCGCTGATTTTACAATCTCGGAAATGTCGTTGGGGTCGGGTTCTTTTTTACCACCATTGCCGCCGGGTTCGGCTTTGGCGACAAAATCAAACTTCTTTTTCAAGTTCGTTTCAAAAGTCTTGTTACTTTCGGACACCTCTTTGTCCACATCTGCGCGAACATCCTTGACAAATTCGGTAACTTGCGCATCTGTCACCTTGTCGACAAGTGCTTTCGCTTCATCTTCTGTTGAAGCCTGTAACGCTAATGCGCGTGCCATCATCAACAAGCAATCTTTTCGCACGCCTTGGAACCGTGCCACAAGTAGTGCTAAAATTTTTTCTTTCATTCGATAAATGTTTTATGTGTTACAAATCATTTTCAAAATTATGATGTTTTATAGTAACACAATTTTCTATATAGGGAAACTTATGCTTTACTTTTCCACATTTTGCATTGCAAACGCATTTTTCTTATGTTTTTGCTTGTTATATTAAATAAAGTTGTTACATTGCAGTGTTTCACTATAATACACCATACAGCAGCAATTATTTTTAAACTTAAATTTTCGCGACAATGGAAAATCAAAGAAGAATCACAAAGGTGCGTGAAGCCCTTGCAAACGGTCGTGTTTCGGCTGTGGAATTTTACAAAGATGGTTCGGGGGCTTGCTTCCAATACCTCGACCCAACAGGTGACCACGGTTGCCCTTGCACAATGGCATCATCATTCAAGATTGAAGAAGCCTTGGAAATCATTTCGGGATTCAGATTCAAACAACACGAATTAAAAACTTGCTTTTGATATGAATCGGATTATTGAACTTGAAAGAAAGGCAATTCAGTTCGTACGAGATGCGGAATCCCTCGCATTGAGAATGGACGAAAGGGGCTTTCACGTTGCCTTTTCCGGGGGCAAGGATTCGCAAGTGTTGCTTGCCCTCGTTGAAATGGCGGGGGTCAAGCATCACGCGGAAATGCAAGTTACAACGGTTGATTCTCCTAATTTAATGAAGTTTGTTCGTGGTAATTATCCGCAAGTCAAATTGAATTTGCCCGAATTAAATATGCGGCAACTTATCGTCAAAAAGAAAATGTTGCCGACACGTCAAGCCCGGTTTTGTTGCGCCTGCCTTAAAGAACAAGCGGGCGCGGGAACTTGCACTTGCTTGGGCATACGCAAGGCGGAATCAACTAAACGGGCGAAACGTCACCCGATTGAGGTATTGGGGCAACGTGTTGGGTACGACATCGAGAATGGCAAACTTGTTCAATCCACACGGGGGGGGCAACAACTATTTGAAACCGATTCCGACACAAAGGTTTATTGCGTCAATGGCAAAGACAAGGTTGCTATTTCCCCGATTTTCGATTGGACGGACAACGATGTTTGGGGCTTCATCAAGGGAAACAATATGCCGTATTGCGATTTGTATGACAAAGGCTTTCATCGAATCGGTTGTTTATTTTGCCCAATGGCTTCACCAAAAGAAAAAAGGCGTGAACTTGAAATGTTCCCAAGGGTTGCGGAAAAGGTTTATATCCGTGCAATTCGTGAAGTCATGGAACAATACGGCAATTACGACAAGTTCGATTCCCCGGAACAAGTGTTTCAATGGTGGGTTTCGGGCGAAAATGCCGATACTTGGCTGGCAAAAGATAGACATAAAAAGTTTTTCTATTAAATAAAATAATTACTTTGCAATGGAAAAGATGAATTTTGAAGCACTTGCAAGCAAGTATGGCTTGACGGTGGATTTCGTGAAAGAACTTCACGACAAGGTGGTGGACAAGGAAAGTCTTGTTCGTGCTGTAAGAATGTTTGCCAATGGCACATTGCCGTATGATGTGGCAATGGCGAAAGAGCATATCAACGTGGCGGAACTCCGGCATCAGGTCGCCAAGAATATGTGGGATTTCCGCAAGAACAAGGCAAGCAAGATGAAAGAAGCAATGGAACAACACCGCAAGATTGTTGAGTATTACAACACTTGCACGTCTTTAACATACCGCCACAAGCCAAATAAAGCCATCAGGGACGTTGTTTTCATCAAGGGCGGACACTTGGTTGCCTTTGGGCGTTTTGAGCCAAAACAAGGTGGTATTTACGCCGCCAACAATGAAGTAATGCCCGAATTTCGTTGGAATCCGCACGAAATCTTGGCAAGGCTTCGCAAGCTGAACAAGGCGTTTTATCGCCAAATCAAAAAGGCGGCATTCAATTCGCCCAAAGAATGGTTTGATTTCAACATAAAATCGTAATGAACGGAACAACGATATATCACGTTTGCTTCGGCGACGACAACCACCATTATTTCGGTTCTATCGCCGCGATATTCGACACATTCAACCCGGTTGATTTGGGTGTGTCGAAATCCCGGTTGTGGTCGTATAAGATAACGGAATCAAAGCCATATCGCAACAACAAGTGCATCATATACCGGGGTGTGATACATCGAAAGAAAACGAATCGTAAACCATCGAGGTGAGAAAAAGGGGTTGCCGACAAAGCAACCCCTATTATTTATACAAGATACAAAGCACCGTCGGGAATATCACCGACCAACTCCGCGCTCTTTGGCGGAACATCTCCATTGCCGGGATAAATAGCAACAAGACGTTTTCCGTCCTGAATCATCTTTTCAAGCAAAACCAACGCCTTGTCCCTGTCGGGTTCTGCATACATAAGCAATTGCGCCGCTTCTGCAAACTCTCTTTCGCCATTATCGACAATGTAATAAAACAAATCCTCTCCTTTTAGTTTTTTAATATCAATCATAATAAATCAAATTTGGTTGCAAAATTCTTTATTAAATAGGTTTCAACGCTCTAATATAAGCAATCATTTCGTTGTATATATCTGGAAGATACTTTTGAAATACCCGATTACCCAAGAATGTGTTTTCAAATGCGTGTGCAAGATATTCGGTTTCGGACATTCGCGTTTTCTTGAAATAAGATGTTGTGTGCCCGCTCCCGTATTTAACCACAAGGGATTTAATGGTGTCGCGCGTGCTTCCGATTTGCTCAATAGCATCCCATTTGGTGATTCCGCGTTTTTGGAACACATCTTCTTTCATTCCCAAAATTTTTTCTTGCAACTGTTGTAGCTTGGTATCAATATATTCAACCATCGGCATTGTTTTTGTCACTCTTTCATGATACCAACCGCCATCTTTGTGATTCCATTTGCGTTCATAAACGGTGTATTCACCTTTCTTCTTCAACATCTTTATTTGGGCATTTCGCATATCAATCAATTTACTATCCGTCCATAATGCACGTTGTGCATCAATACAATGTCCATATTCGTGATAAATAACCGCCTTGGTTTCCCAAGAACTGTTTGCGTTTCGTTTCTTGCCAGCAATATGTACCAAATCACCACCATAAGACGAATACGAACCACTATCCGAATCAAGTATTTCAAGTCGAATCGGCTTGTTCGGGTCTATCAAATCAAAGAAATCTTTGTCAAAGGTATAATCTTCACCATTCAAATACGTTGATTTCGCTTTCAATTCGTTTGGCATTTGGCTTGAAATCGGCATTACCCCCTTTGCATTTGAAATCTTGTACAAAAATTCTTGCAATGCCTTTTTATAAGATGCTTTTGCCACAACCCATTCGCGCTTGTCGCCTGTAATGGTGGCAATATCTGCAAGCATTCCCGAAATGTCAATACCTTTGCATTTTCGGGCTTCGATTACTGCTTTGTTGGCATCTGAAATGAATTGCTTGTATTCTTTTTCTGCATCAAAAACACGGGTTTCCAATTCCGCCATTTTTGCCAAGATATTCTTTGAATCAGGATTGCGCATTGCTTCATCAAGGGGATATGTATTAAGCCCCCATTCGGCACACTTGCGGCGAATATCCGCATCGGCTTGTTCCATTTGCATTGTTTTTGATTGTATGGTTGCAACACGGCTTTGAATGCTTGATATGTCCTTGTCGGCAACATATTTTTCCAACATTGTAAGCTGCACGGACAAACCCCATTTGGTTGCTTGTTGCCTTGCTTGGGCAATTTGTGTTTGGTAGGGTGCAAGAACATCAACTTGGACGGTCTGTTTCGGCAAGTCAATCTTTAGCCCCTCGGACAACTTGCCATCTTTGAAGTTGTCTTTGATGAAATAGGGGGTTGAAGCCCAATTCTTTTGCGCGTCAATATGGTCTTTCACCCAATCTTTGAATCCTTGTGGGACATCCGGGACAACATTTGCCGCTTCCCTGTGCTTGTATGTCGTTCCGCGCAATGCCGCTTTGAGGTCGCCCAATTCATTTTCATCAAAAGTCTCTTCGTCCATCAGGATTGGAACGGCGTAACACATACATTGAGGATGCCAACCTTTGAACTTAAACGTCTTTGGATAACGACCAACAAGCCTTTCACACGTCTTGCACTCACACAATGGCTCGTGGTTCGACCGTATCACCTCAAAACCAACAACAAAATCAAGCGATTGCCACCTTTGCCAATCACTTTCACGATAAGCCATGTTGATTTCGGAACGTGTCAGGCGCTGTGCATTTTTCACGCTTGAACGGTAAACACCGCGTCCGGGGTGAAATGCTTTGGCGGCTTTCGACAACACAAGGTTTCCACGTTTGTCACGAACACGGCGGAACAATCGGTTCGGGTCTTTCAAGTTCTGCTTGACATCCCTTGCCAACTGTTGTGCGCTGCGACCCTCTCCCAATCCTGCATCAAGAGCGGTTTCCATTTGTTCCCGGTATTGCCCAACATACCTCCAAACACGTTCCGAAAGGTTCAAACCCTCGACTTTGCGCACCTGAAAGGCTTTCAACGCATCCAAGTTTTGGTCTTGCATCTTGTTCAATCGTGCCTTGCTTAACTTGGATGTATCCATGATGGATGCAATGAAGCCATCATTTTTTTTGCAAGCGAAAAGCCATTGTTTCCGTGCCCCGGTTTCAATGGTGGTTGTAAGGCGGTTTGCAAGCTGCGTTGTAACATCTTGCATCACCGACTTAACACCGGGATAATCATCGAAAGAAAAGGGTTTTTCGGGGTCGTATTTGCCTTTTGCCGCCGCTTGGGATATTGCTTTGGTTGTGGAATCAAACAACGCATCAACGGCGCGTGTGTATTGCTCCGTTGTCTTGTAATGGGCATTGTCGAATGCTTGGATTGAAAACCTTGTTGCCTTTTGCCTTTTTGCCATTATTGCCGCATTTTGAAGTGTTCACATTGTGGGTCATTCAGGAAACGACAATACTTGCCATCTGTGTAATACAGACACCGACACATAAATGGCTTGCCGTTTGCCCCTATTTCGTGCCAATCGTATGAATGCTCACAATCTATACATCTGTACTTGATTACTCCTTTTGCCTTGATTACTCGCTTTGCCATCACGCATCAATTATGGGTTCACCAATAGAGAATGAATTTTCGGCGGTCTGTTCTTCCTTGATTTTCTGAATGGTCTTGGATGGGTCTTTGGATATTCCCACACGTTCAACTGATTCTTCTTGTGAAATCACGGGTTTATTGCCATTCGCCGTAAGCCAATAGTTCAAATCATCAATATCACTTGTAATCATGTATGGTATGATTTCAGGCTCAATTTCCACTTGTTCGCATTCTTCTTCAAGGCTTGTGTTCATCATGCCAATGTAGGCAAGAATGACATTCACGCGCCTTTGCAAGTAATCATCGAAGATTTCCATTTTGTCTTGTACTTTTAAATGTGCATCCATGAAAAGCAACTTCAGGGCAACCCCGGAAATAGCACCAAGCCCCTTGACCGAATCAAACGAAATGTCTGGCGTTTGGGTAATGGTGTAAATCATGCGCAAAAGGGTTTCAATCTCCAATTTAACCGCTTCCGGGGCTTGCTGCCATGACACATATTGCATCGTTGCACCCTCTTCACCCTCGATAACTGCGCCGGATTCACCTTTCTTCGCCCAACCTGTAATTTGCCCAGTTGTAAATATCTTCGGGCTTGCGTGGTAGTCGTTGGTATCGGCGAAGTTTGACAAAAGGGTTTCAAGTCGGTCAATCAGTGCGTCCACATCTTCCGTCTCAAACTTCGGTTGATTGCCATACACAATAGGAATTTTACCGATAGCAATCTTTTTAGGATAGCCCTCTACAACCTCGTACCCATTGTTGCCATTGACCCAAAGCCAATGCTCCGTGTCTGTGAATGTTTCAAAGTAATCAACCGCATTGTCTTTGTTATCTTTCCGGCTAAATGCCCTTGAAAATGCGACCATATCCCCGATTTCATCAAAAAAAGGATAAAGGGTGTCACCATAAGCGGGAGAAAACAATGTACAACGTAACTTGAATTGCGTCGGGAATCCATACTTGGAATGCTTCTTACTTTTTTCCACGGAATGCCAATACTCTGCACATTCTTTGTAACCGAATATTGACCGCCCAATTTTGCAGTTCAATGATTTGCATTTGACATCGTAAAGAATGCGATTCAAAGCTTTCACAATCATTGCTTGCTTTTCATTCTCCGGGGTGCTGTTGTATTCCGGGGCATTGCCAAAACAGAATGACACCGCACGGGATATTATCAGCTTTTGAAGCGCAAGGGCGACACGCGCCACTTTTACCATGCGAAAATTCGTACTTTCCCCATTGGTGTCAATCACCTTTTGCGCGGATTCTCCTTGTGTATCATCAGTTACTTTTACTCGCTTGTCGGGTCGCTTGATATGGTCGTTAATATCATGCAACTTGGGGTCAATCGCCTTGTTCGCTGCTTCCGTGTCTGGTTGGGAAATGTAGCGGTGCGATTTCAATTCGGGAATCACGGCATTGCCTTTGTTTTCCCGCGCCAACTTCATAATTTCTTCAATTGTCATAATTATTGTTTTATAGTGATACACTCTAATATCCAAAAAGACTTGCCACGTCCGATTTCTTTTGGTTTGCGCGCTTTTCAATTGTTCCTGTCAAAGCATCGGGGGCATCGTCGTGGTCGTTTTGTCCGGCTTTCAAGTAACCGCAAATTGCCTTGGAGAAATCCGGGAAAAGGCTTTTCCACCCTTGGGGCATAAATGTGAGGTTCTGCACCATTGCCGAATGTTGGTAAATGCGTGTGTCCTTGTTCTCGGTTTGGTGGAATGATGAAAACTTGGTCTTTCCATTACCAAGTAATCGACATTGTTTTTCCACGTTGTTTTTGAACAAGCGACCGCCGTTATTGGCTTCCACAATACATTCGGCAACATCATGTTTGGTAAGCATCTTTGCAAGTGCGGGTTCGGTGTACTCAACCGGGCGTGTGGTGTAAAGCACATCAACGATGTAGTTACCCACATCGGTTTCGTCATATATGATTGCACATAAATAGTCCGCGCCTGTGTCGGCTGTATCGACATAACATTTGCGCTTGACATACTTTGTCGCCGGACGAATCAAGTATTCAACGAATCCACTTTCATACATCAATCCGGCACGTGGTTGCGGGTCTTGTTGATACAAGGAATCAAACACTTGCGGATTTCTTTTGCGGATGGACTGCAACTTTTTCAGATTGTGCCGTTCCGCCCACAATGCTTCACCCTCTTGCCTTGGGTCGTATTCGGTCGGTTTGCCCTCTTTGATTGCCTTGTATATGACAACCACCCAACCATCGGGGTTCGTTTCGGGGTCATAAATACCTTGTTGGCGTAACAATGTACCCGCCAAATCATCTTCGTGCCATCGGGTGAACACAATCAGTTGTTGCGAATCGTTGTGAAGTCGGGTTTCTGCAACTGTATCGTACCAATCGGAAACACTTTCACGGACGATGGGCGACCAAGCCGTTTTTGCGTCCTTGTAAATGTCGTCCATAATCAAAATATCGACGGGTTCACCCGTCAATGCACCGCCAACACCAACCGTCTTGAATCCGCCACGATAACCCACAATTTCGCATTCATCGGCATTTCGCAACCAAGAACCCGCCACCGTTGTAACATTGGAAGCATTCAAGGTTGTATTGGGGAATATTTCGTGATATTCGGGGCTGTCAATGATACGTTGGATTTCTCGGTTAAACTTTCTTGCTTTGGGTGCATTATACGACACAATCGCCAATTTCTTGTCTGGGTCTTTACCTAAGAGAAAAGCAGGCAAACGCCTTGTTGAACCCTCCGATTTCCCATGCTGCGGGGGCATAAATACCATAAGTTTGCGAATATTCCCATCCGCAAAGTCAGTCAACACCTTATAATATCGGCGGTGAAAGTCTGCCGGGCGAAATGTGGGCATTGTGGAAAGGGTAAAACGCAACAAATCGGAGCGACTTTCACGAATAAGCCGTTCTTTCAATGCCTTGCAAAACTTTATTTTGTCCGCCCTTTTTTGCATCACCCCAATTTGCGTTTCAAGTCCTCAATCTCATTATTCAACTCTTCATCTGTCTTGCTAGCGAATAGGTCTTTGCCGTCCTTGCCCGTTACTTCTGTTGTTTGTCTGTTTCGCCATCTCATAGGGTCGCCATTTGTCAAGGTGAAGATAATTGCCGCCGTGTCGGGCTGAATATGCTTCTTCGTTGTCGTCTGTTCCTTGATAGTAGGCTTTGAATGGTCGCCTTTTGTCGGGATGGTTACAACCTTTGTTTCGGTTACTTCATAGCCTTGTATCTTCTTCAACAACGACTTTTTGGCTTCCTGAACGAAGAATTGCGTTCGTGATTCCCGTGCTTCCTCGATAGCAAGTGCAAAATCTTCGTGTTCCTCTTGCCATCTGTGAAAGGTGGCTTGCGAAATCCCTACTTGTTGGCAAATCTCCGCAATGGTATAGGTGTCTGACTTCACAAGTCCGACAACCCTTTCAACCACTTTTTTACTATACTTTGCCATCTTCAAAATCCCTTTTTACGGTTGTTTTTATCTTAATTATCTTATTTGGTAGGACTATTCTTTCAATTCACATTTAAAGCCCCTATCTTGTAACTCGCTGAATAACAATGATAACTTGGCAACATCGCCACACTCAACAATCAATCGTGTGTCAATCACCTTTTTACCATCTTCAGATTGTTCTTCTTCGGGCTGTTCCATTGAAATGCCCCAATCTTCAGGGTCAAAGTCGAATTTCTCGGCTTCTTGCATTATCAAATCCGTGTCAAAGCAAAGGTTCGCTTTGCCTGTTGCATTATCCGCAAGTGCGAGTTCACGCCCTTTGGCTGAATCCAAATCAATGTCCGTTCTTTTGACCGCTACAAGCGTATTACCCATTGTTTCTACAACCAAGACTTTATCAAGGTCAATTTGTGAAGCTGTTTCAACAACTCCATTCCCTGCAATTATTCGGTTGTTCCTGTCAATCAGGATTGAACGCCCCAAGCCGAACTTACGGATTGATTCTTCAAGGATGTGCATACCATATTCCGTATGCTTATTGAAGTTTTTATTATCAGGAATAAGAACTTCGACATTCGTTTCGATAATCTTTGCCATACGTTACCAAATCAAGAAGTGAAACAATATGGAAAATGGGGTTGCACAAGCTGCACCAATGAACGTGAAAATCGCGTCCATTGCTTCAACTTTTCCGTGTCCTTTGGAATCCCACCACTCCTTGACAATTCCGGCAAGGCTTCCAGCGATAAAACCAACCCACCAACCAAGCAAAGACCCAAAAACAAGGGATATTGCCAACCCAACAATGAAATGTTTGCGTTTGTCGGGCTGTTTCGCGGCTTCCTTGACGTTTTCCCATATGCCAATGATACCTTCCTTGACTTCGGCAACAAAAGCCAAAATTCGAGCTTTTAATGGTGGATTCTCAAAAACGGATTCACCCGACACGAAAACGGGCGGTTGCGTTTTTCCTGAAAGCACACCAAGCCACACTTTTCCGGCGAACAAAATCTTCAATCTCTCTTTGAATGTCACTTTCCAACATGACACACATTGTTTGCCATCGTTCCACACGGGCAACGACTGACATTCACTTTCCGCCATCGTGGACGGTCTTTGCAATACCTTTGTGGATTGCGCAAAATCAACTGGCTTCATCTGCTTTTGAAATTATCTTGCATTCAAATACAAAATTAAAGCGTGCATTATAGTAATACACGCTTTAATAAAAAAAGTTAGGCACAACTTATCAAACTTTCACCCTTATAGGCAAGTTGGCAAAAGACCAAGCGAGTAAAGCCGCATCACGGGCGTCTTGGTTTGTTCGCCCTATCAGCCCGGTAAATGATGCTAACTCTTCATGCGTAATCTTGCGGTCTTTCCCTTTCCAGCATTTAATCAACGGCGGATGCTGCACGACCTCAATTCTGTAATGCTTGCACATTTCAATAATCTTTCGCCCAGCTTCATGATTTGCCCCTACGTCCTTTGCAATCTTTTCGGCGCGGCGTCCTTGTGCTTCGTGAAAATTACTTTTGCGCACCATCCACCCGGCTTCAACGACCACAACCAAGGTTTCCTTTGCACTCCCTGCCTTTTCCCTTGCATGTTGTAGATAATCAAGCAAGGCGGGAAACGCAAGGTTCGACACTTCAATTTGTCTTATGGATGGTTTCAGGAATGCCACGCCCGATTTCTCCCTATCAGGGTCAATGGCAATGATATTGTCATACTTCATAACATATAACCAATTAAGAAACCCACAATCATACCAAATATTATTCCAACTAACAATATAGATGATACAACAGTTATTATCTTTCTTTCAAATCCATCGTCCATATCTCTTCAAATTAAAATGGAACATCATTAATGGTCTCTTCATGTGTTGTTGCCATATTAGATTCACCGCTTTGTGAAGAATTTGTTTCAACCCTGATTCCGCAAAGCTGAACTTCACTTGCGTTCACATTGATGGCAACTTGCATGTTTCCACTCCTGTCTTGATAAGATTTCACCGATAAGCGACCCCGGACGAACACTTTGCAACCTCTTTTGAGGTATTGAATAAGACCGCCACCATCACCATACCACAAGACGGACACCCATGTTGTCGATTCAACGGTTGTTCCGTTGGCATCCTTTCTTCTTTCAGAATGTGCGACATTGAAAGACACATACTTCTTGCCGCTGAACTCTTTAATTTCGGCATCATTTCCAATATTGCCGATAACTTCACATTGTAACATCGCTTTTTGAATTTAATTTTGGTTATCATCCATGAAGCCCACTTCAATGCCGACATAACCGCCCCGGCGAATATGGGTTTCAATATCTTTTTCATTCTCAATCAGACTTTCGGAATCATCGTCATACAAGGCGAACACTTCCACTTTGCCCAATGCTTGTTTGGCTTCCGCTTCTGTCAGAACGTGCCAAACAAAGCCGTCTTCTGTTATCTTAACACGTTTCATTTGTACTTCATTTGTTATGCAAGTGCATTGCATTTGCTTGTTAATACTTCTTGCCGTGCATTACTTCACGGGATTGATTATACTTCATTTTTTTTGTGATATGCCATTTAAGGTTGATTCCTTGTTGTCTCGCCCAACTTTCGATGTAATTCAACCCGAATTGGATGCGCTTTTCAATGGCAATTTGGTCTTTGGAAAGACCTTTCACCAACGCAAAAGCATTTTCCGTGAAGCTGAATCGGTCGAAATCCCTGCAATATCGACATGGTTGCATCTTTTCGAAATCAACACCCAAAGCCCCGGCAAGGTCAAAAAGACGAATGGCGATGTCTGCCATTTCATCTTCGAGTGTGTTTTTGATACACGCACGAAAAACTTTATTGAACAAATCTGGGTGGATTATGCCTTGAGAAGCATTTGCCATCCCTGTATCAAAACGCGCTTTGTTGGCTTTTAATTCATTTCGGTCGGCTTCCACCAATTCGGAAATCTCTGTAATAACAAGCATCAAAAAATGTTCGTTGCTTAACCGTTTTTTCCAAAAACCATGATTCACGGCATTGGAATGTGCTTTTTCTTTTAATTCGTTGTAATTCATATTTTTGTTTTTAGAATAACTTTAATTGTGCTTGTTTATACAACAACCGTTGTTTGGCTGCATTATAATATCCGGGGTCAAGTTCAATCCCCAACATTTCAAAATTCATTTCGTGTGCCGCAAGACATATTGAACCTGAACCCAAATGTGTGTCAATGATTCTTTGACCCGGTTTTGCATAATTCATCAACAACCATTCATAAAGCATAATTGGTTTTTCTGTCGGGTGAATCGTGTGTTGCTTTGCAAGCTCACATCGATTTATTGTAATAACTCGCGTTGGGCAATTAAAAGATGAATATGCAAGTTCACAATCCGACATTGTAAGTCCTGTTTGTCCTTTGAACCACACAATCCATCCTTTTGTGCCTTTGTTTAACATCGGAACAAAGTAATTTGCGCCCCAAATGATTTGATTGCGTGAAATCCGTTCCAATTCTCTGAAATACGCATCCGGGGGGGCATTTTATCCCACCCCTTTTGCGTATGTTGTTTCCTGTTATGCTTTGGGTTCTTGCAAATACATTCCTTTTGTCCATCAATCCCAATTCCATAAGGAGGGTCGCAAATCGCTAAATCAAAGGCGTTGTCGGGCAACTCTCGCATAACATCCATGCAATCAGCATTCACAAGTTGAATTTTTCCGAAAGTTTCAATGTTCATCGCTTCACAATATCATAAACCGCCCGTGTCAATTCAATATCATACATCGCATTGTGCAAGGAATCATCTTTCACCTCGATTCCAAGAGTCTTTGCGACGGTGGACAACTTGAAGTTCTCCATATCAGGGCGACGGGTTACAAGGTACGCCGACGCAAGAACCATCACATCAAGGGTGTTCGACCAAAACCAAGAGCCGAAATAATTATCTCCGTTCTGCAAGAAGAATCCGCGCAAAAATTGGTTGTCGAAAGCCGCATTGTTGTAGCCGACCAAAAAAAACTTGTCTTTCTTGTTGAACTTGTCCACATACTTGCCAAGCATTGCCACAAATTCTTGGTACATTTGTTGCATTGGTGGGTATGCAAGGACTTGTTCACGTGTCACCCCGGCAACTTTCAAGGCTTCTTCTTCAATCACGGCTTTGGGGTTCGGCTGCACATGGAAGTCGAAATCTTCAATACGTTTGCCATCAATCACGATTGAACCGCTAATTTGATGGATTCCATTTCTTCCGGGATTCGTCCCGGTCGTTTCAAGGTCAAAAAATAATAGTTTCATTACTGTATTGTTTTACGTTAAATTATCCTTGTACTCTGTGAGAAATTCTCTCGTTTTATCAGACATCATTTCTGTTTTAAGAACACCCTCAATCTCTTTCTTTTCAACACCAGCAGCTTTGAGTTGCGCATTTGCTATCACGTCAAAGTCACGTTTTATTTGCGCTAATTCATCCGTATAGGATAAAAAGCAGTTCCACCAGCCTTTATTAAATTGATTCATATCTAATTTGTTTTATAGTGACACAATTATTGGTTAAAAAGATTTGGTTCGGATGGCTTGTTGGCTGCTTCAACGTCTTGCACCCTCTTTATTTCCTTGTCGATTTCTTTTTCAATCATCTTTGATTTTTCAAGGATGAAATGATTGCGGCTTTTGAAATACTCCTTTTGCAATCGGCGCATTTCCACCACCTTGTCGAAAAATTGTCTTGCATTCATTGTTCTTTATATTTTTGATAGCCATTGTTCATATATCCGGGATGCAACTTGTGCCATCATCACAGGCGGCACGGACATTCCGCAAATGTATTGGGGGCTTTGCCCGGCAAAGTTGTAATCTTGTGGGAAACTCGATATACAACAAACTTCGTTTGCACTCAAAAACCGGGGTTGCTCAAAGTGAATCAAGCATGATTCCTTGCTTGCAAGGGTGGGACATATCCTATCCAAGTACACATAAGTTTGATTGAAGTTGCTTCCTTTGCCATACAATCGTTCATTTGCCGCTCCTTGGTTCAAGTCCCCGTGTTGGCGATTCTCCCACAATAGGCGGATAACATTTGATTTAGCTTCACGCCCATTGAAGTCGGCGACCTCTCCAAACATTATCGGTTCTTCCTTGAAATCCATATCCAAGAATGGATAAGCATTGAATAAGTCATATTGACACAGCACTTTATCAATCAAATCTTTTCTCAAACACACAAAGAACACACGTTCCCGCCTTTGAGGTACACCCATTGTTTGAGCGTCAAGCAAGTAATGTTGGCAATAATACCCGGCATCATCAAATGATTCATAAATGCGGCGCACGTATTGTTTCGCTTCTCCAAGAAGCAATCCCTTTACATTTTCCGCAACAACAACTTTCGGCTGTAACCGCTTCGCAAGGTCTATGAAGTCGAAAAACAAGGTGTCCAACACTTGTTCTGCCTGACCCTCTCGAAAGTGCTTCATCTTACCCCAAGCATCTTCCCGGCTTCCTGCCATGCTGAATGTGGAACAAGGCGGTGAACCATCCAAAATGTCAAGATTGAACAATTCGGGTGGCAAATCTTCCTTTGTCTTGAACTCCTGTATCGGTTCAAGAAAAGGAAAACGCGGGTTGTGATTCTGACAATATGCGTACATCATGCGGTGGTCTATCTCGTTGCAACCGATAACATCAAATCCGGCAAGTTTGTAACCCATTGAACTGCCCCCCCCACAAGCGAAACACGAAAAGACCGTGCCTTTGTTTTTCGTGAAGTTGGTATCCGCTAATTTCCAACGGTAATCAAATTTATGTTTCATTTGCGCTTGTTGTATTTAATATATTATTTACTCTTGTTGCCATTTCTCGGAATTGCGGATTGTATTTGAAGTCATCTTCATATTTGTTCAACAAGTGAAGCATTGAAGAATGGTCACGATGCACGTACTTGGCAATCTGTGTCAATTTCATTTTATTGCGGCGGCAATGGTAAACAAACAACATTCGGGCAAAGAATCCATCACGCTTGCGGCTCTTGGTTGTGTACTCGTTAAATTGCATTCCTGTAACCTCGTGGATTGCATTTTGAACACGCGTCACTATGTCATTATCTCGGCGAACATTGGATTCGAACCAGATATCAAGTCCAAGGCGCTTCGCTATATCATATTCGATTAGCGCACCCTTTGAATCAATCCAATTGTCCATCATGTAGATGGCATCGCACTTGAAAAGCAATTCAATGTCCTTGACCATGTGTTGTTCCCAAGTTGCATTGGCTGGCAAACTCTTTTTCATTGGGTTCACTGCTTCAAATCCGATTCCATCAAGCAAGGCTTGAGCATCGGCGAACCGTTGCTTTGCTTCTTCGATTGGCAAGCCCGAAATCTTGCCCGATACATAAATTTTCATTGGCTTTTCTTCCTCTCTGCATTATAGATGAATTTATTGATGAAATATTCCTTGCCCTTTCCCGTCACCATCGTTCGCGTGGTTGTCATAACTTCATCCGTCCGTGGATTTGTCCACGTTTGCGGTTTCATTTCAAACAACCCAAGGTCAAGGGCTTTTTGTGTCGGCTGGTTTCGTGCCGTTCCAACACTGCACAAATAATCATTGTCGCGCAACCATTGAAAAAGCCGGATTTCTCCAAAATCCACGCCGTTTTGTTTCAGAATCTTTGCAAGTTCATCAATCCCGCACGATGACGGGGAATTGATGATGGCGGTCGCGAATGCCACTTTCGGGGCTTGCGCTTCAATCTGCTTTTGTTGGATTTCGATTGTTTCCGCCTGTTCCGCCGCAAGGCGCAAAGCCTGTGCGAACGTTTGAGGAATCGCCGGGGTTGCTGGCGCAAGCCCTTTTATTGTTTCCTCCATCTTGTTGAATGCGTTGATAAATGCCACCTTGAACGCCATTGCCTTTTCTCCGGTCAATGACATTGTAAGCAAGGAAAAGCCATCGCGGTTCATCAAGAACATGGGTTGCCGCTTCCCTTGTGCATCCGTGTATGTGGTTTCGGCAAACCAATGTTCGTTGGCTAAATTTTGAGCCGACCCCATGATGTTGCGGATGGACTTCATTATGTTCTTGTGCATCTTGCCGAACACCTGTGCCACCTTGACGGAATCGGTCACGGGTGTTCCCTTTTGCGTTTTGTAAACGCTTGATTGGATGATTTCATTCATAATTGTAAATTTTCATTGTTAGTATATCCAAATCAAAGTTTGCGGCGGTCTTTGCCTTTTATCACAAGATAGTTGCACATTTCTTGCAATCGGCTTGCTACACGGTCGCCATATCGTTCTTTGAGGATTTCGCCGCCCATCCTCAAATTTGACGTGATGAATGTCATTTCGGCGTGCATATCACCCCGGTATTCGATGACGTAACGCACCACATCAAGACGGTTGCCCATGTAAAGCGTTTCCGATGGTTCGTTGCCAAGGTCTTGAATGGCAAGCATCGGCGCGGTCTTGTATTGCTGGATGTTGCCGGATTCCGCCCACACATCACACAAGCCATCGGCGCGTATTGTGCGCCAATACAACGGGCGCGGGTCGTTGTCGGTATGCCAAAGAACCTTGATTCCGATTGCTTGGATATACGCTTGCATGATTTCCATGCACCACGTTTTGCCCGTTCCTGTGTTTCCGGCGATATATATTCCGCGTTTCAGTCTGCCGGGGATGACTTGTCCCGAAACAGGGTCAAGACACTTCATTGATGCGTCACCGTGCGCCCACTTGATGAAATTTTCAAATGTGAATCGGTTTTCATCGTCAATGACGAATGCCAGATTCCGGCTTTTCCCGATTGCTTCGATTATCTTAATCGCGTTATCAAGGTCATACCAACCCGGCTTGGTGTATTGGTAACGCTTGAATCCGGCGAACATTTCGCGCTGCTCAATCGCGTTCAACACTTGCGCGATGCTTGGCATTATCGGTTTTTTATTTTCGTTGTTCACCATTCTTCGTTTGCTCTTTTGCTATTTTGTCCGCCGGGGAGGTCGTTGTAATTGCCATCCTCAACCTTGCGCCAATTGGTTGCGTTGGTGAATATCCATCGGAAAGTACACCATTTCCCCTTTTTGCAAAAGTCGGATGCGTTTATTGTTTGGAATATCTCCTTGATGCGCTGGTATGCCGTTTCCGGGTCTTTGGCGGTCATCATTTCGCCGAACCGTTGCCGAATCTTGCGTTTGTCGTCATCAGCAAGGGAACGCGGTTGCGGAAATGATGGGCAATGTTCTTTCCAAGCTGCCAACAATCTTGAATAATCAATCGAAAAATCCCGTTTTTGCTCCGGCGCGTCAACGCAAGTTGACGTATCTACGTTAGTAGATATATTATTCTTTTCTTTTCTTTCCTTTTCTTTATGTCCTGCATTTGCATTGCTTGTGTTCTGCATTTGCAGTACATTTGGATTGTTTGTAGTTTGCTTGTCATTTGCCGATTGGGGTTGTAATGCTTGATTTTCAAGGTTTTGTTTCCACCTTGCAATGGCTGCTTGTTTGCGTTTGTCGGAAATGTCTTTTCGTTTGTCCAATCGCTTTAAAACTGAATCAGACCACATATTGACACCATCATTCTTAAATAAACCGTAGTCATGCACAAGGGATTCAACCTTGTTGTAATCCACATGCAATGCAAATGCAATACTTTTGCAAGAACGCAATGGCAACTTTCCGCCCTGTTCATACAGTTGTTCGATAATGCACCAAAATACGCCGATACCTTCAACCCCAAGGTTAATCAACACGTCTTGTAATTTTGGGTCATTACGCGCGTTGTAATCATGTTGAAAATAAAATGTATCTTTCATTGTTGTGATTGTTAAGCCCACCGACCTGCCAAATGGCAAGCCGGGGGCGTTGTACACTAAATTTCAATGATTGCGATTTCGGGTGCAATCTCTTTGATTTTTACAATTTCATCATCAATTACCTTGTCGCGTAAATCTTCAAGTGTTGCTTGCGCGCCGGGTGAAAGAAGCACGAAAGAAACTTCACGTCCGTTCACTTGAGCGAATGTTTCCACCTCGATTGTTTCGGCGGGCATTCCCTTGAAAATCGGCATTTGAATGGTGAATGAATCCGGCAAGTTGGAATTGACCACTTGGGCGAAATTGTCGGTACGATTGCCATTTTCGGCAATGGCACGTTCAATCTTGTTGTTCACGGTGGCGGTAAAGTTCATCAGCTTTGAAACCAAGTCCATATTCGTTTTGCGGTCGGCAAAGAATGCACGGTTCATCTTGATAAACAAGCCAAGTTCAATTGGTGTCCAAGCCTTGTTTCCGTTGATTCCGAACTCAACAAATTTTGGGTTGTAACTCAATTTGCCAACAACCTTTCCACGTGTGTATTCGTCCGATTCGTTGGTTATCAAGGTGATTTCCACATTGTCGCGGTCGATAAGAATGTGGCAATACTTTTGGGCGAACTGACCAACATTGATTCTCTTTGTTAGATACTCCACCACGCAACCGATAACACCTTTCAGGTCGGTTTTTACGGGTGCTTTCGGTTCAAGCTGTTTCACGGCTGCACCCTCACGCAAGATTACTTCGGCGGTTGTCATTCCCGGTGCAAGATTGATTTGCAATTTTTCGTTCTGCATATTCTTCAAAAATTAAAAGTTAATCATTTGTTCCTGTATTTCTCACCACTGAAAAGATGTTCGGTTGTAGTTCATCAGCCGTTGCCGGGCGACATTCAACCAAAATTCCCTCTTTGTTGTAATACCCGGTTTCCTTGGTTTCTTGGTCTGTGAAACGATAGCATATTTCGTTCACATATTCCGCCTTTGACTTGATGTTGGAAACCATTATTGACCTTGATTCTTTCAATGGTTTCAAGCGACCCTTGAAGTCGGCTTCAACTTGTTTCTTTTCTGCTTCGATTTCGGCAATCTCAATCGACACATTGGCAAGTTTTTCTTTGTGTCCTTGCAATTCTTCCGGGGTGTATGGCTTCATATAGCCTTTTTGTTCGCAAGCATCGCAATTGTCTTTCAAGAATGCTTCACGTTGTGCAAGATTCTTGTATTCCTGTCCAAGTTCTCTTTCCATAACTCGATTTTGTTTTATAGTGATACATTTTTACTTATTGAGCAAGAAAACTTGGTTATACAAGCCCACGAACTGTTTGCCGAATTGGATTGCTCGATTTCGTGTTTTGAAGCAAAGCCGAGAACCGAAATGCGCAGCCGCAAGCGTAGCCGTATTATAAGTAGTCGCACAAACGAACCCCGCAGCCCCTTTGTCATATACAAACCAAGGGTAATACTTGTATTGGCTTGCATCGCTGAAATCAGGCACAAAGTTGTCCGCCTTGTTCCAAGCCTCTGCAATGGTGAATAACTCGTTCAGGGCAACAAGTGCTTTGATGTGATTTGGGTTCACGTCCTGAACCAAACGTGCAACGTCTGCAAGCTGAACGCAATTGCTGGACAATACCTTTTTCGACACGGTGAAGTCTGCATTAGGCTTGCCCCCAATATGCTTTCGGGCTTTCTCAAAGTCGGTGATACACTCGTTTACTTCCTTGATTTCTACTTCTTCAAGGTCAAAATCAAATGGGGTCAAGTATTTATCATCGGATGAATCAAGATATTCGTTATTGTCATCAATGATACACTCCATTTCTTCCGCTGCATCTACTCTTGTGGCAAAGGTTGCGATTGGATCGGATTCTCCTTTTCTCTTTAATACAAACTTTTTCATTTTCGTAAAATTAAAATGGTGATTTATTGAAATTTATTGTCATTCCACTTTCTGCAATGTGGACGGTCTTACCTGTCGCTTCCATGATTCCTTGCCGGAACTCACTCGCACTTGAATTGCCATCAGAAAGGTGTATCAACACAATGTTGTTCACCCCTGACAAATCATTTGCAAGCAATGTTTCTTTGCACGTATCAAACTCCATGTGGCTTTTGATAGTCCGGGCACGTAATGCCTTGGGCAATAACCCGGCTTTAACATTAGCATCCAAAATGTCTTGTCGGTAATTGCATTCAATAATGATGTTGTTTAACTTGGCAAAGGTGTAATGTAAATAATACGTGTCAGTCGCAAATAAGACCATTCCACATTCTGGGTGATAGATAAGAAATCCGAAAGGTTCGGCGGCATCATGTTGGACATTGAACGGCAATATCCTAAAATTGCCGATTTCAAATTTACATCCCGCTTCTGCCATTAGTGGGGACAAATAGGGGCTTTTAAACTTCTTGACCACTTCGTGCAATGTCCCGGTGGACATATACACGGGAATACGTGCTTGAATGAAGTTTTCAACGTATTTGGCATGGTCGCCATGCTCATGTGACACGATTGCACCTTTGATGCGTGAAACGTCAAAATTGACCGCCTTTTGCACCTCTTTGAAAGCAATGCCACATTCTATTGCCAATGATTCTTTACCGTTGTCAAGCAAGTAACAATTACCCTTTGAGCTTGAACCCAAAATTTTCAATTCCATAACCTTAACCTTTCGGATTTGCTTATTTAGAAGCCCGGATTCGGCTTTTGTCCGCCTTGTGGCGCTTCGGTTGTACTTTCCTTTATTTCTCCCGTTTCGGTGTCCACAACGGCTTTTGTCGTGGTATCTTGACCATCTGCAAGGTCTACACCGATAGTTACCTTGTTGGCATTATCCGTTTTCTCCCTTTCGACATCAATGATTTCTTGATAATCCACATCCTGAATGTCTTGCCATTCTTCAACGGTTTTCATGCCCATTGAAAGTTCCGGGGCATAGGCGCTTGTCCAAAAGGATGCGGCACGATACATCAACATTTGTTTTGTCATTGTCTGCCACTTGCTTCCGTTCTTGGTGTACCAACCCTCTTGTATGGCAAGTCGAACGGACACGGGCGAACTTTCCAACACCTTATCCGACCCCTTGGCGGTCGTGAATGCCACGCATTCAATATCCATTATTTTTTTACCATCAAACTGCTTGATAACGGGCTTTTTTGAACGTGTGGCATTATCCCAAACGTAGTCGGTATAATCAACCATGCCCAACATACCTTTTTCGGTGAATCGGTACTGCAAGGGGTTGAAACGACCGCAAGTATTCACCGTTGCGACAAGGAATTTACTCGACCATGACGGCTTGCCATAGATGGGAACCATGTTTTGCATCACCATCAAAGGGCTTGCACCGATACGTTGTGCAATCTCAATGGCAATCATGCAATTAGCCATTGCTTTTTCAATCGGGTTCTTTTCGCTGATTTTGTACATGTCCGGCACAAGTTCGGATGAAGCGAACAACTTGCACACACGTTGCATGGTCTCGAATTGTATGGGGTCAAAAAAGTTGAACCCTAATTGGTTTTGTTGTGCAACTACCATTGCACCGCCATTTGCTTTTTGAATTTCGTTCATAATAAAAAATTAGTTGTTAAATAACTCTTTCTCCTTTTCGAATAACATTTTTAATGAGCCAATTTTTATTCCCTGAATGAAGACTTCTTTCGTTTCTTCACGGGTTGAAAATTCAGCAATTACTTCGGCGATTTTACGCTTATCGCCCACAAGTGAAATGATGGATTTTGTGCCATCTTCGCCCTTGACCTTTTCGGCTGCAAGGATTACAAAGCCACGTTTTACGCCCTCATGCTCACTTGTCATTTCTGACATACTCTTTGCGAAATCTTCCACTTTGGTAAGAAATTCGCCCTTTTCAATACTCTTTTCCATTGTTGCGATAATTATTTAATTGTTAATTTGTTGTCCTTAGTGACAACAAGGTTTATAATCTGACTTTCTGTCGGGATAATTTCATTGACACTTTCGCGACCGTCAAAAAATATCGGGGCGCAAATGCCATAGTGACGGCAAAGGGTGTTGATAATATCCAACCCGGCATTGACTTGTCCGGCTGTGTTGGCACTACCATAAGGCACACCACCGACAAGCGGAATGCACGTTTCAATGGCATTGCCATCGAGGGTGTAATCATACAATTTGAATGACACGAACTTAAACATGGTATTGATGCGCTTTTCGCATTCATCAATCTTGGTCTTGGTGAACTGTTCAATAGTGTATTCTTCGCGCTCCAAATCGGCGATTTGCTGTGCAAGCTGTTTGCCCTTGGCTTCAAGGTCTGCAATTTCCTTTTCACAACGGGCAATGGTATCGCGCTTTGCAAGACGTGATTTCAGACCATCACGTTTGCTGTTCCATTCGTCTTTTTGATTCTTCAAGTCGGTTGTATCAATGGCGGAATTGTCAGTTGAAATGGTAGTTTCAATGTCGGCGATTTCCTTTTGTTTTGCCACCCATTCGGGTATCAGTTCAGGAACAACGGCGGCGGCATCGACAACCGGGATTTTCAAGAAATCGGCTTTCAGGGATTCAAGTTCGGATTCAATTTTGGTTGCATTCGCTTTGGCATTGTTCACGTCTTTTTCGATTTCTGCAACCCTTTTTTCAAGTTCAGCCACCTTTTCGCCAAGCTGCTTTCCCTTGGTGGAAAGGTCATTGCACTTGTCGGATTGTGCCTTGGTAAATACTTCACGGGCTTTGGAAATCATATCTTCTGGCAAGTCCTGACCGCAATGTGGACAAGTCGTTTCGCCATTGTATGTCTTTTCATTTTCCGCGTACCAATCTTGGCGCAATTGGTCTTGGTCGGATGTAATTTTTTCGATTTCTCGGTGAATCTTGGCAATCTCAACTTGTCCCGATGTCGATTCACGTTTGGTTAATTCAAAATCACGTTCCTTGCCTTTGATTTGTGATTCAAGTTCACGACGGCTTGCATTGGCTTCAAAGGCTGCATTTTGCGCCTTGGTCTTGGCATCGAAAACGATTTGTTGACACTCCGACTTCAAGGCGTTCACCTTGTTTTGCTTGCTTTGCTCCGCTTCATATTGACGACGGATTGCGGCAGTAATGTCTGCAATTGCCTTGTCGATTTCGGCAATCTCTTTGTCGGTTTTCTCAATCTCAACTTCGATTGCGTGGAAATCCTCATTTTCAGGCTTCATCTTGTGTGTTTGGTCAATCCTTGGTTGGATTTGTGCCAATTCGTCTTTTAGTCGCTTCTTACGTGCCGATAATTCAGCTTTGAAGTCCGCAAGTGATTTGCCGCTTATCTTATCAAGCAAAAGGGCAAATTCGGGCTTCTGTGAAGCAATTTCGGCGTCTGTGATTGTTCCGGCAAGCTGAAATAGCTGTTCACGTTGCAACTTCCAATTCATATTGACAAAGAATGCCGGGTTGGTTATCATCTTGAATAATGATGAATCAATAATTGCTTCAATGCGCTTGGTGTATTCACTCACATTCACCGGAGTTTCGTTCCACCAGCATTCGGTATGGTTGCCCTTGAACACTCTTTCAACTTGTCCACGTGGCTTCACCCAATCTTCAACGAATGCACGTTTCAATGTAATTTCTTCACCATCAACGACAATTACACCAGACACACTGCATTCCACATTGTGCAATTCTTCACCATTCACACGCGTTTTCACCTCATAGTCTTTTCGGTCTTGGGCGTCTTTGCCAAATAGTAACCAAATAAATGCGTCAAAATGTCTTGACTTACCAAGTCCATTGCCACCGGAAATCGTGGTGACATCGACATTGAAATTAGTAGTTCTTTCTTTTTCTCCTTTGAAATTGCAAAGGGAAAGGGATTTCAAAATTACTTGTCTCATGTTGCTTAAAGTTTATTGTTAGTATTAAATAGTTTCAAAGCAAGGTCGGCATCAACTACTATGGTTCTTCCGTTCTGCATGATAGCCCCGTTTATCCGTCCGCTTGCCTTGATGCGATTCGCTGTTGTCATGCTGCAATTGAATAGTTGAGCAATTCCGGATATGCCGTACACTAATCGTTTTTCGGGCATTCTTACGGCTTCTTGTGTGGTTGTCTTGATTGTTTCCAACAACTCCATCAGCTCACCAACCGTTAGGTCAATAATTCTTATATTTGGGTCAATTTTTATCATTGGAGATTAAAATTTTTCGTCGGACAAAAGATTCTTGGATTTCCAATGGCAATAAAGTGCACAACAGCAATACCCAATCAAGAATGCAAGCCCTTTTGTTATGAAGAAAACACGAAACCAAGCTTCTTCTTCGACGGGTTCGCCAACCATCAATATGAATGCGATACAACCCAATATGCCCACGATGGATGTTCTTACTTGTTTCATTAATTCACTCTTTTTCATTGTTGCGAAAGTTTTAATTGTTTTACACCATTAAATCGACCGTTGCATTGTCGTTTTCTGATTTTCTTCTTGTGCGTACCATGCGCACACCCCGACAAGTATTGGTGCGTGCCCTGACTGCTACATTGCCAAAGTCAATCATTTGTGGAATCATCAATAAAAGCATTACCGCCGTGATTGCGTTGCGTTTGAATGGCGACAAATCAAAGGAAATGTGGAATGTCCTGCAAAACCACCAAGCGGATAATTCATTGACTTTGGAACACCCGGTTTTCTCATATATGTTTCGGGTGTGATTTTCCACCGTCCGTTCCGAAATGAAAAGCCGATTGGCAACATCTTTTTTGCTTGCTCCCCAAGCGAATAATTCCGCAATTACGGATTCGCGTTTGGTTAATTCTGCAAGTTCATTCATTTTTTCTTTCCTTGATTAAACCTATCACCATGTACCGGGTTTTCACACACTTCTATCACTTCACCACCCATTATGTAAGCATCCAAATCCTCAATGGCAAAATATGTGTCCTTACCATTGGGGCGGTAATATTTTACTTTGCGGTTAAAGCAAAGGCGATTCATCATGCTTGGCGAAACACCCAAGTATTCAATAGCTTCTTTTCTCAAAAGGAAGCGCTTTTGAACTCCTATAACACTACTATTCTTTTTCATAATCTTCCAAACGTTTTGCAAGTTCATCAAATACTTTTTTGAAATGCTCAATACCTGTTCTCCCATATTCTGCAACATCAAGAAATGATTTGTACGCTTCTTGCTCAATCATCATTTCTTCTTCCGGGTATAAATCTTTTTCTTCTTCCATCATACACCTCCCCAAACTTGTTTTATTCCATATTCAGCAAAGATTTCTTCAATGGCTTTCGCTTCTGAAACCTTTGGTTCTACTTTGCCCAATCTTCTTTGAGACCAAGCCATTCTTGTGTTTATGTTCAAGGCTTTCATTATTTTGTCCCGAACATCAGCTTGGTCTTTCATTCTTACCTGTGACCAGCCTTTCCAAAATGAAAATTCACTTGTTTTCTTTTCCATAATTCGATAAATTGACGTATTTTTGCTATTTATTATGTATCACAATGATACTATCTTTGTATTGTTGTTGATTACAGATGCAAATATAAAGATTCTTTCGATTTGGGCAATACAAAATCAAAATAAACTTTATATTAACGCCGTTAAAATATGTTTTATGATTGATATTGAAAGAGTTATAAAAGTTGTCGATTGGCTTATTTTCGAGAAAATCGTAAAGTCAAGAAAGGATTTAGCCTTGAAAATGGGTTATACCGAATCTTCAATGTCCCAAATCCTGAACCAAAAAGTGCCATTATCCGAAAGGTTTATAAAGAAACTTTCGATTTTAGACGACCGGATAAATATTGATTGGGTAATGGGTGGCGATGGTGATATGTTGCAAGAATCACTAATCAAAGAAACACAAGTGTTCTATGGTGGTGAAGACTTTGAAGAGCCAACGTATGTTCCATTATTACCTATTTCGGCACAAGGCGGCTCTCTGAATGACTTCGTTGTGTCTGTCAAGGATAGCGATTGTGAGCGTGTGATTTCGCCAATAAGGGGGGCTGACTTTGCCATGACGGTTGCTGGCGATAGCATGGCGCCGGAATACCCATCCGGGTCTCAAATCTTAATCAAAAAAATAAATGAAAGGGCATTCATTGATTGGGGAAAGGTGTATGTGTTGGACACTTGCAACGGAAGTGTTATAAAAAGGATATTCCCGGCGGATGACAAGGACCCAGGGAAAGTGAAGTGTGTTTCAATTAACCCTGATTATCCACCATTTGAAGTGTCTTTTGAAGACATTTTTAGCGTTTATCGTGTATTGTTAAGTATGTCAATCAAATAGATATGGAAGAAAAAATCAAAATTCAGGTGAATAACTATTATGGTAACCCGTCTTATTACTCGGTAATGCCCCAAGGAATCTTTGATGCACTTGAAGCTGCATCACTGAATGGTGAAGAATATGTAACCGTTGGAAAGACTGCATTCGATAAAATGATTATTGACTATAAAAAGAAGATGGACGATGAAAGCAATTAAGATTATTCGCGCGTTCATTCTTATTTGTGCGTGTGTGTGCGTGTGCGCATGTTCATCAAATGAAGATGAACAACCCGAAACCCAACTGTCGGACATTTCCGGCGTGTGGATTGAATATGCTTATTTGTGTTCCGGCGGTTACTTCGTGGACATATCGGGTGATGAAAATATGCGATACGAATTTGAACGACCAAACAAGTTCACCAAGTACACCATTGACAAAACCATGTTCAAAGACGTGTACACCCAAGGCGAATGGACTTTTGATGCTAAAAAGGGCGTTGCATACGTCACCGAACCACGTGGTTGGAATCTTGAAATAAGGTTCACGTTCTTGCCTGTTGAAGATGGGGAATATAAGGCACGTTTGGATATCAAGGGCAAAACTAACACTTCTTCATCCATTGTCAAAGTAAAAAGAATCAGCCAATGAAAAAGTCAATCAATCCACAAGCATTGGCAATTCAACGCCGATTCTTTGAAGCCTTGGAAATGGCGGTTTCTTTGGGTGCAGTGAACGGGTTGAAGGGTTTTTGCGAATCGCATAACTTGAATCGCACCAAGTATTCACGTATCAAGAACGATTTAAACAAGCCACTTGGGGAAATGAGATATAAAATGATTGATATTGATGCACTTTCGGGAATCTGCACAGACTTTGGCGTGTCGGCTGAATGGTTGTTGCTCGGACGTGGAAAGATGTTGAAAAGAGATGATAATTGATTACAAAATAAAATTTATACTACACAAGCGAAAAAGTGATGATACCAAGGCGGTCATTCGTATGCGTATCACCCTTAAATCAAAAAGACCCATTGATATTTCGATGGGTCATAGAATCAACATCGAAAATTGGGACACTGAAAGGCAACGGGTGAACAGTGCCGAGCGTAAGGCGAATGATATAAATGGAGAAATTGAGAAGTGGAAATCGTCTGCAAATGAAGTATTCATCCGCTATGGCGTGTTAGAACACCGCGAGCCATCGCCTGATGAATTTAAGCAACTATTTAATGATGAGATAGGTCGAAAGCTTGTTTTTGAAGAATCGAACGAAATTCAAGGTATTATATCGGTAGAATCTGCCTTTGACGAATATATCAATTCCGTTGGTGTACAAAATAGCTGGTCGCCATCTTCGTATAAGAAAAATGAAACTGTGAAGAAGCATTTTGTATCTTCATTGAATGGAAAGAGCTTTTTACATATTGACACAGATGTTCTTCATGAATTTATCCAATACCTGTTAAAGAAAGGGCTACGCAATACTACAGTGGCAAAAGACTATCAGTTTGTCCGTTGGTTTCTTAGCTGGGCACGGCGAAAAGGATATTACAATGGGCGTGCTGATGAAGATTTCCGTCCACGCTTGAAAGGCACCGATGGAAATCAGAAGGAAATAATATACTTGTCACTTGATGAATTAAAGCAATTAGAGTCTTTCCAAATCCCGGTAACCAAGAAACACCTTTATCATGTTCGTGATGTCTTTTTATTTTGCTGTTATACTTCACTTAGATATTCCGATGTAAAAAAACTAAATAAATCAGACATACAGGGAAATAAGTTTCGAGTTGTCACTCAAAAAACAGCTGATGCAATAATTATTGACCTAAATAAAAAAGCTATTGATATTTTGGATAGATATAAAGGGGTGAAAGGGCGCCTTGCTCTCCCGGTAATATCCAATCAAAAATACAATCAATATTTAAAGGAACTTGGTAGATTGGCGGGCTTGAATACCGAGACCCAAGTAGTATATTATAAAGGGGGTAGACGATATGATGAATACTACCCCAAATATGAACTGTTGACAAGCCATGTTGCCCGGCGTACATTTGTCGTAACTGCCTTACAACTTGGCATTCCGGTTGAGGTGATAATAAGATGGACGGGGCATTCTAATTATGATGCTTTAAAGCCATACGTTGCCATTGTTGACACATTAAAGCGTTCAGAAATGGATAAATTCGACCAATTATGACCTCGTACACGATTCCGTACACGATTTTATGCTATTTTATAAAATTTAAAGATGTCTCCACTTTTCTATTTTTAATTGATATTCAGCTATTTGGCATTTATTGATATGTTATGAATAATACCAACAGAGAGCGATACGCTCCACGATTTCAATTGATTATCAGGA
>NZ_ATZH01000033.1 GCF_000428105.1 Bacteroides pyogenes DSM 20611 = JCM 6294 | reverse complement strand
TTTTCGGAAGCCCCGTAAAACTCTCTGTAAGAAAGATAAAGACAACCCGGACAAAGAAAAAGCGGGAAAAGAACCCATCCTTTGCCGCACGGACGGTAAAGATAAGCATTTTATTCCCATAACTCCAAATTTTAATGGGGAGTTTTTTTTAAATGGGGAAAAACAGAATATCAAACCGAAACCGGGCTTTTGCAACATGTCAACTCTAGAAAGCCCTCCCACGCCGGGAAAGCGGGTGCAAAAGTAGAAACTTTTAAAACAACATCCAAATATACAAAGGAGTTTTTTTGAAGAAAATCAAAAAGAAAAACATAAGAGTCTAAAGGACAGGAAGATGAGAAAGGAGATAAAAGAAAGCCAAGCTATCTACTCGCCTGTTGTTGCCCCCCGGCAGAACAAACAAGGTGTGTGAGCAAGAACAATCAAAAGAAGAAAAATCGATTTATTACCTCTTCAACAGCAATACTATTTAAATCTTCAAATAATGATAAAAAGCTATTACCAAGGTAGTAAGCCGAAACGAACATAAATAATACAAAGTACTAAACTTATAGGTTGACATCAATGAGAAAAATCACATATTACTACAAAAATAAAGCTGTAAAATCAATCTGCCACACTTGAATATCTTACATGAAAAGCTGTAACTGTAATCCACAGTTGCCTGAATCATTCTTGCATACTTCAACATTTACATTTATGAAAACACTCACTGCATCTATCTTTTCAATTGTAAGAAACAAAAGTTTTATGTAAAAAGAACCGGCTGGGAATGTTTTACTCCATTCCCTAAGCCTTTCCACCTATTATTATAAAGCTCATTCGTTTCACTTACTAATTGCCAAACGGCTTATGACCAACAACTCCCCATCAATATTATAAAGTTCATCGGTTTTACATAATTAACTGCCGAATAACTCATAACCACCACCCCGATGAATATTATGAAATTCATCCGCTCTACCTATAACTACCAAACGGCTTGTATGCGGCAACTCCAACGACTAATGCACACTATATCCTCGATCTCTTATAACTGCCAAACGGCTTATATGCAGCAACTCCCGATGAACACCATAAAAAGCATCCGTTCTATTTAAAGTCCGTGAATCACTTTAAGCAATTGCTCTCCCAATCCGATAGTATATCCTTGCGAAACAAAAACCACCCTGTTGAACGTATCGGAGATGATAAACAGTGGAAGATTTGTTTGACCGGAAAGCTTCATGGAAGTCACAATCTGCTTCCGGATACTATTGTCGATATCGATACCATAAATAATAGTAGAGGGTAACCCCGGGAACTCATCGGGGCGGAACTTCTTGTATTGCTCTTCAGACGAGAAAAGAAGAACGATTTTCCGTCCCCATTTTTCAAGCTCGGCACTCCGGGCAGCAATATCCCTCAACGCATGATTGGTAGGCTCCTGTCCTACTCCTAAAATTCCGACCACAAAATATCCACGCCCGCAAGCCTGTAAGAGACTTCGGGAAGAACATTCTCCTGCCGTTTCATTTGGTTCGCTTCCACAAGAAGCACTTGTCTGATTTGCCTTATCCGTACCTATCGGACGATACAGAGACTCCGAATTGAAACTGCCTATAACCTGCACGGCATCCTTACTCTCGCGCATCACCAAATCAGTTACAGTTCTTCCTCCACTCGCTACATTAAAGAAAGAAAGACGCGAGAGAACCGCACCGCTGGCCAGACGGGTTCCGGTGACGAGCATATAATATCCCGCATCCAGTCTTGCTCCCCGCTTCAACAGATTAGCCCAAGTCGCACCACCACCCATATCAACATCGCCCTCGTCATAGTTTAACAACCGGAAAGTACCGTCTTTAAAAACAGATAGCGTAAAATGAGAGTAATATTTCGGATCGTCTAAAGAAGGAACGGGTTTGTATGTCGCGGACACAAGACCAGCAGAAGCCTGCGACGGAACACTTTCCAAGAAATCCACATCAAAAAGCCGCCCTTCTTTCAACCGGACTTCTTTCCCATTCTCCATAAAAGGATTTTCATCCATATACTGCACCTTACCCGTTACCTCATCAATCCATGCCGGTATACCCAGTGTGCGAGCCATCGCCACAAAAAAGATATCACGAGATTTTTCATCGGCTACCTTCGCTTTCCACACGCCTGCCGGAGAGATTGGAATGCGCTGCGAGTTCAAGCCATTATCAATCTTAATGTTTTCCTTACACCATTCCACCAAGCGGACGGGGTTCTTAACGAATGCTTCGGCATCGGCCTGCGGAATCACATTATTGAAAAATCCGCGATAAGGCGTTAACATTTCATTGGCCACGCGCTGATTAGCCACCCTGACACTTGCTGCCATCCCCACTTTCCGGGGGTCAGGCGCATGACGAATAATATCCTCCAACACAGTTGCCGACACATCCCGCCAATCTTTCGCAGAAAGCGCCTGAAGAAGTTCGACGGCAAGTTCCTGCTTATCTTGGGTCTGAGCCGTTTGGACAAAATCGAGCAACGTCTGATAGTTGCCTCTGGAAGCAACCAGCATCTTCACCATGCTACTCCTTGTGTTCGAAGCAAGGTCTACCTCTTTCAAAGCAGCTTCCGCCCGCTCCTCCGTCATCATGGTAGCCACGTACGCATTCCGTATAGAATCTTCCTGCGCCAATCTTCGGTCGTTTTCCGCACGCATTTCGGGAGAGACTTCCGGCAAATTCGCTCCTTCGGCAGGAGGAGTTATATCCAGTTCCAACGTATGAGCATCCCCTTCCTTACGGTCTAACGCCACTTCCACAGTATCTTCTTTACCGAACGAAACCTTTCGATAACCGAATCTGCCGTCCTTAGAGACCCATACCAGCATGTCTCCCTTTCCCGCTGTCAGCGCAGCTTTTCCTTCCGTGTCGGTATGCTTGGCGGCAACCGTATAAAACTCGGCATAGTTGTAAACCTTAAATTCTACCTTCGCCCCTGCTACTGCCGCACCCTTCTCATCGGTAACCCGAACCGTCACTTTCGCTGTCGGGGCATAATTGTCTATCACATTGATTTCGGTATAATTGGAGGTTTCACGCATAATCTCTTCAGGACCATCGTAATGTCCGAACACTTTGGTATGCATCAACATTCCCCGGCTGGCAGGTGCATTGAACCATCCCAGATTCAAGACCGGCTCCGGCTCGCAAGCTCCGAAGAAATACCATTCTCCGTCAGCCCATGCTTCTACCCATGCGTGATTGTCATCGGTATGAGCCCAGCGGGGAGTATAGACCTGACGAGCAGGAATACCGACCGACCGCAAAGCCGCTACAGTGAATGTAGACTCTTCTCCGCAACGCCCGTAAGCTGTTTTCACCGAAGCAAGCGGAGAGCTGGTCCGCGCATCGCTCGGGCGATATACCACTTTCTCATGACACCAATGATTTACTTCGAGAATAGCCTCTTTCATGGAAAGCCCTTTCACTCGCTCCTTCAACTCCTGATAAAACACCCTTCGCGAGTCGTCGAGATTCTCATTATTCACTCGAA
Organism: Bacteroides pyogenes DSM 20611 = JCM 6294; assembly: GCF_000428105.1. Taxonomy (GTDB): domain Bacteria; phylum Bacteroidota; class Bacteroidia; order Bacteroidales; family Bacteroidaceae; genus Bacteroides; species Bacteroides pyogenes. The sequence continues at coordinate 46,626 of NZ_ATZH01000033.1, read as the reverse complement.
CAGGAAGAACAAAATGACGGAACAGCTTGTCGGGAATATCCTTCCCCCAGCTCATTTCAGCTCGGGCCTGCTCCGACAAACGGTAGTTTTCCAAATAATACTCGCCGGGGTAATCTGTCAAATCACCTATCGGCATGTAGGCATAAAGAAACATCAAGGCCTCTCTTTCGGCAACAGAAAGGTCTGCTTGCGAAAAGATTGCAAATAAATCGCCGTTAGGAAGAGCCTCTTTCTTTCGTTCAAAATCCTCGAGCACTTTATTGCGATAGGCCTCTTCTTTGAGGAAGTGAGATTGACTGCAAGCTCCGAGAAAGAAAGGAAGCAAAAACAGAGGGAGAAGACGAACAAGTGTTTTCATATATCTACGCATCTATATTATATAATAAGGTATAGCAATAATAGCGACAAATTTACAAGATTTTATCATAAGGACATAATAAAACATCCGGAAAATAAATGGGAAATAATTGTAACAGAAATGTAATATCCGTTATATTTGAGCCTCTATAACAAGAAAAAACTAAAATAAAAAGCGATTTTGTATGTTTTATAGCATATATTCCGAAAAAGAATCGTATATTTGCAACGTAAATAAGAAACAAAAGTAAAATCGCTCTTCAAAACGTGGAGAGCAAAAAAAAGAGGAAAAAAGTTATGAAAAAGAATGTAGATGAAAAAATCATGATGTTACAATACCGCATCAAACGCTATCAAGCAATGGGAAACGGTATTATGTGTCAAACCTTAAACGGTAAACTTCAAAAACTGCTGAACGAGCAGATTGCCATGTAATTAAGCACACAGAAATATAACAATGAGAGCGGGGAGTCTTTTCAGATTCCTCGCTCTCTTTTTATACACGCCGCAAATCAATGAACCGGCATGTAGAACAAGCGAATGAAATGGAAAGACATGCCTCTCTTTTCCACATACGAACCGGTATCACGAAGAGCAGGTCTCAGTGCCGATATTTCATACAAGCACAAAAAACTCTGCCTAAAAAACTTTTCACGTTTGCCTGAGAAAAAACGCATTTAGGCAAACGTGAAAAGTTTTTTAGGCAGCAACCGTTTCTTTCTGCAAGTTCTATCTTTTCAAAAACGGCTCTTTAAAGGCCCCTTTTTCTTCGGGGATTGCCGTACGCGCTGTGTGTTGCGGTAAGGCTATCCCCGACCCGCGCCTTTATTTCTTTTTCAACGAAACATCCGAAACTTCTACGACAGCCCCTTTGCCCTGAGCAAGGATAGCCACGTAGCAATCTTTCAGGATAGCTGCATCGTCGTCCGTATCGGTAACTTCCAGATTGGGATTGGCTTTCTTGCTGTTGATTACATTCACCACCTGGCTCATATCGTAGTACACAACCACTTTCGTCCATTTGCCTGCCGACTTCAACTTAAAGTTGTATTGCGCTCCCGAAGCATTCGGCTGCGCGTCCGCATCATAATCTCTGCGCACGAAGAATGTGGTGTTCGCCTTGCCGGCCTCATTCTTTTCTTCGTTCGTCTGTTTGATGTACACCCCTACCTGAGTGTCCTCCTTGTCTGCCTTTGCATAGAAAGTGAGCACGTACACTCCTCTTTCCAGCCCCTTCGTCACCCGTTGTCCCAAGAAAGCCTTGTACCACGAAAGATTTTTCTCGGCTCCCGAATTATCCATCTTCACCGCATTCGGATAGGCCGTGTCCGATGTTTTCGTCCATGAGATGGTCGTAGCGCCTTCCGTTTCATTGTTCATTACAAACCATTCACCCTCGTTTGCTTTGTTCGGGTTGGTGACTTTCGCAGTCACTTCGGTTTCAAACTTACCGTTATTAATCAGATTCTGAGCACTGATTCCGGCTCCCATTGCAGCCAAAAGGCTAAAAAATAATACTTTTTTCATACTTATATCATTTAAAACTGGTTATTATTTGCAAGTTGCTTCAATTCTTACTCCCCTTGATTTGAGACGACCTGTTGCGACTGATTTGTTCGTGTGACAGGCCGGGCAGTCGGCTATTCGACGAAAAACGCAAACCAACAGAGGCGAAAAAGCTGCTCAACCGAAGAATGAAAATCATTCAAATCATGCGGAGTGCCGACCGCTTTCATGCGGAAAAGCTGCTCAAAGCACGAATGAAAACAAAAGGAAGTCGCCAGTCAAGAGCTTCTTTGCAGAAGGTTGAGACAGCTTCTTATTTTATTTTTCGAATAACAAATCTGTAACTGCCGCTCAACCGTTTCTCATCCGTTTTCAGTGTAATGCGGTAGATTTCCTTTCCCCATACGTTCGAAAGGCGCGGATCGGTGAGCTTTATCGTTTCGAGTTCGGGTCTGAATTGAGACGGATATTCCATCTCCACTTTCTGCCCTTTCACCTCGACGACGATTCTGCCTGCCGACGGGAAAGACGTTTCACCCCAAACGAGGAAGTTGAACTGATTGGGAACTACCGCCTCGCTAAGCTCGTAACGGTCGGTGATGGTGAGCTTGGCATCGTCGAGAGTATACCCGCGCACCCAGCTTTTCACCTTTGCTTCGGACGGGTATGCCGATGCGATATCCAAAGAGAAAGTCCGCTTTCCGGCGTTGCAAACAGCGTTCGTCGCCTTGTACTCCTGCCCGAATGCCTCGCCAACTCCGTTAATCACAGGCAGGTTGTGGTAATTGCTCTGCATCGTCCAGATCGTGTAACGCTCTTTGCTGAATGTCTGTTTAGTGTATGTTCCCACCCCGGCGTCGATGAATACGGGGATGGTATTGACGTAGAAAGAGAACGTTCCCACATCATTATGGTTATGGCTCTCGTTGTTGAAACCTCCTTTGGCGGCCACAAACAGGCCTTGTTTGCTCTTCATGTAGCAAAATTCGGTCTCGGGATACCAAGTCACATCGGGCATATCGTGCTTGGGTGCAGTCTGCGCCAGCTCGTTGCAGCAGAGCAACGATTCGAGCGAGCGGAAAGCATCGTTGCCCATCGTAGCATACGGTTTCCTCCCGTTGAGCAGGTAAGCGGCGAAGTGCTTCATTTCATCGCTGCCCACCGCCTTTCCATACCGATAGATCAAAATAGGATCTCCCCCGCCCTGAGCGGACGCATCGGCAAAGTTCACCACCCAACCGTTGCCCACATAAGAGCGTGAAATGTACTCGCCCATCCTCCGTATCATCGGTTCGTGGAATAAAGAAACCTTTCCTCCCGTTCCTTGGTAAAGGATTTCGAGGTAGTCGAACAGTTTGCCGGCGGCATGTCCCCAGTAAGAAGGACCTTCTTCGCAGGCCCCGTCGGACTTTACGAAGTTGATAAACTTATCGACCGACTGCATGGAACGATACACCGCCTTCGCCAGTTTGTCCTTGTTGTTCTCCATCAACAGAAAGCAAAGCAGGACGTTGGAGTTGCACCACGGGTTCCAGTTGTTGATGATTTCGCCCGGTTTCCAACCGAACGCCATCCACCACATCTCATCGTCATTCATATAAGGATCGAGTATACGCTCCTTGATTGCTTTGCGCATTTGCAGCGAAACGACCGGATTGATTTTATCGAAAGAACTGCGGAAAAAGTAGTGTACCCATGCCATCAAAGCTCCGTATCCGCCCGACCCCAAGTCGATGATCTGTTCACGAAAGTCGGGTAGCGACCGCTTGCTGCTCTGACGGGGCAAGTGAGCCGAAAGCACCCACGAAGTCATCTCGCAACTGAAAAACGCTCCATTCAGCAATTGGTCGATGAAACGTCCTTTCCCTTCGGCAAGTTCGGCAAGCATCAGCGCGTTGAGAGCCAATCGGTTGGCTTCGTAAGGCTGCTGCATCACATTGCGGTCTCCGGTGCGTTCGTACGCCAGATAAGCAGTAGCAGGGATCGATTTCCACTGGTAAGACAAGTATTTCTCCCCGTTTGCAATCAGCTTTTGCTTGTTGTCCCCCATCAGAGAGTCCCATGCCGCCCGGTCTGTATAAGCCGGATACGCCACCCAAGCCTGCTTCATTACCAATACGTTTTTCAACGTTGCTTCGTCTGCCGCCCGTTGCAGCATGTTGCGCTCGGTGTAAGCGTAGGCCTTGAAAGACAAGCTTCCCGCAACCGCCAGCAACAGAATACATAGCCAATGTTTCGTTCGATTCATGATATTATATAGATTTTAAACAGCACAAAGATAAGAGTTCCTATATAATATAAGGTGAAGAAATCATACGAACCTGATGGCAAAATAGTACAAACGACCGGGTCCGGGCGTTCGAAGCGTCCTGACAAGGGTTTTGTCTGCCCGAAATGGAAGTTCCCGCTGTGGCAAGCAACGAGTTTTTTCATGATGGAGAGAGCCTCGTGGGTTGGATGAGCAACAGTGTTTTTATAGGGCAGAAAGCCTGCGAGTTTGACAAACGGCAGTGTTCTTACAATGAAGAAAAACCTCCGAGTCTGGCGGACAGAAGTGTTTTACAGGGAAAAGAGCCAGCGAATAACAGGACCAGAAACGCTGTCTGCGGTAAAATAAAGCCGGTGAGTATGATAAACACAGCCGCTTTTAATAAGAAAGAAAATCTGTGAGCGCAAAAACAGAGCCTTTGTCCGTTCCGAATAGAAGTTCTATTTACCTCAAACAAAGGTTCTGTTTGCTGTAAATAGAACCTTTGTTTTTCCATTTAGAAAGGTCAGGCATGTTTCAGACAGAACTCTCGGTGGTCAAAACAACTCGTAAACCTATACAACGTCGTGCAACCAATCAGTACCAGACAGAACTCTCGGTGGGCAAAACAATTCGTAAACCTATACAACGTCGCGCAACCAATCGGTACCAGACAGAAGCCTCGGCAAGCGAAGCAGCGGCTTCACTCCGGTTTCGCCCACTAAAGGGTAAAGCAAGATTCTTACAAGAACAAACCGAAACTTCCACAAAGAAAGAAAGCAACACTACCCACATTCGCTCTCCAAGAAACCAAGAAAAAACCGGGAACCTTACAGGAATCACAACAAGTTTTTATTCAGTTCGGCTGTTATACACAGAAAAACAAACCCCAACCTCATCTGTGTGTTATCAAATACCGCCAAGTTACCGGCTGTCATACACAGAAGAATAAACTCCACCCCCACCCCAAACCTCAATGAGGAAACACGCCTCACTCCCAATCGCTAAACTCAAAGCTGAGCTGTTCCCAAACGCCATGTTGCTCCGGCCCTTCTTCTTTCGGATGAGAAACAGAAAGACCGATGAGCCGGATGGGATGCTGTTCATAGTCGACGGTTTTGAGCAACTCCTTTGCCAGCGGTAACACCGAGTCCAGATCGGTCAGTTCTTGCGGACGGGTTGCGCTCCGGGTAATCTGGGTGAAGTCGTGAAACTTTATTTTGAGCGTCAGCGTATTCCCCCTGAAGGCTCTCCGCCGAAGCCGTTCAACAAGTTCCACCGCCACGTGGTAAAGCTCGATGATAACCGACGAACGCAGGGAGATATCTCGTTCCAGCGTCCGTTCGCAACCGACGGACTTACGTATGCGGACTGCCTCCACCGGACGATCGTCGATACCACGGGCGCAATGGTAATAGAGAGAGCCTGCCTTCCCGAAATGAGCCGTCAGCATTTCGAGCGTGCAATTCCGCAGTTGAAGCCCGTTGCGGATGCCGAGCAAGTGCATCTTCTTTGCCGTCACAGGTCCTACGCCCCAGAAAGACTCGATGGGAAGACGGGCGATAAAGTCGAGAGCCTGCTCGGGATGAATGGTACACAAACCGTCAGGCTTGCGGCGGTCGGACGCTATTTTCGCCAGAAACTTATTGTACGACACACCCGCCGAAGCCACCAGATGCAGCCTTTCCCGTATCTTCCTCTTAATCTCTGCGGCTATATCCACCGCCAGAGGAATGTTCCGTTTGTTCTCGGTGACGTCGAGAAACGCCTCATCCAACGAAAGAGGTTCCACCAGATCAGTGTACTCATGAAAGATTTCGTGAATCTGCCGGGAGACGGATTTATATACATCCATCCTTCCGGGAACGAAGATAAGCGAGGGACACAAGCGTTTGGCTTTCTGCGAAGACATTGCCGAACGCACCCCGTAGCGGCGGGCTTCATAGCTGGCAGCGGCAACCACTCCCCGCTCCTCAGCATGTCCCACAGCCACCGGCTTGCCCCGCAACTCGGGATTATCCCTTTGCTCCACCGAGGCATAAAACGCATCCATATCGATATGTATAATCTTCCGCAGCGACATCGGTTCTGTTTTACAAAGGCAAACGTACTACAAATTACCGAAAACGGAAAAAAGAAACGCATGAAAGAAGCACAAACCCGGTAGAAAAAGCATTGTTCCGAGACGGAACTCATAGCCTGCGTTATACATCAAGAAGCACGAACTCCGCAAAAAAAGCATTGTTCCGAAACGGAACTCATAGCCTGCGTTATACATCAAGAAGCACGAACTCCGCAAAAAAAGCATTCCGGAGAAGCGGGAAAGGGCGGTCGACGGACTTCACACACAGGCAGCCGCAGCCGGAAATATCATCTTAATGCAGCAAAAAGGTTTCTTCTACCGAGAAAATCGTTAACTTTGCCGCCTACTACAGAAAAGAAGCATTTATGTCAGAAAACAACTGTATCTCTATCAGAGGAGCACGGGTGAACAACCTGAAAAACATCGATGTAGATATTCCCCGCAACCGGCTTGTGGTAATCACCGGACTCTCGGGTTCGGGCAAATCGTCGCTCGCTTTCGACACGCTATACGCCGAAGGACAACGCCGTTACGTAGAGAGTCTGAGCAGTTACGCCCGCCAGTTTCTCGGAAGGATGAGCAAACCCGAGTGCGACTTCATTAAAGGAATCCCGCCCGCCATCGCCATCGAGCAGAAGGTAAACAGCCGGAATCCGCGATCGACCGTAGGAACATCGACCGAGATATACGAGTATCTGCGCCTGTTGTACGCGCGCATCGGCAAAACATTCAGTCCGGTGAGCGGAGAAGAGGTGAAGAAACACTCTACGGAAGACATCGTAAACTGCATGCTCTCTTATCCCGAAGGAACGAGATATACGGTGCTGACATTGATTCGCCTGCGTGAAAACCGCACGTTGCAAGAGCAATTGGAGATCGACCTGAAGCAAGGATTCAACCGCGTGGAGGTGAATGGCGAGATGAAGCGCATCGACGAATACACTCCGGCGAAGGGCGATGAAGTCTACCTGCTGGTGGACCGCATGGCTGTGGCAAGCACCAAAGATGCCGTGAGCCGCCTGACCGACTCTGCCGAAACGGCGATGTACGAGGGCGACGGAAATTGCATGCTTCGCTTCTACCTGCCCGACGGAAGCACACGACTTCATTCTTTCAGCACGAAGTTCGAAGCCGACAGCATCGTTTTCGAAGAGCCAAACGACCAGATGTTCTCGTTCAACTCGCCCATCGGAGCTTGTCCCGAGTGCGAAGGATTCGGTAAAGTCATCGGCATCGACGAGCATTTGGTCGTACCCGACCGTTCGTTGTCGATATACGACGGCGCCATCGTCTGCTGGCGAGGCGAGAAAATGGGCGAATGGAGGGACGAACTCATCCGTAATGCGGAGAAATTCGGCTTCCCTATCTTTACTCCTTACTACGAACTGACGGACGAGCAACGGAGAACGCTTTGGGAAGGCAACGAGTATTTCGGCGGCATCAACCAGTTTTTCCGCATGCTCGAAGAGAATCAGTACAAGATACAATACCGCGTAATGCTTGCACGTTATCGCGGGAAAACGCTCTGTCCGAAATGCCGGGGCACACGGCTGAAGCCGGAAGCGGGCTACGTGCGGGTAGGCGGCAAAAGCATCTCGGAACTGGTAGACCTTCCGGTCACCGAACTGAAGCGGTTCTTCGACACCCTACGGCTGAGCAAACACGACACGGACGTAGCGCGGCGCATCCTTGTGGAAATCAACAGCCGCATCCGCTTCCTTATCGACGTGGGATTGGGATACCTCACGCTCAACCGCCTCAGCAACTCCTTGTCGGGCGGGGAAAGCCAGCGTATCAATCTGGCAACGTCGCTCGGAAGCAGCCTTGTAGGAAGTCTTTACATCCTCGACGAACCGAGCATCGGGCTTCACAGCCGTGATACCGACCGGCTTATCCGTGTGCTGAGGCAGTTGCAGCAATTAGGCAACACGGTGGTAGTGGTGGAACACGACGAGGAAATCATCCGTGCCGCAGACTACATCATCGACATCGGGCCGGATGCCGGACGTCTCGGCGGGGAAATCGTCTATCAGGGCGACATGAAAGACCTGCGGGAAGGAACGAAAAGCCATACGGTACGCTATCTTCTGGGAGAAGAAAAAATACCCGTCCCCCGGCACCGCCGCCCGTGGAACAACTATATAGAACTGAAAGGCGCACGCGAAAACAATCTGAAAGGAGTAGACGTACGCATTCCGCTGAACGTTATGACCGTTGTTACGGGAGTCTCCGGTTCGGGAAAAAGCACCTTGATACGCGACATCTTCTACCGGGCGTTGAAGCGCGAACTGGATGAATGCAGCGACCGCCCGGGCGAGTTTTCTTCCATCGGAGGAAGCCTGCGCGACCTGCGCAACGTAGAGTTTGTCGACCAAAACCCCATAGGAAAGTCCTCACGCTCGAATCCGGTGACCTATATCAAAGCCTACGACGAGATACGGAAGCTGTGGGCAGAGCAGCCGTTGTCCAAGCAAATGGGATATACGCCGGGCCATTTCAGCTTCAACAGCGAAGGCGGACGGTGCGAAGAGTGTAAGGGCGAAGGCTCCATCACGGTGGAAATGCAGTTTATGGCCGACCTCGTGCTGGAATGCGAGTCATGCCACGGAAAGCGTTTCAAAGCCGATACGCTGGAAGTAAGATACAACGGCATGAACATATACGACGTGCTCGAAATGACGGTGAACCAAGCCATCGAATTCTTTACCGTCCACAAGCAGAAGAAAATAATAAAGAAACTGCTGCCGCTGCAAGAAGTGGGTCTGGGATACATCAAACTGGGGCAGTCGTCTTCCACCCTTTCGGGGGGTGAAAACCAACGCGTCAAACTTGCCTTCTACCTGAGTCAGGAGAAAGCAGACCCCACGCTCTTCATCTTCGACGAACCTACTACGGGACTGCATTTTCATGACATCCGCAAGCTGCTCGACGCGTTCGACGCATTGATTCGCAGAGGACACAGCATCGTAATCATCGAGCATAACATGGATGTGATTAAGTGTGCCGACCACGTGATCGACTTGGGTCCCGAAGGAGGAGACAAAGGAGGGAACATTGTGGCGGCAGGTACTCCCGAAGAAGTAGCGGCTTGCGGCGCCAGCTATACGGGACAGTTCCTGAAAGAGAAACTGGAAGAGTGAAAAGTACGCGCAAGAAATAAGGCGGAGAAACACCTGCGGAAAAATTGTTCGTACACGTAGCAGGCGAGGAATATACGTAAAAATCTATTGGGAAGGCATATATGAAAAGCTGCTATTGCAGGTCGCAGGCAAAGAATAGCAATAAGAAATAAGGCGGAGAAACACTTTTTCGAATTCCTGAAACCTACAGGAGAAGAAAGTTCCTGCCTAAGAAAAAAGGCGTGTTTGCTTAAGAAGATTTTCGCATTTGGGTAAGCGCAATTACTTTTTCAGGTAAGCGCAATTACTTTTTTAAGCAAGCGCAATTACTTTTTTGAGCAAGCGCAATTACTTTTTTGAGCAAGTGCGATTACTTTTTTGAGCAAGTGCGATTACTTTTTCAGGTAAGTGCGATTATTATTTCAGGCAAGCCCGGAAATCTTTTCAGGCAGAGAAGGAAAAATGACAACTATTCCCTTTTTCGTACCTCTTACCCCGCCTGCGCAGATATAGGCTTATTCCGAAAGAATTCTCCGAATGGCATTGCAAGACGCCGCAAGCAAACCGGAGGAAAGAAACCTTCTCAAACCCGAGATTACGAAAAAGGGAACAGTTGCCGAACCGGTTAGAAATAAAATCCGAAGCCGACTTTCACCCCGAAGCGCGACATGTCGCTATCGTTGAAGCGCCACTTGTAATAAACCGCCGGTTCGATGGTAACGGTGCGCGAAAGGAAGTAAGCATATCCCGCTTCGATGCCCAATCCCCAATCGCTGCGATGGTTCTCACTATCCCAACGAAAATGATTCCAGTCGATACCGCCGCCGAGGTAAATTCCCGTAGAATTGAAATACACACGCATTCCCGTACCCAGATTATATTCGTCCACCGGCTTCGACCAATCGGCTCCGGCATTCACCAACAAGGCAAAACCGTCTGCCAAAAAAGTACCGACTTGCGCACCGATACCGAAACGGGCTTTATCGTTCTGCGAATACGAAAAGTTCAACCCGCTCAAGGAAGGGTTAATAATCACGGTGCCTTTCTCAAACTGCGCCGAAGCAGTCACCGTCACCGTCAACAAGCAAATAAGTAATGCAAATTTTCTCATCAAATTAATTAATTAGTAAATAAACTATCTGTCATTCTCGCGGCGGTCGCGCATTTGCTCTTTCTTTCGGAGCACCAGCCACAGAAGTGCTACAATGATATACGAGCCCGCCACCGTGAGATATTTCTCGGTTTGACTGATTTCCGTATTGCGCGGCAACAAGTAAGCAGCCGTGACGGAAACATAAACAAGAAACGCAATCGCAATCTTCGTCGATCTCTTTATTTTTTTCATACTGACAATTTCCTTTCTTTTCGCCGACCGAGCCAAACGGCAAACCAGACAACGGCAACCAATGTACATCCTGCCCCGAAATAATAGGAAACCGCATGCGACAGTCCCAGTCCTTCGGGAGCGATACAAATATATGTAGAGCATACGCTTGTCATAAACAGCGCAGACACCAACGTTATCCAATAGGGTTTCTTCGAAATGGCGAGGTAGACCGTAATAGCCCACAGCGTGAATACCGCCAGTGTCTGATTGGCCCATGCAAAATAACGCCATATCATATTAAAGCCGTTCGCGTCGCGCAGACTGTAGAAAAGCAAACCTACAGCCACAGCAAACAGCGGAATACAGATGTACAGGCGATAGCTTACGCGCTTTTGCTCCATTCCCAGAAAGTCTGCCACAATGAGCCTCGCCGAGCGGAAAGCCGTATCGCCCGACGTAATGGGGGCGGCAATCACCCCCAACACAGCCAGCACACCTCCCAGAGTGCCCAGCCAATCTTTCGTGATCACATCTACGATGACAGCGGCATTGCTTTCTCCCATTCCGTTTTCATGAAAGAAATAGGTGGCGGCAGCCGCCCAGATAAGCGCAACCACGCCTTCGGTGATCATCGCCCCGTAGAAAACCGGGCGACCGTGACGCTCCGATTTGAGGCAACGAGCCATCAACGGGCTCTGAGTGCCGTGGAAACCGGAGATGGCTCCGCATGCAATGCTGACAAACATGATGGGGAAAACAGGAAGTTTGTCGGCTTCCGGATTTGTGTTGTGCAGTCCGTCCCACAGTTCGGGCAAAGGCGGATGATGCACGTAAAGCATCAGCAATATCCCGACAGCCATAAACAGCAACGCAATGGCAAACAGCGGATATATCTTGCCGATAATCTTGTCAACCGGAAGCAAGGTAGCCAGAATGTAATAAACGAATACCACAATGATCCAGAAAGTGGCGTCCAACCCCTGCGGTGTCAGCTTGGCAAGCAGCCCGGCAGGCCCTGCAACGAACACCGAGCCTACCAGAATCATCAGGATCACCGTAAAGCCCCGCATGATTTGCTTGGTCGTCAATCCCAGATAACGACCAATGATTTCGGGAAGGCTTTCGCCTCCATGGCGCATGGAAAGCATTCCCGAGAAGTAATCATGTACTGCGCCGGCAAAGATACTTCCCAAAACTATCCATAGATAAGACGAAGTACCGAACTTTGCGCCCATGATAGCCCCGAAGATCGGCCCCAATCCTGCAATGTTCAGAAACTGAATCATAAATATCTTCCACGTAGGCAAAGGGATATAGTCTACTCCATCCGTTTTGGCCAGTGCCGGCGTTCTCCGGTCGTCGGGACCGAAAATGCGCTCCATCAGGCGTCCGTATGTAAAATAACCTGCTATCAGCATCAACAGGCAAAGCGTAAACGTAACCATGGCATGCTCTATTTATTGGCGCAAATGTAACATAATCTCATGACACAAACCAATATTACGGACACTTTTACTAACTTTGCGGGGATTTAAAACAAAAGCACAAGGGTATGAGGCGATATCTTTTTATTCTCTTATTTCCGTTTTTATATTTCTCCGCCACGGCGCAACCTAAGCAGGAGGTTCGTGCCGCATGGGTCACGGCGGTGTACGGTTTGGACTGGCCGCGAACGAAAGCAACGACTCCCCAAAGCATCCGGCGGCAGAAGGAAGAGCTCACGGATATACTCGACAAACTGAAAGACGCCAACTTCAACACCGTGCTTTTTCAGACACGCACACGCGGCGACGTGCTGTATCGCTCGGACATCGAACCGTTCAACGCTATCCTGACGGGCAGAGCGGGTGGCGATCCGGGATACGACCCGCTTGCTTTTGCCGTGGAAGAATGCCACAAGCGGGGGATGGAATGCCATGCATGGATGGTTACCATTCCGCTGGGCAACAAGAAGCATGTGGCATCGCTCGGAAAACAGTCGGTGACGAAACGGATGAAGAGCATTTGCGTGCCGTATAAGAACGAGTATTTCCTCAATCCGGGGCATCCCTCCACGAAAGAGTATCTGATGAAGCTGGTACGGGAAGTGGTGGGCCGGTACGATGTAGACGGCGTACACTTCGACTATCTGCGTTATCCCGAACATGCGCCCCGCTTCCCCGACCAATACGACTTCCGGCGTTTAAGCAAAGGACGCACTACGGACCAGTGGCGCCGGGACAACATCACCGAAATCGTGCGCTATATATATAAAGGTGTAAAGGCCATGAAGCCGTGGGTGAAAGTAAGCACCTGCCCCGTAGGCAAATACCGCGACACGTCGCGCTACTCTTCATACGGCTGGAACGCTTTCTTCACAGTGTACCAAGACCCGCAGGGATGGCTGGGCGAAGGCATTCAAGACCAGATATATCCGATGATGTATTTTCAGGGAAACAGTTTCTACCCGTTCGCGCTCGACTGGCAGGAGCAGAGCAACGGAAGGCACATCATACCCGGTCTGGGCATTTATTTCCTCCACCCCGACGAGGGAAAATGGAAGCGCGATGAGATAGACCGGCAGATGAACTTCATCCGCAATCACGGCATGGCCGGGCAAGGCCACTACCGTGTGCAGTATCTGATGGAGAACACACAGGGGCTTTACGACGAGCTGATAGAAAACTTCTACGCTTATCCCGCACTGCAACCGCCGATGAAATGGCTCGACAACATCGCCCCGTCGGCACCGTCGGACTTGAAAGCAACGCCTGACGAATACGGCTATACAGAGCTCACATGGCGTGCCTCGACGGACAACGATCCGCACAACGCGCCGATGTATGTGGTGTATGCTTCCGACGAATATCCCGTAGACACCCGCCGTGCGGAAAATATCGTAGCGCAAAACGTTCGCGACACCCGCTATGTTTATGCCCCGATACGGGTATGGACTGCCAAAAAGTATTTCGCCGTAACGGCCATCGACCGATACGGCAATGAAAGCGAAGCCGCGCAATTGGCAAAATAAGTTTTCAGTAACGGGCTGCACACAAAACCTCTGTTTACTATAAACAAAACTCTATCGGTGAGAGACAAAAATTCTATTGATTACAAACAGAAGCTCTGTTGACTGCAAACAGAAGTTCTGTTGACTGCAAACAGAAGTTCTGTTGATTACAAACAGAAGTTCTGTTGATTACAAACAGAAGCTCTATTGACTGAAAACAGAGACTCTGTTGATTACAAACAAAAACTCTGTTGACTGAAAACAGAAGCTCTGTTGACTGAAAACAGAGACTCTATTGATTACAAACAAAAGCTCTATTGACAGCAAACAAAAGCTCTATCGGTTATAAGCAGAGCTTTCATTGGGAATAAATAAAACCTCTGTTTACAATGAGCGCAGTTTCCGGTTGCCATCAATCGAAATGCGGCAACGCAACGACAGGCTAAGCAAGCGTCCGTTCCCTTACCCGCAAACGCAGATGCCGCCGGCTACAGCGATTCGGAAGCGTGTTCCCCGCAAACCATCCAAGCCCTGTATTTGCTGTGCTTGCTCACCGGAACCAACGACAGATAGCCCGAGCGGATCTTCCCGTCCTCTATTTCAAGCGGACAGGCTGCCGCCATCCGCCGGTGTTCCGCCAGCGCTTCTCCCTCTGCGTGATGGTAGTCGATACGCATTTCTCCTTCGGCATCCGCTGCCATATAACGGTCTTTCACGCACCGCGCCACCACTCCCATATTCATCCGCAGGTTGATTTCCACGCAAGGATGTATGCGATAGCAAGGCTTCTCACCCGGGAAATGGCAAATCATCATATCCACTCCCAGATAACCCTCGCAGACAGAGCCGATGAGCCTCGACAATTCTTCCTCCAGACGAACTTTCAACCGCTCTATCGCCCCGACGGGAACATAAGCGGAAAGTTTCTCCCGGATGCGTTCGTTGCTCAACAAGCAGTTGCCTTCGTACATGCCGCTTCCCCCGGTTCGGAACAGGGAATAGCCCGCGAAAGCCACCGCTCCCCTGCCGTCGGAATGAAACTCCATGGCAAAATCGGCTGTCTTCCGGTACACAGGTTCGGCAATCACCCCGCCTTGCGAAGCGCCAATACGCTCGCACCAGCCCGAAATGAACGAAGTATATGCTCCTTTGCACCAGTTCAGCCCCTTGCCGCTGCCCGAAAGAGGAGCTTTCAACAGGCTGTTCTCCCGCCCTTCCACAAAGCTCCGCCACTCGTCGGGCGTCTTCAGGTAAAAGGCTTCGCCGCAAAAATGCTCGTCCGCTTGCAATGTCCGAAGCAATGCCGCCGCATGCGAACGGTGGGAATACGTTCTCAACGCTTCCAGACCACCGGCGGAAGGGAGGCTCGATTCGGCGGCGCCCAACGAAAGCAGCCGTCGCCGCAAAGCCGGATCCCATCCCCACGGAGAAAACGAATAGCCTGCCGCATCCGCCACTTCGGGCGGAGTGACCAGTTCCACCCGCATTCCCAGCCGCTCTTGCATCTCTTTCAGAAAATCCGCCGCATACGCCGAAGGAGCCAATACGGCATTCCCATCCCCGGCATACCACACCGGAAGCAAAGCCAAATCGGAAGCCATTTGCCTTGCCGACGCCGGAGCCATGTAATGGCTTTCGCCGCTTGCCAACGCCAAGTCGTGCTCCGGATTGAATATATAAAGACGTTTACCCGTCATTTCGTACAACATTTTTCTTGCTTAAAACCCGTTTCTGCCTCATGCGGCATTCACACGGCAAAGGTAGTCAAAAATACCGGATCTGAGATTCTGCTTCAATGTCCCGAACAGCATCCCGGAAAAATATGCACGGAGGAAAAGAAACCGGGAAAACAGGCAATAAAGACAAACTAATAAATAAAAGCACAAATTTGCTATCTCTACTTTGCAAATACTAAAAAAAGAACTATATTTGCGACCTAAAATCAAAGCAACGAAATGGAATCATTCTACCGCACACACAACTATCTTGTCGAGCATACGAATGCTCCTGTCCGACGCGACCTCATGGACGAGATAGATTGGAGCGACCGCCTGATCGGCATCAAAGGTAGCCGTGGCGTAGGAAAAACGACTTTCCTCCTCCAATATGCCAAAGAGAAGTTCGGTACCGACCGCTCTTGCCTGTTCATCAACATGAACAATTTCTATTTCTCGGGACACAGCTTAGTAGACTTCGCTTACGAATTTCAGAAACGCGGCGGAAAAGTGCTATTGATCGACCAAGTGTTCAAGCATCCGGAATGGAGCAAGGAACTTCGTATGTGCTACGACCGTTTCCCGAACCTGAAGATAGTCTTCACCGGATCGTCCGTCATGCGGCTGAAAGAGGAAAACCTCGAGCTGCGCGACATTGTGAAAAGCTACAACCTTCGCGGCTTCTCGTTCAGAGAGTTCCTGAACCTGCAAACCGGAATGAAGTTCCGCGCTTACACTCTCGAAGAGATTCTTGCCAACCACGAGCAAATAGCCAAAGGCATCCTCTCGAAAGTACGCCCGTTGAACTATTTTCAAGATTACATACATCATGGCTTCTACCCCTTCTTCCTCGAGAAACGCAACTTCTCGGAGAACTTACTGAAGACGATGAACATGATGCTCGAAGTAGACATCCTGCTGATCAAACAAATAGAACTGAAATATCTTCCCAAAATAAAAAAGCTGCTGTACCTGCTGGCGGTAGACGGTCCGAAAGCGCCGAACGTGAGCCAACTGGCAAGCGATATACAAACCTCGCGCGCCACAGTGATGAACTACATCAAGTATCTGGCCGATGCGCGTCTTATCAATCTGGTTTACCCCAAGGGAGAAGAGTTCCCCAAGAAACCGTCGAAGATAATGATGCACAACTCCAACCTGATGTATTCCATCTTCCCGGTGAAAGTGGAAGAGCAGGACATATTGGACACTTTCTTCACCAACACCCTGTGGAAAGACCACAAAGTGCATAAGGGAGACAAGAATATTTCTTTCATGGTAGACGATACCAGACCGTTTAAAATCTGCTGTGAAGGAGCCAAGATAAAAAACAACCCGAACGTGACCTACGCGCTTCATAAGGCGGAGATAGGCAGAGGAAACCAAATCCCCCTCTGGATGTTCGGTTTTTTGTATTAGCGATTTATTTACTTAAATATTAATGTAGTTATGACTAAACAGAAGAAATTCATCACTTGTGATGGTAATCAGGCTGCCGCGCATATTTCATATATGTTCTCCGAAGTAGCCGCCATCTACCCCATCACCCCTTCTTCGACTATGGCCGAGTACGTAGACGAATGGGCTGCCGCAGGACGCAAGAACATCTTCGGCGAAACAGTATTGGTGCAGGAAATGCAATCTGAAGGCGGCGCTGCCGGTGCGGTGCACGGTTCGCTTCAGGCGGGAGCTTTGACTACCACTTATACTGCTTCTCAGGGTCTTCTTTTGATGATCCCCAACATGTATAAAATCGCCGGCGAGTTTTTGCCTTGCGTATTCCATGTATCGGCACGTACCATCGCTTCGCACGCGCTTTCTATCTTCGGCGACCACCAAGACGTCATGTCGGCACGCCAGACAGGATTCGCCATGCTGGCCGAAGGTTCCGTACAGGAGGTAATGGACTTGGCGGGTGTTGCCCACCTTTCTACCATCAAAGCGCGTGTACCGTTCATGAACTTCTTCGACGGATTCCGTACTTCTCACGAAATCCAGAAAATTGAAATGCTGGAGAACGAAGACCTCGCTCCGCTGATCGACCAAAAAGCGTTGGCCGAATTCCGTGCCCGTGCATTGAACCCGATGAAGCCGGTTGCCCGCGGTATGGCCGAAAACCCCGACCACTTCTTCCAGCACCGCGAATCGGGAAACAGCTACTATGAAGCAGTTCCCGCCATCGTAGAAGAATACATGAACGAAATCTACAAACTCACCGGTCGCAAATACGGTTTGTTCAACTACTACGGCGCCGAAGATGCAGAACGCGTGATCATCGCTATGGGTTCTGTGACGGAAGCCGCCCGCGAAGCCATCGACCACTTGGTAGCCCAAGGCGAAAAGGTAGGTATGGTTGCCGTACACTTGTACCGTCCGTTCTCTGCCAAGCACTTCCTCGCAGCCGTTCCGAAGACAGCGAAGAACATTGCCGTGCTCGACCGCACGAAAGAACCGGGTGCTAACGGCGAACCGCTGTATCTTGACGTGAAAAACTGTTTCTACGGACAAGAAAACGCTCCGGTTATCGTTGGCGGACGCTATGGCCTCAGCTCAAAAGACACTACTCCGGCACAGATCCTCTCGGTATTCGAGAATCTGGCTTTGCCAATGCCGAAGAACCACTTCACCATCGGTATCGTAGACGACGTGACATTCACCTCGCTTCCGATGAAAGAAGAGTTGGCTTTGGGCGGCGAAGGCATGTTCGAAGCCAAGTTCTACGGTCTGGGAGCCGACGGTACGGTAGGCGCCAACAAGAACTCGGTGAAGATTATCGGCGACAATACGAACAAATACTGTCAGGCTTATTTCTCTTACGACTCGAAGAAGTCGGGAGGTTTCACCTGTTCGCACCTGCGTTTCGGCGACAACCCGATTCGTTCCACTTATCTGGTAAATACTCCGAATTTCGTGGCTTGCCACGTACAGGCCTACCTGCACATGTACGACGTAACGCGCGGTTTGCAAAAGAACGGTTCTTTCTTACTCAACACCATCTGGGAAGGAGAAGAACTGGCTAAGCACCTGCCCAACAAGGTGAAAAGATATTTCGCCAAGAACAATATTTCGGTATACTACATCAATGCTACCCAGATTGCACAGGAAATCGGATTGGGCAACCGTACCAACACCATCCTTCAGTCGGCATTCTTCCGCATCACGAACGTTATCCCCGTAGATCAGGCTGTAGAACAAATGAAGAAATTCATCGTCAAGTCATACGGCAAGAAGGGCGAAGACGTGGTGAACAAGAACTATGCGGCAGTAGACCGTGGCGGCGAATACAAACAGCTCACCGTCGATCCGGCTTGGGCCAATCTTCCCGATGATGCGAAAGTGGAAAACAACGATCCGGCATTCATCAACGAAGTGGTTCGCCCCATCAACGCGCAAGACGGCGACCTGCTTCCGGTATCGGCATTCAAAGGAATCGAAGACGGTACTTGGCATCAGGGAACAGCCAAATTCGAGAAACGCGGCGTAGCGGCTTTCGTTCCGGAATGGAATCCCGAAAACTGTATCCAGTGTAACAAGTGTGCTTACGTTTGTCCCCACGCTTCCATCCGTCCGTTCGTATTGGATGCCGAAGAACAGAAGGGCGCCAACTTCGAACAGCTGAAAGCCGTAGGAAAAGCATTCGAAGGCATGACATTCCGCATTCAGGTCGACGTACTCGACTGTCTGGGTTGCGGCAACTGTGCCGATGTTTGTCCGGGCAATCCGAAGAAGGGCGGCAAGGCTCTGACCATGAAACACCTCGAAAGCCAGTTGGCACAAGCAGAAAACTGGTCTTACTGCGCAGACAATGTGAAGAGCAAACAGCACTTGGTAGACATCAAAGCAAACGTGAAGAACTCTCAGTTCGCTACTCCGCTGTTCGAATTCTCGGGCGCTTGTTCAGGTTGCGGCGAAACTCCGTACGTTAAACTGATCACTCAGTTGTTCGGCGACCGCGAAATGGTTGCCAACGCCACCGGATGTTCTTCCATCTACTCAGGCTCCGTGCCCTCTACTCCGTATACGACCAACGAACAAGGACACGGTCCGGCATGGGCGAACTCATTGTTCGAAGACTTCTGCGAATTCGGTTTGGGTATGGAACTGGCCAACGAGAAGATGCGCGCGCGTATCGTTAAAATAATGAACGAAGCCATCGCCGGCGACTCTTGCTCTGCCGAACACAAAGAGCTGTTCAAAGAATGGATCGAAAACATGCTCGACGCCGACAAGACAAAAGAACTGGCCGCCAAGATCATTCCGCTGGTAGAAGGCGCGAAAGACAAGTGCGAACACTGCCGCCAGATTGCCGAACTGAAACATTATCTGGTAAAACGCAGCCAGTGGATCATCGGTGGCGACGGCGCTTCATACGATATCGGCTACGGAGGTCTCGACCACGTAATCGCTTCCGGCAAAGATGTGAACATCCTTGTTCTCGACACAGAGGTTTATTCCAATACGGGCGGTCAATCGTCTAAGGCAACTCCTGTGGGCGCCATTGCGAAATTTGCCGCAGCCGGCAAGCGTGTACGCAAAAAAGATCTCGGTCTGATGGCAACTACTTACGGCTATGTATACGTAGCACAGATTGCAATGGGCGCCGATCAGGCTCAAACACTGAAAGCCATCCGCGAAGCCGAAGCATATCCGGGTCCGTCGCTCATCATCGCTTACGCTCCGTGTATCAGCCACGGATTGAAAGCCGGTATGGGTAAGAGCCAGGAAGAAGAAGCCAAAGCGGTTGCATGCGGTTACTGGCACCTGTGGCGCTACAATCCGGCACTGGAAGCAGAAGGAAAGAATCCGTTCCAGCTCGACAGCAAAGAGCCGAAGTGGGAAGACTTCCAAGGTTTCTTGAAAGGCGAGGTTCGTTACGCATCGGTAATGAAGCAATATCCTGCCGAAGCCGAAGAACTGTTCCAAGCTGCCGAAGAAAACGCAAAATGGCGTTACAACAGCTACAAGCGATTGGCAAAAGGCAACTGGGATGCTGAATAATTAAACAAGAATCAGTATTCTGAATCATAAGCAAGGGGCTGTCCGGAGAGATCGGGCAGCCCCTTTTTCTCTCTATGGATATTTTTCATAATAAAAGGATTTCCACAATATAAAATTAACATCTTCTACATTGTAAATTCATTTTTTTATTTTATTTTTGTAAAACAATAAAATAACTTTAAATAGCATTTCAATATATCTCTATAAACAATAAGTATGTTGAGACTATCAAAAAAAGCAACAAATATGGCTGACTATTTTAGTCATATAACTTTTAAATCATATGCTTATGAAAAAGTTGTTTTTAATTTGTGCGCTATTAGCGAGCACAACATTGGTATTTGCAAAAAGCTACCAATATTTTATAGCTTGCGGTAAAGTGTATGCAACTGATGCTAGAGTTCCAGCATCAGTTATAGTGGCCCTCATAGACTATATGGAAGATAATTGTTAATTGGAATCGGGGGTAGATATGCCCTATTAATAATAAAGACAGTGGCATATCTACTCTTTTTGTTTGTAATTTTTCGAAAAACATCAAACTTTCTTCCTATGAAAAAGAGCATTTATCTTTCATTTTTAGCCCTTGCCTTAAGCTTGTCCAGTGCCTTCGCCCAGCATGAGCCGTTCCTTGAATGCCATTATACGGAATCTTATATAGACTATCCGGAAAAAGGGAAAGTGAAACAAGACGAAATGGTGTTGAGCATCAGCAAAGGGGCTTCTGAATTTTACAGCCTATGGTGTAGGGAACACGCCAGACTGCGCGACAGCCTCACAGCGAAAGGGGCGTCGCTGGAAGAAATCTTGGCTGCAAGAGACAAAGTGAAGTATCCGGTGAGCACGCAACACACAGTGATCTACAAGAATTATCCGGAGAAAGGCAGATTGACACTTACAGACCAACTGATAAAGTCATCCTTTCTATACACGGAGAAAATGGAAATTCCACAGTGGGAGGTCTTCGGAGAAAAAAAGCAGATTGCGGGATATGATTGCCAAAAAGCGGAAACAAACTTCTTGGGCAGAAAATGGACAGCATGGTTTGCTCCGGACATACCCGTCGAAGACGGACCTTGGAAACTATGCGGACTTCCCGGACTGATATTGCAAGCGGAAGATTCGGAAAAAGAGTATCGGTTCACATGCATCGAAATAAAAAACGTTTCGGATGCCCCCGCTATCCGGCTGCCTAAAAAGAATTACATCAAATGCAGCAAAAGCGAATATTTGAAGTCGCTGTTCCTGCATAAAGAAGACATGAACACTTTTCTGAGAAAGCACGGAATAGAACCTCCGGTAGAAATAACTTCGAATGGAAAAGCAGTTTCCGCATTTCCCAAGCGGAAATTCAACTACATAGAAAGAGTAACGCCATGAAACGCGTGAACTTTTTCCTTACATATTGGGAAACAGGCTCCATGAAACACTTCGGCATCTTCTGTCTCATTTTCTTCCGGCACATGGTTGTAGCCGCGCAAACGGGTTATACAGGCAAAGTGGCGGACGGACAAAACAAACAACCGCTGGAAGCGGTTGCGGTCAGCTTGCTTGCGGCAGACAGCACCATCATGTCTTATTCGTATACCGACAGCAACGGCCATTTTGAAATCATAAACCGGGGAACGCGAACTGCAGAATTCCTGTCGTTCACGTACATGGGATACCGGAGAGTCCTGTTGCCCGCCCGAAGTTTTAAGAACGGAACGACAGTCGAACTGGAGGAAACCACATATAAAATCAAGGAAGTAAAAATAACTGGTCAACGGATCAGGAAAGAGAAAGATACCATCACCTATACCGTGAGCGGATTCAGAATGCCACAGGACAGAACCATAGAAGACGTACTGAAGAAAATTCCCGGCATTGAAGTAACGGCAAACGGAACCATCAGGTTTCACGACAAACCCATCAACAGATTTTATATCGAAGGCATGAATCTGATGGAAGACAGGTATGCCTTGGCGAGCAAAAACATCCCGGCAGGCATGGTAAAAGAGGTGCAGGTTTTGCAATCGCACCAGCCGATAGCCGCTTTAAGAGGAAAAACGTTCAGCGACCATGCCGCATTGAACTTAACGCTGGAAGACAGCCATAAAAACAAGCTGATAAAACTCATAGACGCAGGCATCGGAGCAGGAAACGACCCGGATGTATTGTGGGACAACCGCCTGCTGGGAATGCTCTTCGGACGAAGGAAGCAAAACCTGAGCATGTACAAAAACAACAATACGGGCAAAGACATCGCTGCGGAAATACTGCCTTTGGGACAAAGCGGTGTCATCGACATAAGCAGGGATGAGGAAGATGCGGAGCTTTTTCCCGTTTCCATTTCACAGAACAAAGAGGCAGATCCTTCGAGATACTTGTTCAACGATGCTCATCTGGGTGCGATAAACCACCTGTACAAGCCCGATAAGACGAACGACATACGCCTTCAACTGAGTTTTCTCCACCAAAAAGAAAGAGCGGAATACCGGTCGGGCACCACATATTTCTATCCTTCGCAAACCATCACGGTAGACGAACGGGAGCAATATAACGGGCAGGAGAACAGGGCGGAAGGAGAATTTACATATCAGTTGAATGACAGCGCCCTGTTTCTGAAAAATAAAATAAAGGGGCTACTGGGGCTGCACAAGAGTTCTTTAAACCTTTGGGTGAATGATGAGAAAACCGGACAGCGCACACATCCGCAACGAAAATTCCTGCACAATCATTTCGAACTGGTGAAAAACACTCGCCGCCATTCGTTCTCAATCTATTCGGCCAACTCTTACCGCGATCTGCCACAACATTTCACTGTGGAGCCGGGACTCTACGAAGAATTGCTGAACCAAAACAATCCTTACGGCAAGTTCGCCCAAGATGCCCGCCTGCAATCTTTTCAATCGGATGCTTACACCTATTTCCAGCACAAGATCGCGGGGTGGTATCTGAAATACAAGGCGGGTATCTCTTACGCCCGGAAGAAGATGAGTTCCGCGCTTTCCATCAACGACACGCCTGCGGGCGATGAATATCACAACGATTTGACATTGAAAACGCTTCACGCATATATAGAGCCTCGCTTGAACTTTAAAAACGATTTCTGGGACGTACAGTTCAGTATTCCCCTCTCATTCTATCATGCCGGCCTGCGAACCGAACGGCCGCAATCCGAGCAGTCACGGAAAAATCTGTTTTTGCCTGCACCGTCACTGAACGTCAAGTATGAATTCAGCCCATATCTGACACTGATTGGCCGCTCTTCTCTTTCCTGCATACAACCGGACATTCTGAAACTATACGGCGGATACATGTTCACCTCATACAGGTCGGCTTTTGCGTTCCATTCGAAACCTGTGTTCGACAAAAGCTACTACAACAGCATAGGCGTGCGTTTCGTACAGCCGCTCACCGGATTCTTCGCAAGCCTGACGGGTTTTTACACCTTAAACAAGCAAGAACTTATTTACGGCTACCGCAACAAAGAGAAATACCTTTCGGTGACGGAAACTTACGACCGCCCTCATACAAACCACCTGTACGGCGTAAATGGAAAACTGTCGAAAACGTTTGCCTGGAGCAAGCTGTATACCTCCGTAGGCATGAGCTATTCCAACAAAAAAGACAAGATGCTGCTGGAAGAGCGGATGGCGAACAGCACCATGCAAATGTATTCTTTAAGATTCGATTTCTCCCTGCGACCGGTAAGAAGCCTCAGCTTCGAAGGGAGCAGCTCCGCCATACACACGCTGTCGCAGCTGGACCTTCCGGAGAACGGCGCGGTAAAAGCATGGAGCTTTCATCATACGATAGACCTTAACATCGTTTTCTCGCAGCACTGGAAAGGAAGAGTCACCCAAGAGATATCACACAACAACAGAAACCGGAAAGCAACTTATTTTGCCGACGCTTCGCTGCTTTTTTCGCATCGTCTGTTCGAAATCGAGTTTGCCGTGAATAATTTGTTGAATCACTCCACGCTGAACCATACGTATATCGACCATCTCACACAGCGATACTCCGCTAATACGCTCCGTCCGCGGGAATGTCTGATAAAGGCTATGTTTTCATTCTAAAGCGTTTCAAGTCCACACAACCGTTGGCTTTCAGCCGGACGCCCTCCGCCAGCAGCAATTCTTTCTGTTCCGCCCATCCGGGGACGAGGCGTCCCGCCGCATTCACCACACGATGACAAGGGAGGGAAAACTGCGGCGGAACTTCCTTCAACGCCTTCCCCACCAGACGCGAGCGTCCGGGCATACCGAGCAGGGTGGCAATCTCTCCGTAAGTGACGACTTTTCCCGGAGGGATCTGCGCCACTATCTCGTAAACGCTGCGACGGAAATCATCCGAAAACCGGGCTTTATCTACTTTGTAATCTCTCATCATCCAAACTTTTTTATTGACCGAAAAAAAGCCCGCGGGCTTTGAAAAAAACACGGCGGCCTTTTTTAAAAAGGCGGCGGGCTTTGAAATCAAAGGCGGCGGGCTTTTTTTTGAAGCACAGCAAAGTTTGCGAACAAGCATTGCCGCCATTTTCTCCGGTCGCCATATTGAATATTATCCGGTAGCGGAAACATCGCCTTAAATTCCGAGCAGATGCCGGAGATAACATTCAGACGATTACAGATTCCAAACAGTTTTTGCAAAACGTCCGAAAGCGAACAAACGCAAATTTACACAATTTCACGGAAACCCAACAGTCTCCCCATGTAAATTTACGTTTGTTTCTTCTGAAAGTATTGGTTCGGTCTAGCCGATTTCTTCAGCCTCTTATGCTGTAAGCCTGCTTCATTGCCCCGACGGGTGGAAACTGCTATTCGAAACTGGTGTACAACCGGAATTCGTGTGCCGGAACTTTCACGTTCTGCGTAGAAGAAGTGACATTCAAGCGGTCGCCGCGAAGCTCATACCATGTGCCCGTATGGCCGAAATCGGCGTTCACTTCCGTTTGTTCCTGCGAGAAATTGGCAACCACTACCAGCTTTCGGGTAGTGCTCTCCAGTTTCATGAACCGTCCCGCCGTCCAGTCGTTCTCTCCCACTCTCCACTGTTTGAAAGCGTTTGTTCCAAACAAGTCGGGATAGCCGTTGCGCAGCTTCATCAGCTTGCAGTAAACTTCATACAACGCCTTTCTGTCGGGCTGCTCCACATAATCCCATCTCACCGGCTTCGGGTCCATTCGGTTTCCTTCGTCGCCCACCACTCCGTCCGGACGCGAGTTTATGGAAAAGTCGTAGCCCAGCTCACCGAACTGCCAAATCATCTTCGGGCCGGAAACGGTAAGGAAGAAAGCCGCGTTCGAAGCGAGTTGGTTCATACGCGCCGGCAACCGGTCTTTAAGCGGTCCGTTGCCATAAGCAATCTGCTTATATCCCATGCGTTCTTCGTCATGACTTTCCATAAAGCTTATCATGCTGCCCGCAGGCCGGCCGTTATTACGCATCGCCTCGAAAGAAGAATCCTCTTTCCAGCCCATTGCCGATTGGCAATACCTGCCGTTCATATTGTGCCACAACTTCATGCCCGCATTCGCCAAAGCCGTTTCTTCCTCCTCGTCGCAGAAATGTTCGAGAATCATCACCGCATGAGGGTTTGCAGCGTGCACCGTATGGTAATAATCGGTAAGGATGGCGATGCGCGAATCGTCTTTCTTTGCGGCAGTAGCCTCCGTGCTCGATTGTTGCGTAAAGCCTTTCGAGAGGTCGAAACGGAATCCGTCGAACTTATACTCCGTCAGCAAAAATTCCAGATTGCGCTTGACGAAAGCGCGTACCAGCGGCGACTCGTGATTGAAGTCGTGGAATACACTGTAAGGGTGCGGAGCGTCGACGTTGAACCACGGGTTGTCGGGCAACGTTTTATTCTTCGCGGCATCCCAATAAAGCTTTGCAAACGGATGATTGCCGGTGGCATGGTTGTAAACCACATCGAGAATGACAGCCATCCCCCGTTGATGGCAGGCATCGATGAATTGTTTGTACATTTGTTTCGTTCCGTAAGCCTTGTCGAGCGCAAAGTAATAACAAGGATTGTATCCCCAGCTGTTGTTCCCGTCGAACTCCTGCACAGGCATCAGCTCTACGGCATTCACCCCCAGCGTCTTCAGATAGTCCAGCTTCTGCATCGCTCCGTTGATATCGCCCGTCGAAGTGAAATCGCGCAGCAGCATTTCGTAAACCACCAGACTGCCGGCATCCTTTATCTTGAAGTCCGGCACACTCCAATGATATTCATCCTTTTGGATCTTGAACACAGACACGATTCCTCTTGCCCCTTCGGGGTAATTCCTACTCTCCGGATAAGTGGAGGCAGCGATGTATTTGTCGTGGTCAGGGTCGAGTATCTTCTCGCAGTACGGGTCGCCCAGACGGATTCTCTCTCCCCCTTTCATCCCGACATAGTATTGAAAAGCATACTCTTTCGCAGCATCCAATCCGTTCAGCGTTATCCACCAGCAACCCTTGGCGTCGTCGCGCCGCATCTGACACCCCTCTTCGTTGCTCAGTTTCCACTGATTGAAGTCGCCCACCACATGAGCGAAATCTTTGTGTCTGCCCGAAAGAGTTTTGTCGTACAGCACCAGCGTAACCGTGCCGGAGTTAATCACATTAATGCCTTCGCGTACGCCCGAAGGAAGCGGAGCATACCAGATAGCAGCCGGCTCGAAAGCCGTATATTTCGTATCCGTGACCTCGATGAACGAATCGTTTTCTATACCTTTCTTCGTTCCGTCGGCACTGCGGATGACTACCCCCAGCTTTGTCACCGGAGTTTCGCCCGAACCGAACCATGCACGTACAGAAGGCTTGAGCGTAATGCTCCACACATTCTCTCCCACCCTGGTCATCTTGCATTTGTCCAGATTATCGTTCCAGCCTGCCGGCACATAAAGCCAAGTTCCTTCATCCAACACACCGGCATGAATATACACATCGCCGGCATATCCGTAAAGCGGAGTTCCTGCCGGAGCCTTGAACGAAACGGTCAGTTCCTTGTCGGCATCGGGCGATTCGGGATGATGGCTTAGACCTCCCGCCATACTTCCCGCTTGCACCACTTTCAGTTTCTCCGAGAGAGAGCCGCTCTTGATAATGATTTCTCCTTCCCGATCCCATACACCTTCGTTGGGAGCGATATCGAAAGTAAGTTCAGTCGAAACAAGCCCCCTTGTCTTTACCTGAGAAATCCAACTCCGATGCGCCTCAGGAATTTCCACCTCGAAATCAATATTCGCCTTCACCTCCACCACAATCTTCTTACCTTCTTTGGGAACCTCAAAATGCGATGAAGTAAGTGTGAGCGCGTCTTTTTGCTTTTGGGTGATGACGAGGTTCTTTTCGATATTACCGCCCGTCGTCAAAACCAGTTTTACACTCCGGCTGTCATACCCGGTGTTTTCTTTCACATTTACGCTGACAGAGGCGTCTCCCCCCGAACCGGATGCAGAAGACACCGTACACCAATCTACCGCATGCGAATCGGCTCCGATTAATAAAATTCTCCACGGACCTCCTGTTTTGAATGATATGTTGCGGCTTCCGGACTCTGACGTAAAATCCATGCCTTTCTCAAAATAAACGGCAGTTTCGGATGAAAAGGTCAAAAAGTCCGCATCTTCTTTATCGGAAGAGCAGCCGAAAACAAAAAAGAGAAGCAAAGAATAAAAACAGAGTATTTTTTTCATTGTATTTTCTTTAAGAGTTCAAAATATATATGCCAACAAACGTATGATAAAGGCAAAAGGATTGGAAAGAATGCCATCCTCCAATCCTTTTGCCATAAACCGGTTTTAGTTTTTCGTCACAGTCGCGCTCTTAGCTTCCGGATTCAAAGTAATCGTATAATTGCCTGCTGTAATAGGTATATTATCGCCACCCTGAGTCAAGGCTCCCAAGTCGCCGCCGAAATTAATAGCCCAATCGGCATCCCAACGGAATTTGAAATGACCGTTTTTCATGTCCATTGTCACCGTCCATAACTTAGTTTCCGGATCATACGTCATCCATGTATCTTTACTCCAGTCGCCGGGGGTGGCGTCGCCCACAACTCCCCAACCGGATTGCATGAACTTACATGTTTTCTTTTCGGTATTTACAATAAACTTGTAATATCCTCCATGAGTCATCTCGATGTTCTCTCCTCCATTGATGCTGATAGCGAAAGTACCGCCATTGTTTTCGGCATTCCAAGCGATCTTCCCATTGATACCGATCCAAGAACCTGCATCGTGGAACTTAAAGAGCGTACCTTCGGGCATGTAATGAGCGCCCGAATACACATAATTTCTGTCGGGAGAAGTAAGTTTGTAACAATCTTCACCACCGGGGTTCCATCCTTGATAGCTACCCGGCATGGTAATAAACTCGCTCGACGGAACAAACGATGTTTCCGTTAAAAAGAAAGTATATTTCCCGGCTTCAGTCAGGTTCAAGGTCACCAAATAAGCAATATCTTTATCTGCTTTCATTTTAAAGTTAGGACCGTTTGCTTTCAAAGATTCAGTTTCATCTACCGCCACTTCTTTGGGTCCCTCCGAAACAGCTCCCAGATTTATTCCCCAATCGGAATTTGCCCTGAACTTGAATTCTTTGCCGGCGGTTAATTTCACCACCTTTGTCCACAGGCGCGTTTCCGCATCATAATCCAAAGAAGTATCCGAGCCCCATCCTCCGGATGTCGCATCACCGATAAGCGCCCATTGCTGCGCAGCGCCTACCGACTTCAATTCGCCGCCTGACAGCAGAAGATGATAGAATCCCTTATTCGCAATCTGTTGTCCCTCAACGATCGGCTGCAATGTTTTGCCATCCAATATGGCAAAAGTTGCATTGTCTTCAGGAAAATCTACATAGCCTTCGTAGTCTCCGTTTTCATCAAGGTCTCCCAGCATGTAAGCTTTCGTCCAGTCCCAGTCAGGATAGCCTACCGCTACATAGACATAGTTCCATTCTACTGCTTTCGGGTCGTAAGGCACAACCTTAAAATCAATCGCTTCGGCAAAATTCTCATTCAGTTTCGAGTCATAAGCCGAGCAAGAAAGAGATATCGACATATTTCCCGTTTGTCCCGGGTAAACATTCATTTGACCCAGAAAAGCGTTAATATCCTTGTAAGACAACGATAATTCATTGGATTTCGTTACTCCCAGATTCAACGTTTTACCGTTGTCCTTATTCGTCATCCTTACCGTATAATCCGCCACCGCCGCGAATCCGAAATCGGCGGGCTTCCAGCGCACCGTAAACATTTCAGTCGCATTGTCTGCCGTGAATCTATATTCGCTCTGAGCCAGTTGTTCCAATTTTGCCGGAGACTTTACGCTCAATACCGGGGTAGCATCGTCTTCACATGAGGAAAAAGCCAATATCCCCATGCACAATATAGTGAATAAATATATCTTTTTCATAACTTAGTATTCTTCAATGTTATCTCTTATATCCTTCGTTCTGTATTAAAGCTGTGTTCGAACCAATCTCATCCGATGGCAACGGGAATAGTTTCAGATACTCCTCGACAGCTTTTCCGCCGGGTATTCCGCCTTTCCACGGCCATAAGTAAGAGCTTCCGGTGAATTTTCCGAAACGTATCAGGTCGGTACGTCTCTGAGCTTCAAAGAAGAATTCGCGTCCTTTTTCATCCAACAGAAAATCCAGATTAAAATCGGATTCGGTGATAACAGCCGCAGCCTTATCCTTATATGCGCGCTTACGCAAATCATTCACATATTTTAAAGCAGTAGCGCGATCGCCTCCCTGACCGCCACGAAGGACAGCCTCGGCATAGCTCAAATAAATTTCGGCCAAACGAATCAGGGGGAAGTCGATCCAAGCCTCTTTGGAAGGAGGCATGCTGCCGTCTTTATTCACATTGTAATATTTGGCAACGGGAATTCCGTTATCTTTAAACGCGGTTTGATCTACAATTTCTATATTCTGAGTAAGATCGGTATGCAACATAGCCTTACGGTTGTCCTTATCCGACTCTTTTTCTTTTTCAAAAAGTCTCAGCAAAGACGATTTGGCGCGAACACCCTGCCAAGCGTCTTTGGCATTCGTTACATCTTTCAGTTCGGCCGATCCCCAGCAAAGGAAAGAAGTCATTCCTCCCCATGTCAAAGTCTCTTCTCCTTCGTATCGGATGGGGAAAATCATCTCTTTCGACGTGTGGTTATCCGCTTTAAACATATCCCCATACTCAGGCTCCAACTCATAACCTACTTTCAGTATCTCCTTGCAAGCGGCAATGCAATCCGAATAACGGTTTTCGCCGATATATACTTCGGCATTCAGATACAACCGGGACAACATAGCCCATGCCAGCGACGTATCCGCATGCCCGTATTGCTGAGAATATCCCACTACCGGTTTCAGCAAATCTCCGGACTCAAGCAGAGATTTCAATTCTGTTTCGATAAAGGAGAACAACTCTTTGGGAGATATCTGTGTGGGAAGTTTGTCTTTTTCTCCCAACGGACTATCTTCAGTTACCAAAGGAACATTACGATACAAATCCAACAAATACCAATAGTTCATGGCACGTAACAGACGCGCTTCCGCACGATACTGTTTCAAATGCGGGGCTACCTCACCCGTAATGCCTCGCTTAGCTATTTTATCCTCAGTAGTCTCTCTTAATAAGGCATTCGAAAGATTGATCTGATAAAACAAACGGTAATAATTACCTTTAATCCAAGGGCTGTTGGCTCCCCACGTCACCATGTTGAATCCCGGTATACCGTCATCGGTCCATGCACAGTGAGCCATATCGGTAGTCAACTCTTGCATATTCCAAAGTACCCGCAGAAAAGAAGCCTGACTACCGCCATCGACTCCCGAGACATCTACGTCGTTATCGCCACCGGCATTTCCGGCCATTACCATGCCTGCGTATATTTTTGCCAAGCTTTCCAAATATGGAGCTTCCTGATTTCCCAGAACCTTATCCGGAGTCTTTTCACGGTCGGACAGAGGAACAGTATCCAAATCGCCTACGCATGAAGTTCCGGTAAACGCCAACCCTATCAGGGCAGCAGCTATATAATATTTTACTGTTTTCATATTTTGATAGTTTAGAAGTTAAGATTAAGTCCGATCATAAACACACGCGGACGGGGATAGATGTTGTTATCGATTCCTTCTCCGCTTATTTCAGGATCCAAACCGCTGTACTTTGTAATAACAAACGGATTTTGCACCGTTGCATAGACCCTTGCGGTCTGCTTTTCGTTAAACAATTTATTGAATGTATAGCCCAGTGAAATGTTGTCCATTCTCAAGAAAGAAGCATTCTGCACATAATAGCTCGAGCGACGGCGCGGTTCTTTGAAATTCGTATCTCTGGCGCTATTGATCCTGTTTTTCAGGAAGCCTGTATTATCATACATTTCAGAACCTCCCCATGCCTCACGGTTAGATTGAACATTATTGTAAACATAGTTGCCGATACTTGCCCGCATGGCAAACGAAAGATCCCAATTCTTGTATGAGAGTTGTGAAGTAAGTCCCATAAACACATCGGGAGCCGACTTTTTATAGGCAATCAAATCTCCGTCATTCTCTTTTTCACCGACTTTTCCGTCACCGTTATGATCGACATAAGCGCCTTCGATAGGTTTGCCGTTTTGGTCATAAATCTGTTCGAAAACATAGAACGAATTATAAGGATTATTCACCGCATTGATCATTACGTTAGTACCGGTAGCTCCATCGATACCCCCATGAATAACTCCCACATAGTTCGGATCGTCGTTGATGGTCATCTTTGTAATTTTGTTTTTATTATATGAGATATTATATCCCAAATTCCAATTCCAATCCTTTGAAGTAATGGCATGAGCGTTGATTGAAAACTCAATACCCTTATTTTCCAGTGTACCTACGTTCGTGAGCAACTCATTATTGAAGTTTGTTCCTGCAGCAACAGCCACCGTATTCAGCAAATCTTCCGTTTTACGATAATACAGGTCTAATGCTCCCGTAATGCGTCCGTTCAGGAATCCATAGTCGATACCGACATTGTAAGTGGTAGTTTCCTCCCATTTCAGATTGGCATCGAAAGCCAACGGAACCAATAATGAATATTTGTTGTCGCCGAAGAAATAAGCAGCTCCGGCTTTGCTTGCCATATAACGGGGAAGATAGGGATAATCGCCGTTTCCAAGATTTTGTTGTCCGGTAATACCGTATCCCAAACGAAGTTTCAGATCGGATATGGCTCTTACATCTTTCATAAATCCTTCTTCGTTCATCTTCCATGCCAAAGCTACAGAAGGGAATAACCCCCAACGGTTATCTTTATTGAAACGGGAAGAGCCGTCATTACGAAGCGTGAAGGTGAGTAAATACCGGTTCATCAACGAATAATTCAAACGACCGAAGAAAGATACCAGATAATTCTCTGTTTCATAGCTGTCGGGATCTTTGTATTCCGAGGCGTTCTTTTTCTTTGCCATTGCTTCCGAATAAGGATAAGAGCGGCTTGTACTGTTATAAAAGTGTTGCCATGAATATCCGGCCATCA
The DNA here is from genome assembly GCF_000428105.1 of Bacteroides pyogenes DSM 20611 = JCM 6294. Classification (GTDB taxonomy): domain Bacteria; phylum Bacteroidota; class Bacteroidia; order Bacteroidales; family Bacteroidaceae; genus Bacteroides; species Bacteroides pyogenes. Next base: position 13,774 of record NZ_ATZH01000033.1, on the reverse strand, counting down.
CGTCTAAATTATGTTTTCCGAACTCTTTCGCATAATTCAGATAGAAATCAAGCAAAAGGTTGCGCTTCAACTGATAGTAATGTGAGTTCTCGCCCCAGCCTTGTTTATAATTACCGGTTACCCAAGTCATCGGAGAATTATCTTCGATAATAACATCTCCTTCACCTTTGGAAACATCATATCCTAAGTTCAGGTTGGCACGGAGTTCAGGCAAAAAGTGCATTCTGTAATCGATCTGAGCATTACCGATGCTTCTATAAACGGTAGACTCGTCATGCTTTTGCTCTAACATGGCAACCGGATTGGCCAGCGCGATACCGATAGGCGATTTTGATTTATCCAAAGCCATATAATATCCGTTTCCGAAATCCGAACCTTCCATGTAAACAGGCTGTGTCGGGTCAAATTGCGTAGCTATACCGATCGAACCCGTATCAGCAAAACGATTGGTATTATATACGCCTTTCACATTCAACTGAATGTTCAGCTTCTTTTCGAAGAAATTCGGATTTAAGCTGACAGCACCCGTCCAACGTTGCAAATTAGATGTTTTCAAAATACCGTTTTCATTGGTATACGCAAGCGATACGCGATATGGCATATGAGGTATTGCACCTGCTACGCTGACATTATGGTCTGTGCTGAGAGCGGTACGAAATATTTCTTTCTGCCAGTCCGTTGAAGATTCACCCAAAGCGGCGTACTGATTGCTTTCCTTACCGAACTTTTCTTCCACAAAAGAGCGGAAATTATCAGCACCCATCACGTCTACGGTTTTCGTTTTAGCACTTACAGAAAACGTACCGCTATAATTTACCTTGACCTTACCCGATTTTCCTTTTTTCGTTGTTATGATAATAACACCGTTGGATGCGCGAGAACCGTAAATCGCAGTTGAAGAAGCATCTTTCAGAATCGTAAAAGTTTCAATATCATTGGGATGAATCGTCGCCAAAGGATTACTCATACCATCTATACCGCCATTATCTACCGGAACGCCATCGATAACGATCAACGGATCATTGCTCGCAGACATAGACGAACCTCCACGGACACGGATAGTGGCTCCGGCTCCGGGAGCGCCGCCATTGGTTATCACACTCACACCGGCAGCCTTACCGACCAATAAGTCGGTTGCCGATGTTGCAGCTCCTTTTACCATTTTATCCGCATCGATCGCTAAAGTCGATCCGGTCAGGTCGTTCTTCTTCACCGTACCATAACCGATAACCACTACATCCTGAAGTAATTGGGAGTCGTCTTTCAGAACCACATTAAGCACGGGTTGTACCGGTAATTCCTGTGCTTGGTATCCCACGAACGAGATAACTACAACATCACCCTGTTTAGCTTGCAACACAAAGTTTCCGTCAAAATCGGTGATAACTCCATTGGTTGTTCCTTTTATCAATACGTTGGCACCGATTACCGGTTCTCCTGTTGCGTCTTTCACATGTCCTTTTACCGTCATTTGCTGTGCAAACGTTCCTATGGACAAGAGTAAGCCCACTACGAAAAGTAGTGCCTTAAGCATCAAAAACCTTTTCATGTCATTAATTTAAAGTTAAGTTAGTATATAAGATTTAATTATTCTCTCACAAAATACCTATTGAAAACTTTGCGTTTCAGAACCTTTTTATTTTAAAACCTTTTCAATCCTTTCAACTCTGATTTATCTTTTACCTCTTTAATGCTGATAGCGTATCCGCCTCCATTGGCGGCACGAAGATTTAACTTGGTTTTATTGCCTACCACTCCTTTGCGAATGGTGTATGCTTGCGGATTCTTCTCCCAGTCGGCATCGTTCGCATCGGCATATATCGTAGCGATGTATTGTTTTCCCGGATCAAGGAAATCAAAAACAAGTCGGGAGGAGTGCCCTCCTTCACCGGCAGTACAGCCTACGTACCAGTCGTTTGTTCCCTTGGCCTTGCGGGCAATAGTCAGATATTCACCCGGTTCAGCTTCCAGATAACGGGTTTCATCCCAATCGATCGCCACGTCTTTGATGAATTGGAAAGCATCCATAAACCGTTCATAGTTTTCGGGAATGTCGGCAGCCATTTGCAACGGACTATACATAGTGACATACAAAGCCAACTGACGGACTAAAGTAGAGCGCACGCGGGAATGGTTGTCCGGATTCATTTTACTGCAATCTGTCTCGAATATACCGGGCGTATAGTCCATCGGTCCGCCCAACAAACGAGTAAACGGAAGTATTGTCGTATGATTTACATTGTTTCCTCCAAAAGATTCATATTCCGTACCACGCGCCGATTCATTACCGATAAGATTCGGGTATGTACGACAGATTCCTGTGGGACGAACCGCTTCATGAGCGTTAACCATGATCTTATAGTCGGCCGCTTTCTTTACCGCATACAGATAATGATTGTTCATCCATTGTCCGTAATGATGTTCCCCACGGGGAATGATGTTGCCCACATATCCGCTTTTCACGGAATTGTATCCGTTATCAACCATAAATTGATAAGCTTTATCCATATGACGCTCGTAGTTGCGAACGGAAGCCGAAGTTTCATGGTGCATCATCATCTTTACTCCTTTGCTTTCCGCATACCGGCGGATTTCCTTTACATCAAAATCGGGATACGGAGTAACGAAGTCGAACACATAATCTTTACTGTTGCCGAACCAGTCTTCCCATCCTTCGTTCCAACCTTCTACAAGTACGGCATCGAATCCATGGGCAGCTGCAAAATCTATATAACGTTTTACATTGGCAGTGTTGGCTGAATGTTTACCATTCGGCTTCGTTTTTGTATAATCGGTAACTCCCAGCTTTACACTGCTCAATTCGTCTGTGTAGGCCCATGAGCCTTTTCCTGTAATCATGTCCCACCATACGCCGATATATTTCACCGGCTTGATCCAAGAAGTATCAGCTATCTTACAAGGCTCGTTCAAATTCAATGTGATACGCGAAGCAAGAATATCGCGAGCATCGTTGCTTACGATAACCGTACGCCAAGGAGACACAGAAGGCGTTTGTATATAACCTTTATTACCCTGTACATCGGGGGTCAACCATGATTCGAAAACGAAATTCTTGTCATCGAGATTCAAGTTCATTAGAGAGTAATCGATCAAGGCAGCCTCATGAAGATTGATATATAAACCGTCATCGGTTTTCATCATCAGCGAGGTTTGCACCCCTGTAGGTGAAAAAGGAGTCTGTGAGCAGTTCGGAGTGATTGCTTTCTTCATCAATCCTCTGATTTCCGACAAGCGAGAAGTAGTATAATCGTACTCTTGCGTATCGTAATCGCCGGGTATCCAGAAAGCAGTATGGTCACCTGTCATGGCAAACTGAGTGCGTTCATCTTTTATAATGAAATAATTCAGATTCTTCTGGCGGGGGAATTCATAACGAAAACCTAATCCGTCATTAAACAAACGGAAGCGTATCAAAAGTTGGCGATCGGTTTCGGTCTGATGCAATGTCGCAGCCAATTCATTATAGTGATTGCGAATTTCTTTTTCTTCTCCCCAAACCGGCTGCCAAACTTCATCAAATGTAGAAGTGCTCGTTTCTTTCAAAACAAAGCCGCTATAAAGATTTGCTTGTGCATCGAGCTTTGTCAGATCTCTTCGGTCTACCCAGTCGAAGTCTGTCTTGGCTACATCTTCTTTTTTCAGCTCCAAACCCAACCGACTGGTTTTGATAACCGGTTTGCCTTTATAGGTCAGTTCATATGTAGGAATGCCTTTTTGATTGATTTGAAAAGTCATAACCAGATTTCCATCCGGAGAGGTTATTCTTTGTTGCGCATTCATCAAAAACGCAACGCAAAGAAAGGTGATAAGTAGAAATTTTTTTTTCATTTTATTTATGGTATTAAATTATAAGCTAACAGCCATCCCTTTTATTTCGGGATACTGCAAATTTAGCCTCTATCTTACACAAACATTTTCAATAGAATAAAAATAGAAACACATATAAATCATATCATACTGTATATAAGCCGATTAATCATTTTCATATAAGTGATAAATATAAGTCGTAGTGAACTTATTCAGAAAGAAAAAACATAGAAACCACGCGCGGGAAGTGTCACATCTTTTTCGAGCCGGATCGTTTTGTTCGTCAAAACATCGATGGCAGTAGAAGAAGGCAGAATTTCCCGATAAGGAATCAAGTCGATTGTCTGTTCTCTATCATTCCCATTCAGGAAAACCACCACCGATTTTTCTCCGTATTTACGCCGATACGCATACACGCCTTTATAAGGAGCAATTTGCTTCAAATCGCCTTTGGCTATCGCTTCGTTTCCTTTCCGCCATTGCAGCAATGCGCGCATAAAGGAAAAAGCTTCTTCCTGCAATGCGGTGCGCCCGGCGTTCACAAAACAATTGAGGGTGTCTTCCTTCCATCCTCCGGGGAAATCGCAACGAAGTAATCCGTCACCATTCGCTTTATCGGCGGACATTAAAATTTCTGTTCCATAATATATCTGGGGAATACCGCGTGTAGTCAATAAAAACACAAGCGCTTGTTTATAACGGTCGAGATTCTTAGTATCATCATCGGAGCGAAAGAAGCGTGAGGTATCGTGATTGTCGAGGAAAGTCAGCAGATTCATCGGATCGGGGTATACGATATCCTGTGCCAAATATTCATACAGCCTGAAAAGTCCTCCGTTCCAGTCGGTCGTTTCTTCATCGAATGCCTTGTTCATGTGCTCCATTAACGGAAAGTCCATGACAGTAGGCAGATAAGAGTTTTTCGGAGCGGCCAGTTTACTGTCTTTTTGCCAATAAGAAATCAACACATTGCTTCCCAGCCATGTTTCTCCCACAATATTCAAAGCAGGATATTCTTCATTCACAACCCGGCACCATTTCGCCATCATATCAAAATCTGCATAAGGATGGGTATCCTGACGGATGCCGTTAATACCGGCATATTCGATCCACCAAATACTGTTCTGAATTAAATAGGTTGCCACATGACGATTCCTTTGGTTGAAATCGGGCATCGATTCGGTAAACCAACCATCGACAGCTATCTTTTTCGCATAGTCGGTTGCATACGGATCGGACTGAGTAATGGTCTGATAAGTAGTCTGTACATATTCGCCTTCATAATTAAACCAATCTTTGGAAGGCATGTCCCTGAACAGGTAATTCTCTCTTCCGCAATGATTGAAAATCATATCCATCACTACTTTGATCCCTTTAGCGTGCGCCTGATCGACAAAGTGGAGAAAATCTTCATTAGTGCCCAAACGGGGATCTATCCGGTAATAATCGGTAACGGCATACCCGTGGTAAGAGCCTTCTTTCATGTCGTTTTCCTGAACCGGATTCAACCAAAGAGCGGTAACACCTAAATCGGCTATATAATCTAAATGTTCTTCAATCCCTTTCAAGTCTCCTCCATGGCGAGCGAACGGATCGTTACGATCTACCTTCGATTCAAGCATTCCCGGAACTCTGTCATTGGAATAGTCTCCATTGGCAAAACGATCGGGCATGATCAGATAAAGTACGTCTCCCGAATGAAAGCCTTCAACATTCTCCGCTCCCACCCGGCGAGGTTTCAGTTCATAAGGAACCGTCAGTCGGTTCTTTCCTTGTTTCAAGAAAATATGAAAATGTTGCGGAGAAGCTTTCGACACATCCAGATAAAGAAGCAAATAGTTGGGGTTTTCTTGCTTTACCACCTCCTTCAATAGGATATCGCTTGATGAAAGGGTGACCGAGGCGGAGGATATTTGCTCGCCATACAGCAATATTTGCAACTCAGGATTCTTCATTCCCGCCCACCAAAAAGAAGGGGCTACTTTTTTAATGACAGGAGTTGCCGCAATGATTTTAGAATGACATCCCCAAAAAGTAGAAAGAGCTACTAATATAAAAAGTCTTTTCATGATAAACTGTTATATTTAGGGTTACCAAAAACGTTTTATGCAAAAATAAAGCTCCTATTCACAGCTTTGGGACATTAGAATAAAAATATAAAGAATAAAAAAAGTATTTCGTTGATTATAAGGATAGGTTGCCGGTTATAAAAAGAGAATAATATAAAGTATAATGAAAATAGTAACGACAATTTTTTTTATATTTCTTTCTATATTTATATCTTTGTAAGAAGCTAAAGAAGAAATTTATATGAAAAAGATAGTTTACTATATCCTGATTTTCTTACTTATCCCCTCATCTGCATTATTCGCAAAACATAGAGACGATAAAGCAATCTTCAAACAACTGGATAAGGTGATGAATGAGAAAAATGCCCTGCAACTCCGGAAAGAAAAAGAAATAGAAGAGCTGAAACAACAGCTTACGCACTCCGATGAGGTATTGAAGAAATACAATCTCTGCGGTTCGTTATTCGACACATATTTACACTATCAAGCCGATTCCGCACTTTATTACATCGATCTCCAAATGGATCTTTTGTCTTCACTTCGTCGACCGGAATTAAAAGTCGAGTTGATTATCGATCGGGCTACAGTAATGGGAGTAATGGGAATGTATAATGAAGCGTTGGAGCAATTACGGCAAATCAATCCCCGGAAGTTGGAGAAAGAGACCCTGCAATCTTACTATCAAACGTACCGTGCCTGCTACGGCTGGCTGGCAGATTATACGACCAATCAACAGGAAAAAATCAAATACCTGAAGAAAACCGATTTGTATCGTGACTCCATTATTGCTTCCATGCCGGAAGGAATAAACAGGACAATCGTTTTGGCGGAAAAGAACATAGTGAACAACCGCCCTGACACAGCAGTGGTGATATTGAACAAGATATTGGAAGATTCAACAGACTTACGCCAAAAAGCGTACATCTATTACACTCTTTCCGAAGCCTACAACATTAAAAAAGACATAGAACAGGAAGCCTACTATCTGGCACTCACAGCAATCGCAGATTTGGAATCATCGGTCAGAGAATACGCTTCGCTGCAAAAACTGGCTCAATTGATGTATGAACGCGGAGATATCGATCGCGCTTACAAATATTTAAGCCGTTCGATGGAAGACGCTGTCGCTTCCAATGCCCGCCTGCGTTTTATCGAAGTAACACAGTTTTTTCCAATCATCGACAAGGCCTATAAATTGAAGGAAGAGAGACAACGCGCCGTGTCACGCATATTGTTAATCAGCATCAGCATATTGTCATTATTCCTGCTCATAGCCATTTTCTTCCTATATCGGTGGATGAAAAAACTTTCTGCCATGCGACGTGACTTGAGTATAGCCAATAAACAAATGTTAGCTGTAAATAAAGAGTTGGAAGAGACCGGCAAAATTAAAGAAGTGTACATTGCCCGTTATCTCGACAGATGCGTGAACTACTTGGACAAGCTGGAGACATACAGGCGTTCGTTAGCCAAATTAGCGATGGCTTCGCGAATTGAAGACTTATTCAAAGCCATTAAATCCGAGCAATTCATTCGCGATGAACGGGATGAATTCTATAATGAATTCGACAGATCTTTCTTGAAACTGTTTCCGAACTTCATTTCTTCATTCAACGATCTGCTGATGGAAGAGGGGAAAATATATCCCAAATCGGATGAACTGCTGACCACAGAGCTTCGCATTTTCGCGCTTATTCGTTTAGGTGTGACGGACAGTAACCGAATCGCTCATTTCCTGGGATATTCTTTGGCCACTATTTATAATTACCGGAGTAGAATACGCAATAAGGCAGCAGGAGATAAAGAACAGTTCGAAGAAGACGTTATGAAGTTATAAGCTCTTTTCGGATATATCATATCTCAACAGTCATATTGTCCGCTAAATATTTTTGAATATTGGGCAATCAATTCAAAAGTCAATGGCAAATATTCGCTGTAACCTACGGCATATATCTTTCTATCAAAAGTTCATTGATTATTATCCTGCTACTCTCAGGTGCATGTGATTCCGCGTAAGAGCATTCGAGCTTTGGGGTGGAAGCTGAAAATAATTATCTCTAAAACAAATTAAGCTTGTTTTTACGAGCTTCTTCCAATGTCACAGTTTCTCTGCGCAAATTTTCACTTTTTTTGCGCATCACCTCATACTCCATTTCCAATTCGGTTACTAACTCCTCTTTTGTTTGAGGATTCAGCAGGCGGGAAGCAATGCCTACGTTTTGTGAGGCATCTTTTAAATGAACCACCGGAGCGCTATAAACAGGAGCGATTTTCAGAGCAGTATGCATCTTGGAAGTTGTGGCACCACCGATTAGCAGAGGAATATCCAGCCCCGCTTTCTCGAGTTCAACCGCAACATGTGCCATTTCCTCCAAAGAAGGAGTAATCAGTCCGCTAAGTCCTATCATGTCGACTTTTTCTTCTATAGCGCATTTGACAATTGTTTCAGCCGGCACCATTACCCCTAAATCTACAATCTCGTACCCATTGCAAGCCATCACCACCGAAACGATATTCTTACCGATATCATGCACATCGCCTTTCACCGTAGCCAATAAAACTTTACCCACCGAGGTCGCCCCCTCCTCTTTTTCCGATTCAATCACCGGCTGCAAGATGGCTACCGCCTTTTTCATGGTACGGGCTGTTTTTACTACTTGAGGAAGAAACATCTTACCTGCTCCAAAAAGCTCTCCCACATGATTCATTCCATCCATCAACGGACCTTCTATGATATCTACCGCCTTATTGTAAATCGACAGAGCTTCCGTCAAGTCTTGCTCCAGATAATCGCCTATTCCTTTCATTAAAGCATACTGCAAACGTTCTTGCACAGGCTTGTCACGCCATTCCGGAAACTCTAAATTTACAGAAGCGTCCTTTTCTTCGGTCGATTTCCGGTCTCTTTCTTTCAGTTTCTCCGCCAGTTCGATCAGATGTTCTGAAGCATCGGGACGACGATTCAGCACTACATCTTCTATTTTTCCCAGCACGTCGGCCGGAAGATCGGTATACAAAACCGACGCTCCCGGATTCACAATACCCATATCCATTCCATGCTTGATAGCGTGGTAAAGGAAAACGGCATGCATGGCTTCACGGATATAGTTATTTCCACGAAATGAAAAAGAAAGATTACTTACTCCACCACTCACATGAACACCGGGAAGGTTCTTCTTTATCCAGCTGGTGGCTTCGATAAAATCCACGGCATAATTGTTATGCTCTTCGATGCCCGTAGCTATGGCAAGCACATTGGGATCGAAAATAATGTCATGCGGATCAAAGCCTGCTTTTTCGACCAACAAACGATAAGCACGTTCGCACACTTCTATCTTACGAGCTGCGGTATCGGCCTGCCCCTTCTCATCGAAAGCCATCACTACCACCGCTGCTCCATATTGTCGAATAAGACGGGCATGTTCCAAGAAGTTTTCTTCTCCTTCCTTCAGAGAAATGGAGTTTACAATCGATTTACCTTGCAGGCATTTCAAGCCGGCTTCAATCACTTCCCATTTCGAAGAATCGATCATGACAGGTACCCGGGAAATTTCCGGCTCCGACATGATAAGATTCAAGAACGTAACCATCTCTTTTTTCGCATCCAACAAGCCGTCGTCCATATTCACGTCGATGACTAACGCGCCGTCTTCTACTTGACGGCGGGCAATAGAAAGCGCCTCTTCGTATTTCTTTTCGTTAATCAAACGGAGAAACTTACGCGAACCCGCCACGTTGCAACGCTCACCGATATTCACAAAATTCATATCAGGCTTTACTTGCAACAATTCGAGTCCCGACAACCAAAGACAATCCGGTGGAGAAGCAGGAAAGTGTGGTTTGGCTCCTTTTACCAATGCCGGATATTGGGCGATATAAGCATCGGTAGTTCCACAACAGCCGCCTATGATATTAACCAATCCCTCGTGTATGTACTCTTTCACTTCGTGGGCCATATCCTCGGGAGTCTGATCATACATGCCTAAACTGTTGGGAAGTCCCGCATTCGGATAAGCGCTGATATAATAAGGAGCGCGTGCGGCCAATTGTTCCAGAAACGGTTTCAGTTGCTTGGCGCCGAACGAACAATTCAAGCCTATCGAAAAAATTGGCGCATGTTGTACCGAAGCCAGAAAGGCATCGAGCGTTTGCCCCGACAAAGTACGTCCTCCGACATCCGATACAGTAACAGACAACATGAGAGGTAACCGTACATTCATTTTCTCCATCGTTCGGACAGCAGCAAAAATTGCAGCTTTGGCATTCAACGTGTCGAAAATTGTTTCAATCAGGATGGCATCGACTCCTCCTTCGACCAATGCTTCCATTTGTTCGCAATAGGCGGCAGACAGTTCATCGTAGGTCAGAGCACGAAAAGCAGGATTATTCACATCCGGACTCATCGAACAGGTTTTGTTCGTAGGACCTATCGAACCTGCCACAAAACGGGGTTTGTCCGGATTTGCCAAGGTATATTCATCAGCCAAGGCGCGAGCCAACCGTGCTGCCGCAAGGTTTATCTCTCTGACATACCCTTCCACATGATAGTCTGCCATAGAGACGGCCGTCGAATTAAACGTATTTGTCTCGATAATATCCGCGCCCGCTTCGAGATATTTCCTATGAATATCCTCAATCACATCAGGGCGGGTAAGGCACAATAAATCGTTATTTCCTTTCAGCTGACCGGGAATATGGGCGAAACGCTCTCCGCGAAAATCTTTTTCCTCGAGCTTATATTGCTGAATCATAGTGCCCATCGCACCGTCCAGAATCAAAATACGTTCAGGTACGAGCTGAGTAATAGTTTTTTTCATCTCTTTTTACCTAATAAAAACTATCTTTTAAACATTCTCTCCATATCACGGCGATCGTCTTTTTCTTTCAAAGCCTCTCTTTTATCGAACTGTTTCTTGCCTTTAGCCAAGGCTATCACCAGTTTTGCCAATCCTTTTTCATTGATAAACAAGCGTACGGGAACAATGGTAAAGCCGGGAGTTTTCATTTCCCGCTGAAGTTTCTCCAATTCTTTTTTTTCAAGCAACAGTTTCCTGTCTCTACGTGCCGTGTGATTATTGTACGAACCGTAAAAATATTCGGCGATATGCATGTTCTTCACCCACAATTCGCCTTTCACAAAATAACAAAACGTATCTACCAAGCTCGCCTTGCCCAAACGAATGGACTTTATTTCCGTACCGGTGAGCACGATGCCCGCAGTGTAAGTATCCACTAACTCATAATCGAAAGTGGCGCGTTTGTTTTTTATATTGACAGGAGATTGTTTCATTTTCACACGTTAATTTAATAGAGTTGTCAGTTTATTAAACACAAATTCAATCGCTGCCGGACATAATATGAGCAAAGCAGACGACAAAAGCGTATATTTCAATCGATCATTTTCTTTCACTTTCATCACAATGGGAGCTCCCTCCCATACCACATAAACAATATAAAACTGCAACAACCAGGCTATAATCCTGAAAGAGGGTAAAAGTCCCGTTATTATCTGAAGCAGAAACAACACAACCAAAGAATATCCCGCAAATTGTTGTGTCAACAAAACCTGAGAAGGCATGCCGAACATCTTTATTCCAGCCTCATTGATGGCATAAGCAGCCAGAAAATAGCCTCCAAAAAGAGCCACTGCCACAGCGCAACAGTTGGTCATCGCTATCTGAAAGCTTTCCGGGCCTCCCCAACCGTATGTCAATAAAGAGCCAATGAAAACAGATAAAGCACATAAACCGATCATAGGATAGACAAAAGCCATAAAGACTTTACGCCTATCCTCCTCCATACAAATTTCCTCCCAGGCTTTGGCCGGAGAGGAAATCAGTTTCATTGCTATGTTAAATAATTCTTTATAATTCAAAGTTTACTACTTTTTATTAAAAGGATATTCATAAGAATATGTTTTTTCCTGTGCTTCGGAATACTTATCATTGAATTGATTTTCCTTAATTAAGACCTCTACTTTAGTAACCTCATCGGATTCAATACCGGATAAAACCGACGACAAATCATAAGCTTTGAAATCAAAACCGTCTGTATCTCTTTGCACATCGTCTTCGGGAGTTATGCTATGATGCAAGTGCAAAGTCAACACACCATCTTTAAAGCCCGTTTCATGATCATACGTCATGGCAAAGGTATGCCGTTGAATTTCCTCTTTCAACTCCTTTTCGTCAGCGTATCGTTTGTATTTAAAAGATATAGGTAGAACCAAAATGGTCTTGTTGAAGAATCCTCCTCTAAAATTATAAGGTTCTAAAGTAACAAATGGCGCATTTCCTGTTTCTTCAGCCGAAGAAATCGGAGATTTGGTAAAATAGTAAGGATTCTCCAGCAACGTGATAGTTATCGAAGTCGCATTTGCCGGCACAGTGGATTTATCATATTGATAATTAATCAATGCCATTTCTTTGTTGTCGGGTACTGTTATTGTTTGATTGGGTATTAGTTTTACTCCGACAGAGTTAGTGAAAGAAACAGGCAAATCATATGTATTGACTTGCACAAAAGTCTGTACTTGCACTTTATCGTTATCACTATCGTTCAGACAAGAGCACACAGACAAACTGGCCAATACAGCTGTTAAGCACATTAGGTAAAGCTTCTTTTTTCTCATAAGTATAGTATTTTAGATTTGCAAATATAAAAATTCTAATTCATAACTATAAATGCGACAATAAAAAATATACTGCATCTATTTCATTGTTATTTTTGCAAAAAGCTCCAAATGATCGTCCACATAGCTTGCAACTGTTGCTGTAATCCGTTCTTCCATATCCAGAAACTCTTCTTCCAAATCATCAAAAGCTTCGTATTGCTCATACATCGCCATAAACTCTTCATCGGTCCGTTCTCTCTCCAAGTCCTTCCTATGAACATCGTATATTTTCTTTGCGCCATAAATCAGCTTCGAAAAATCTCCTGCGCCCCACAAACGCATGGCTTTTGCAAAAGGATTATCAAAGATATATGGACCATAGCCGTTCTGAATCAATTGGCAAAATCCACCTTCCAATATCTCATCACGGAAGATCCGATAAGCCAGCAGCGTGTGTTGCTCTCCTGTCAGCAAAGGCATTCTGTCGGCAGTCAAACTTCCAGATAGTAACTCTTTGTATTTATCGGTAAAAACCCGGATAAATTCATCCATTCCTTCGCCTGCCGCCTTTTTCAAAGCTTGTTCCCTTATTTCTATCATAAATTTATTGTAATGTAGACAGCCAGCAAAACTACAAAATATATTTCACTTTATACGTGAATTCGAAGTAAGAAACATGAAAAAAGAAAAAATCCATTTTCTTTCTACCTATGATTTAAAATGACAGATTTTTTGTTTACTCGAAGCTTATGCACGCAAAAAGCTCCTGAAAGAAAATCGTTTTTTCGAAAATCAAAGAATTTCGCTTAAAAAACGAAATTGCCTAAACGTGAATATTCTCTCAGACAAAAACGTTTTTTCCTTCTTCAGAATATAAAGATTCACCCAAAGTGCTCACACCCCGATAAAGCTTTTTCAAACATTTAAATTGCACAGAAAGTAAAAGCAACGAGCAGCATATATAATAGTATACTATGTATACCCGTTGGTTGAATTAAATTAGCGAATATTTTATCTTTCCAATCGGACGATGATTAGCGTAATTGACATATTGCATGAAAGTCATAGCGGCAATCTTTGCTGCCATGCGGGTGAAAAGTCCGCAGGATTGCTTTGCGTAATTTCGTATCATCATAAGCGTGTCGTTGAGTTGGGAGAATACGGTTTCGATACGTTTTCTAAACCGCTTGCAAGCCCATGATGTGGGCTCTTTCCGGTTCTTCTGATTCAGCCGATAGGGAACTTCCAGCGTAATGTTAGCGAC
>NZ_ATZH01000032.1 GCF_000428105.1 Bacteroides pyogenes DSM 20611 = JCM 6294 | reverse complement strand
CGCTAACATTACGCTGGAAGTTCCCTATCGGCTGAATCAGAAGAACCGGAAAGAGCCCACATCATGGGCTTGCAAGCGGTTTAGAAAACGTATCGAAACCGTATTCTCCCAACTCAACGACACGCTTATGATGATACGAAATTACGCAAAGCAATCCTGCGGACTTTTCACCCGCATGGCAGCAAAGATTGCCGCTATGACTTTCATGCAATATGTCAATTACGCTAATCATCGTCCGATTGGAAAGATAAAATATTCGCTAATTTAATTCAACCAACGGGTTATATATACTCATGGTCGGTGACCATATATAGCTACCGCGGTGGCAATATATAGTCACCGGACTGACTATATATACTCACCAAGGTGAAAATGAATGCTTATTCCGATGTTGATTTAAATGGTTGATTTATAGTGATTTCCCCCGAATTGGAAAAATGGAAGTGAAGTCGTTGCGGCTATGCGTAAAAAAGGTTGGCTATGGGTAACCCGGATGTCACCCATAGCCAACCGCACCGTTCGCTTCGGAGGACGCCCGAAGAAACTTCAATCCGGAGAACTAACTTTAGAGCCAGATACTGCCCGCTTCGCCATCTCCTGATTGATAAGTGTAGGTGTGGAATTCTTTAACAGCTTCCTTCCAACTGATGTTGAAAGTCTTCATGATGGAACGGATCACTTTCTTTCCATCTTCGTCTACCGTTTCTTCGGTTATGGTATCCAAGTTGGTATCTTCTTCTATATCAGAAACCTCATCGTTACGCGACCAGAAAACGACAACGGGCACTTTGACGTTGATATCCCATGTGCCGCGTTGTATCAGACCGCCTGAGGGCTTGTAGAACGGGTCGAACTTATTCGTTTTGGAGTTGATCTTGGAAACGTATCCGTGGTAAAGGCGGATTTGCAAGTCGAACTCCTTGCGGTCTTTGAGGAAGCGGATGGCTCCTTTCATCCCTATCGGGTTTTCGCCTCCCGTGATTTGCGCTTTGTCTAATTTTTTTGTTTTGTCCCAAGGCGTTGTGTCTACATAGAGGTAGTCGATGAGTTTGCTCGGGTCTTGGTCGTCCGCCTCGTCCATGCCGTCGAAAGTCCTTTTAATGTTGACCGGCGTGAAGAAGTGTTGGTGAATCTTCTCTTGTCCGTTCTCCACAAACTGGTTGTTCATCAGTTCGCCTTTCACGTTGTAGTAATTAATAAACATGAGATAGATAGGAGCGGGGGTGAATTTTCCATGATTGTGGTAGTTCCCGCACTGCTGAACATAAAATTTGCTTTGGCTTCCTTCGGCAAGTTTCCAGCCTTCTCCCTGTTTCACCTCATACGTTATCTCCTGTATTCTCTTCATGTATTTGGCAGGAGATTCGGGGTTCTGATGAGGACCTCCCACTTTTTGAATTTCATTCCAGTCGGCATGCAGATGGCATTCCACCAGTTTGATGGTCATTTTCACAGGATCTTCATGAAGTTTGTTTTTTGTTTCGTCGTTAGGAATTTCGGGGTCTTTGCTGCAAGAGTTAAAACCCAACATAAGGAAACTCCCTATGAAGAACATAAGTGCTGTTTTCAGTAAATTTGTTGTTTTCATCTTTTCTTGTTTTATAAAATGAATAAAATAATAAATGGTTTTTGTTTTTAAAAGCTCCATTGCACGGAGCAACGCACGTCGCGGCCTATGTCATGGGCATAGTAGCGCGAGCGGTTGGTGTATTCTTTATACTCTTTATTGAGCATATTGTCGCCCGCCAGCAAGAAGCGTATCTTATGTTTCCTCCCTACGCTCCACTCCACGCCCGCTTCGAAGCCGAGCAGATGGTAAGCGGGAGGCGTATGGTCGATAAGGTCTGTCTTGGGGTCGAAGCGTGTCTGCTTTGCTGTGAAGCGGTGCTTCAGGGTCAGATGCGGCGCGAAGCTCCGCCTCATTGCGGGTGTCCACGTCAGTTGGTGGTCGATACGCATGGGCGGGATATACGGCAAATAGTTGCCGGAACTTTGCTCGTTTGCCCAGATGATCGACGTAATGAGACGGTACTCCAGCGAACGGAGAGGAACGAACCGGAGGTCGAGGTCTGCCCCACGGAAGAACGCCGGCGTCTGTTTGTATTGGAATACGGGATATGATCCGGAAATGACGGTGATATTCTTTCGCGCGGGTTCGTCGTAGATATAATTGTCTATCCATTGCAGGTATCCGTCGATACGAACGTTTAGCTTCTGAGTGCGATAGTTCACGGACGTAATCCATTTGTAGCTTCGTTCCGAGCGCATGGTGGAATCTCCTTTCACAAACATGCCCGAACCCAGTTCGTTGCCGTTACTGTAAAGCTCGTACACATGAGGGGCGCGCCATGCCAATCCTAAATTCGATGTGAGCCACCACTGATTGGATATCTTATATCGGGTTCCGAGACTGTAAGAGAGGTTTCTGAACTTACGCGAACCTCCGTAGGCAACTCCCGTCCAGTCGTATCCTGTGGCTCTTGTCTCTTGGTAGTCTGCACGTATTCCGGCTTCGGCGTCCCAGCGGTTGCGGTGAAACTTCTGTATGGCGTAGGCTCCCCACGATGTTTCGGTGTAATTGGGGATGACAGGAACCACTCCTGTCCCTGCCTGACTGTAGTTGTCGATAAGCATGAATTGTCCGCCTGCTTCGGTTTGCCACGCGCCGTACCCTATGTTCCATCGGACGAAGTTCTGAAACGATTTCAGGTTAAGTCCGATGGCAGGAATGTGCGAGTGGTTCATCCGGCGGATGCGGTTCTCCGTTCGCTTGTCTTTCTGCCACGAACCTTGCCAAAAGAGCTCGCCCCATCTTCCTGTGTCATATTTCACCTTTCCTATCAGCGTTTCGTGCACCACTCGCTGGCGAGGGTAAGTAATGCTGCGCGTAAAGGGATCTACCAATACGGGACGGCCTAACCGGATGCGTTCGGCCAGCAGGTCTTCACTCCCCATCTGTGCGCTCAGCATCACCCCCATCCGGTTGTCGTACCGGCTGTAAAAGCTCTCTATCCTCAAGCGCTCCCGGTCGTATCCGATACCGGCGGAAAAATTGAACTCCCGCGTGCCGGTATTGTTTAGCAGATAATTGGCTGTTGATCGGTCGCCGGAGTTGGAGTACGTGCCCTGCACCCGCCAGGCAATATTTCTGAGAAAGGGTAATGAACTTTCTATCTGTCCCACAAAGGCATAGCGGTGTCCGTTGCTTCCGTACAATGATGTTGCTTTGCCTTTCAGCTCCTTCTGCCGGAAGGGCAACGTTTTCTGATCCATTACGATGATTCCCCCCAACGCTTCCGAACCGTAGCGCACGGCGTCGGCTCCTTTCACCACCTGAATAGAGCCGCTGTTGTTCATATCCACTTCCGGAGCATGGTCTGCTCCCCATTGCTGGCCGGTTTGTCGTGCTCCGTTGTTGATAATCAGTATGCGGTTTCCGTGCATTCCCTGAATTACGGGCTTCGCTACGGTGGTCCCGGTCTGTATGGAACTCACGCCGCTGACTTGCTCCAGCAGAGATGCCAACGATTTTCCCAACGATTGGTCGATGGCGGCCGATGAAAGCTTGTTGCTCACGGTATTTACCGTAGCGCTTTGCCGCTCGCTGCTGATAACCACCTCTGCGAGTCGCTTCACCTCCGGAATCAGGCGGATGATATACACCGAGCCTTTATGCGGCAACGCTTTCAAATCTGCCACTTGTGTCTTGTAGCCTAAGCACTGTACGGCAACCTTACTTTCCGGTTTGAGCCTTTGCGGTAAGGCGGCGTACCCGTCCGGCGAACTGATAAACGCCTCTCCGCCTATTGATATGTATGCTCCGTCGATAGGAGCGTTGGTTTCGCCATCGATAACACGTAGCCTGATTTTTCGTGTGAATTCCGACGTCGGTTGTTTCCACATCGTTTGTCCCCGCAAATTCATGCAGGAGCCAACGATGAGGAAAACGACGAACAGACACACATATCTTATATATGTATGAATAATCATTTTCTATTGAATTGTTTGAAAGGGAGAATGTATTGAAAAGAAATACCGCCTCACCCCAGGGGATAAAACAATAACTTTTCATGCATTTCATGAAAAAAAAGCAGGCAAGGTTTATTTATATAAATCTCCTGCGTGAAATTGAAACAGCTAAACAGTTGCCGGCGGGGCGCGCAGGCTAGGGGAGAGTATGGTTACACAAGCTCCTTTCTCTTCCGTAACAAGGTGGATAAAAGGAACGAATGTTTGTAAATGGTGGAAAATGAAACTTTCGGCTTCGGTAAAGTCGGAAAGCACGAAAAGACAGATCTCGCAATTGTCGGCTGACCGGTTATCTGACCGCTCTGTATGATGGGCGGCACATGAAGCATCATTGTGAAAGTGTGTGGCTTTCACGACAAATAGGGGCATCAGCATTAAAAATAACATCCATGCGATGGCTGCCCTTTGCTTTTGTTTCAGTCTGATACGTTTCATTCCGGTAGTTGATGGCTGTTGCCAATTGCCGGCAAAAGTAAGAGTTTGTGCGGTTTTATGCAATACCTATTGTTAGGTATTTCTTCGTTCGGGTATGTTTTTTTGTGTTTTTAGAAGTGATTCGGATTGCAATATCTTTTGTTTTTTGATAAATTAGCGAGAAACGTACTGTTTATTGGTAAAGAACGTTTATTTTTGCGACATGTTATATCATGACACTCAAAAGATTCAGCAGATTCTTCGCAAGTCATTGCCGGCGATTGCACTGGCGGCTGCATTATATTCCTGTGCCAGCATCGGGCGACCGGACGGAGGCCCGATTGATGAGACTCCCCCGCGCTTTATCGGGAGTACTCCTCCTCCGGGAGCGGTAAACAGTACGAGGAGGAAGATCATCCTTCGGTTCGACGAGTTTATCAAGTTGGAAAAGCCGGGGGAGAAGATTGTTATTTCTCCGCCGCAGTTACAGCAGCCTGAAATTAAAGCGGCGGGTAAAGAGATACGGGTTAATCTGCTCGATACGTTGAAGGGAAACACTACTTATTCGATAGATTTCTCGGATGCCATCGTCGATAATAATGAGGGAAATCCTCTTGGGAACTTTGCCTATACTTTTTCTACCGGCGAACGGATAGACACGATGGAAGTGTCGGGAACCGTACTCGATGCATCCAATTTGGAACCGATCAAAGGAATAATGGTAGGTCTGCATTCCAATCCGGCCGATTCGGCTTTCACAAAGCTTCCTCTCGACAGGGTAGGACGGACGGATAGCCGCGGACGATTCTCTATCAGAGGCGTTGCTCCCGGAGAATACCGTATCTACGCTTTGATGGACGCCGACCAGAACTTTGCTTTTACGCAGAAGAGCGAGGTGATCGCCTTTTGCGACTCGTTGATTATTCCCCGCATGGAAGGGCGTACACGGATGGATACCGCATGGGTGGATTCGCTGACTTATGATACTATTGTAGAGAGAGCCTATACGCATTACTTGCCCGATGACATCGTGCTCCGTGCGTTTAAGGAACTCAACCGTTCGCGATCCCTCTCGAAATCCGAACGGCTCGTACCCCATAAGTTTACGCTTTATTTTGCAGGACAAGTGGATACGTTGCCTGTGTTGAAAGGCTTGAATTTCGAAGAGAAGGATGCTTTTGTCATTGAAAAATCGCAGCGTAGCGACACGATTCACTACTGGGTGAAGGATTCCCTGCTTTACAAACAAGATACGCTTTCGTTCAGCCTCACCTATCTGTATACCGATACGCTCGATCGCCTGCTTCCCCGTACGGATACGCTGAACCTGGTGTCGAAGCAGAAGCCGGTGGTGAAAGAAGAGCCTAAGAAAAAGAAAAAGAAGAGAGGCGAAGCGGATGAACTTCCGCCCGTGCAATATCTGCCGGTGGCTGTGAATGCTCCTCCGTCTATGGATGTATATGGGACTGTCTCTTTCAATTTCCAAGAGCCGGTAGCTCGTTTCGAGCGTTCGTTCATTCATTTGAGACAAAAAGTCGATACTTTGTGGAAAGATTTGTCTTTCGACTTCGAAAGAGATTCGTTGAGTATAAGAAAGTTTAATTTGTACTATGACTGGGAGCCGACTGCCGAGTATGAAGTTTCGGTAGATTCTGCTGCGTTTCGCGGCATATACGGCTTGTCTACAGACAAAATTAAGCAGGTTTTCAAAGTACGTAGTGAAGATGAGTATTTCACGCTTCATTTCAATATAACCGGAGCGGATTCTCAGGCGTTCGTCGAGTTGCTCGACGCCCAGGATAAAGTGGTGCGCAGACGGAGAGTAGTCGATGGAATGGCCGATTTCTATTTCTTGAACCCCGGAAAGTACGGCGCCAGATTGATTAACGACCGGAATGGAAACGGTGAGTGGGATACCGGAGATTTTGCCGGAGGACTGCAACCCGAAGAAGTTTATTATTATCCGAATATTTTGGAATATAAAGCATTGTGGGAGGCCACGCAAAATTGGGATATCCATGCTATTCCCGCAGACAGGCAAAAGCCGGATGAACTAAAAAAACAGAAAGCGGATGAAGACAAGAGACAAAAGAATAGAGAAAGGCGGGAGCGTAACCGCCGCTGACCGTATGCGACGAGTGGCGATAGGTTTGTTGTTATGGTTGGCAGGGAGCTTTTCCTTGTCCGCCAACGCTCAGTGTGAGGCAAAGAACAATGCCTTCCAGTCGGGGGAACAAGTCATGTACGATTTGTATTTTAACTGGAAGTTTGTTTGGGTGAAAGCCGGATTAGCGAGTTTGACGACTAACGCCACCACTCATAACTCGAAATCTGCATATCGGATGAATCTGATTGCGGTGGGCAGTAAGCGCGCGGACTTCTTTTTCAAAATGCGCGATACGCTCACCTGTGTCATGGGTGAAAAGCTCGAACCCCTCTATTTCCGCAAAGGAGCCGAAGAGGGGAAACGATATACGGTAGATGAAGCCTGGTTCTCATATCGGGGAGGGCTTTGTCATATCAAACAGAAACGTACGCATCGCGACGGTGAAGTGCAAGAATCGGAAGGCAGTGACAGCCGTTGTATTTACGATATGTTGAGTATTCTTGCGCAAGCGCGTTCTTATAATCCTGCAGACTATAAACCGGGAGATAAAATAAAGTTTCCGATGGCCACCGGACGCAAAGTGGAGGAACAAACGCTTATTTATCGGGGAAAGGAAAACGTGAAGGCGGAAAACGGGGTGACATATCGCTGTCTTATTTTTTCATTGGTTGAATATAATAAGAAAGGGAAGCAGAAAGAGGTGATTACTTTCTTTGTAACGGATGATGAGAATCATCTTCCGGTCAGACTGGATCTGTTCCTTAATTTCGGTTCGGCAAAAGCTTTTCTTAACTCCGTAAAGGGCAACCGCCATCCGTTGACATCGGTTGTTAAATAAAAGCTGTGTCGGTCTGTGCGTCGTGTGTAGACGCATTTACCCGTTTGTCCTTGCAAGCGCTTTTGAAGAGTCTGCGGAACGGCAATCCCTTGAAATGTACCAAAGTTGTCCTTCAATTGGATTATTTAGGAAGGTGCCTTCTGATTTTATGCTGTATTTTTGTTGCCGGAAAATTAATCACTTAACAAAATATCCGTGTATTATGAAAACAATTCTTAGCACATTAGGAATTTCATTTTTTATTTTGACGAGTTGCGGTGGACAAAAGAAGGTGGAGACTGATTTCATCCAGGACAACATCGACAATGCCGTGGCTCAACACACTCTTCAAACCGATCTGATCGAGGCATCCGGAGAGATCTTGAATCCGAGAACTGTCAAGAAAGACGGAAGTATCTCTTACATTCCCATCGACGACTGGTGCTCCGGTTTTTTCCCCGGTAACATGTGGCTCACTTACAAGCTGACAGGAGATGAGAAATGGTTGCCGCTGGCAGTAAAGTATACCGAAGCGTTGGACTCGGTGAAATATCTGAAATGGCATCACGACGTAGGTTTTATGATAGGGTGTAGTTACCTGAACGGATATCGCGTGGCAGGCAAGAACGAATATAAGGATGTGATTGTGGAAGCTGCGAAATCTCTTTCCACCCGTTTCCGTCCGGGAGCAGGCGTTATCCAGTCGTGGGACGCCGACAGGGGATGGCAAGGTACGCGCGGATGGAAATGCCCGGTGATTATCGACAACATGATGAATCTCGAATTGCTGTTCGAAGCGACTGCTTTTTCAGGCGATTCCACTTTCCATAATATTGCAGTGAAGCATGCCGATACTACCTTGGCGCATCATTACCGTGCCGACAACAGTTGCTACCATGTAGTCGATTACGATCCGGAGACCGGAGAAGTGCGTAAAAGGCAGACAGCGCAGGGATATGCCGATGAATCTGCATGGGCACGCGGACAGGCATGGGGCTTGTACGGGTATACTACCTGCTATCGCTACACAAAGGATAAAAAATATCTGGAGCAGGCGCAAAAAATATACGATTTCATTTTCAATCATAAGAATCTTCCTGCCGATCTGGTTCCTTATTGGGATTACGACGCTCCGAACATTCCTGACGAACCCCGCGACGCTTCTGCTGCTGCCTGTACGGCTTCGGCATTGTACGAACTCGACGGATACCTTCCCGGCAACGGCTATAAAGCGACTGCCGACAAAATTATGGAGAGTCTCGGCTCACCCGCTTATCGTGCGGAGGTGGGAACAAACGGGAACTTTATCCTGATGCACTCGGTAGGAAGCATTCCGCACGGGCAGGAGATCGATGTGCCTTTGAACTATGCCGATTATTATTTTCTGGAAGCGCTCGACAGAAAGAAAGAATTGGAGACTGTCTCTAAATAGAAAAATGGAAATTAATTTCTTGATAAATAGATTTCTTTAGATTCCATCCCTTTGTTTCTCCCCCTTCTGCTTCATGAAACAGGGGTAAAACAAGGGGATGTTGTATTTACAATCTATACCGGGCAAGGTCGACTCATGCCGTGCGGAATGAAGTCTGCGCTTGCCATGCTTTAATAACTCTTTAATCATTCATTATCGTGAATAAACAGATAAACTTTTTAATGAGCGGACTGACAATTTTCGCCGCACAGGGTTGCAAAGCTCCGAAACAGACGGTGCAGGAAACCGAACATCCCAATGTCATTTATGTATTCCCCGACCAATACCGCAATCAGGCTTTGGGTATATGGAATCAGAAGGGATTTCGCGATAAGGTGAACTTTCAGGGTGATCCTGTGCATACTCCCAACCTGAATGCTTTTGCCCGCGAGTCGGTGGTACTTACTTCGGCGCAAAGCAACTGCCCGTTGAGCAGTCCGCACCGGGGAATGTTGCTCACCGGCATGTATCCCAACCGAAGCGGTGTGACGTTGAACTGCAACTCCACCCGCCCCATCAGCTCTTTACGCGAAGATGCGGAGTGTATCGGAGACGTTTTCTCGAAAGCGGGTTACGACTGTGCTTACTTCGGCAAGCTGCATGCCGACTTCCCCACCCCGAACGACCCGGCACGTCCCGGACAATATGTGGAAGACAAGCGTCCGGTATGGGATGCCTATACGCCGAAAGAACGCCGCCACGGTTTCAATTACTGGTATTCTTACGGAACGTTCGATGAGCATAAGAACCCGCATTACTGGGATACCGACGGTGTGCGCCACGACCCGAAGGAGTGGTCGCCCCTGCATGAAGCGCGTAAGGTGGTTTCTTACCTGAAGAATGAAGGCAATGTGCGCGATACGAAAAAGACGTTCTTCATCATGGTAGGCATGAATCCGCCTCACAGTCCTTACCGTTCGTTGAGCGACTGCGAAGAACAGGACTATAACCTATATAAAGACCGTCCGTTGGACAGCCTGCTCATTCGCCCGAATGTAGACCTGAGCATGAAAAAAGCTGAATCGGCTCCTTTCTATTTTGCTTCCGTCACCGGGGTAGACCGTGCGTTCGGACAGATTCTGGAAGCGTTGAAAGAGATAGGGGCAGACAAGAATACGATTGTCATTTTCGCTTCCGACCACGGCGAGACGATGTGCAGTCAGCGCACGGAAGACCCGAAGAACTCTCCTTATTCGGAATCGATGAATATTCCGTTCATCGTCCGTTATCCTGCCAAGATACAGCCTCGGGTAGACGATTTGTTACTTTCTTCGCCGGACATCATGCCTACCGTGTTGGGATTGTGCGGACTGAGTGAAGCGATTCCTTCCGAAGTGCAGGGACGCAATTTCGCTCCTCTTTTCTTCGATGAAAAAGCGGATGTGGTTCGTCCCGACGCGGCTTTGTATATTCAGAATATGGACGGAGAGAAAGATTCGGAGGGGCTGGTGCAGACTTACTTCCCGGCTTCGAGAGGTGTCAAGACGGCACGCTATACGCTGGCATTGTACATCGACCGTGAGACGAAGAAACTGACTAAGAGTCTGCTGTTCGATGATCTGAACGACCCGTACCAACTGCGTAACCTCCCATTGGAAGAGCATGCCGATGTGGTGAAAGAGCTTTACCGCCGGATGGGAACGATACTGAAAGAGATAGACGACCCTTGGTATAAGGAGAAGATTCTCTCTGAGTATATACCTTATGAATAAGACGCTCGCAGGTGTCTGATGAATCTTCTGAAACAAAATCCAAAGCCTCTCTGCTTAAAAGCCTGTTTAGCAAGAGAGGTTTTGGTACATTACAATTCACACTAAAAAGATTATAATTCCGATGAAAAAGTATTGTCTGACTCTGTTGTTGTCTATTCCTGCATTCGTTTCTTCCTTCGGGCAGCTTTTCGGCTTCGAAGAGGGAGTGCCTGCCGGATTCACCGCCGGGGGTAAAGGAGAAGTAAAGACCTCTTATCTTTTTTATAAAGAAGGCAAGCAAAGTCTCCTGTGGGAGTTTCAGCCCGGCTCTACGCTGGATGTAAAGACAGCTCCCCTCTCGTTGAACGCCAAGCGCGAACAGCAGTACGGCATTACGCTTTGGATATACAATGAGAAGCTTCAGGGCGACTCCATCCGGTTTGAGTTTCTGAATCCGGCGGGAGAGGTTTCCTATGAGTTTTCGTACCGCCTTCAGTATGCGGGCTGGCGGGCTTGCTGGATTTCGTTCGAGTATATGAAGGGCGAGAAAAGAGACAAGCAGGTTGTGGCTTACCGCCTTGTTGCCCCCGAACGTAAAGGACGTGTTTTTATCGACCGTCTCACCTTTCCGGAGAAGAAGATGAACGCACGCACTACGCCCGATCGTCAGCTTCCCACCAACAATGGGCTGGCAAACCGCGACTTGTGGCATTGGTGTCTGGTGTGGAAGTGGGAGCAACAGACGTATGACATTCCGTTGCTTTCGAGGCTGAACGCTTCGCAGAAGAAAGAGCTGCAAACGGTAGAGGCCCGCTTGACGGAGTATCTGGATGTAAAGACACCGCCCAAAGGGAGTGTCGATGCTGCTTACCGGACTTTCGAAAAGGCGGGAATCGCACCTTCGGTAGCAGGTACGGGATTTATCGGCGCTCCGATAGTTGCTCCCGACGAGCAGGATAAGAAGAAGGGTGAAATGTCGTGGAACGATATAGAGACTATGCTCTCCGGCTTTGCGTATGATGCTTATTGCAATGGGAAAGAGGCTTCGAAAGCGAACTATTTTACGGTGTTCGATTACGCCATCGATCAGGGTTTCGCATTCGGCAGCGGCATGGGGACGAACCACCATTACGGCTATCAGGTACGTAAGATTTATACCACGGCATGGCTGATGCGCGAAGAGATTTACCGCCATCCCCGCAGGGATGAGTATTTGTCTGCACTGCGTTTCTGGGCTGCGCTTCAGGAAACCCGCCGGGCTTGTCCGCCCGACCGTGACGAACTGCTCGATTCATGGCACACATTGCTGATGGCTAAAACGATTTCCGCCATGATGTTCCCCGATCGACGGAAGCAGGAGCAGGCGTTGCGCGGATTATCGCGCTGGCTCTCCTCGTCGCTGCGTTATACACCCGGCACGCTTGGCGGTATCAAGGTAGACGGAACGACTTTTCACCACGGAGGGTTCTATCCGGCTTATACGACGGGAGCGCTTGCCGGCATCGGACAGTTTATCGCTTTTACGGGAGGCACTTCGTTCGAGCTGTCCGAAGAGGCACGGCAGCATCTCAAATCCGCCTTTATAGCCATGCGCAATTATAGCAATCTGCATGAGTGGGGAACGGGTATCGGCGGACGTCATCCTTTCGGCGGAAAGATGGGGGCGGACGACGTGGAGGCTTTCGCACAGATTGCCTTGTCGGGCGATTTGTCCGGTGCGGGTGATTCGTTCGATCGCGGGCTGGCTGCCGACTATCTGCGCCTGCTGCATAAGCGTGACACTCCGAACGCCCGTCTTTTCAGGGAGAAAGGAGTGAAGCCTGCCGGGGCTCCGCAGGGGTTCTTCGTCTACAACTACGGTTCGGCAGGCATCTTCCGCCGTGCCGGTTGGATGGTGACGCTGAAAGGATATACTACCGATGTGTGGGGAGCGGAGATTTATACCAAAGACAATCGCTACGGGCGTTATCAAAGTTACGGTTCGGTACAGATCATGGGTAAGGGCAATCCCGTATCGCGTGCCGGGAGCGGATTTGTTCAGGAAGGCTGGGACTGGAACCGCCTGCCCGGAACAACGACGATTCATCTGCCTTTCGAGCTTCTCGATAGTCCGCTGAAGGGAACGACAATGGCACACTCCGCCGAGAACTTCTCCGGGAGCAGTTCGCTTGGGGGAATGAACGGCATGTTTGCCATGAAGCTGATGGAGCGTAATCTGGATAACTTTACGCCCGACTTTGTGGCGCGCAAATCTGTCTTCTGCTTTGACAACCGCATGGTGTGTTTGGGCACGGGAATTACGAACAGTAATGCGGAACATCCCACCGAAACGATCCTGTTTCAAACGAAATACAATGGCAAGGCAACGGAGAAACCGGCTCCTTTGCCGCCGTTATCCCTGTCCCGGACGGATGATGATGCGAAACTCCCGCATGCGGGTGAAGATGATTATTGGTTGTACGACGGTTACGGCAATTACTACCATGTAGCCGACGGAACAGTCCGCTCGCAGATTGCCGTGCAAGAGTCCCGCCATGAAAAGACGCGCGCCAAGACCGTGGGTACTTTCGCTTCGGCATGGATCGAACACGGAAAAGCGCCGAAAGACGGCTCTTACGAATATATGGTACTTATCCAGCCGTCACCGGAGGAACTGCAAAAAGCCCGGAAGGAATCTCCCTATCAGCTTCTCTGCCGCGACCGCTCGGCTCATGCCGTTTACGATAAGCAGACAGGCATTACCGCATACGCTGCCTTCGACGATTACCGTCCCGCAGCAGGCAGCTTTGTTACATTCATTCCGGCCGAGACGATGTTGATGTATGTTGCCGAAGCCGGCGGAGTGCGCATGAGCGTGTGCGATCCGAATCTGAACATCCGTGAGAAAACCTATACGACCAAAGAGCCGAGCCGACCGATAAGGAAAGAGATCGTTCTGAAAGGAAGATGGACACTCGCGTCATCCCTCGAAAACGTAAGCCTGTCGGAACGCGACGGGCAGACTGTGGTAACGGTGACTTGCATCCACGGGCAGCCGGTGGAGATGGTGCTGAAGAAAGCGGTGTAATTCATGTGCATATTGATCTGCTCCGGTATACATATATAGTCAGTCCGGTGAGTATATATACTCAGGAATGGAGATGTGCCGGTTTTTGAATTCGCCAATCTAAGAGATAAAACTGCGTTGAACAATCGTGTGAGAATGAACCATATAACATTTCGGGCAAACAGTCAAAGCTATGGAGAGCAATAAGCCGACAAAGATTTAATAAAAATTGCAAAAACGACTAATTTAGAACAGTTTCACTCAATTTTTCATTAATTTTGTTCACATTAAACTATAGTTACGGATGTCATACGATGAAGAAAAACTGATAAAGGAACTAACCAATGATTCACAAAAGGCATTGAGCGAGATATACCGGCTTTATGCCCCACGTATCTATGCTTTCGGATTACGTTACTGCAAATCTCATGAGAAAGTGGAAGAGTTGGTTTCCGATACTTTCCTATGGCTTTGGAACAATCGTCACAACATTTATATGAAGCATTCATTGAAGTCGATTCTATTTCTTCGCATGCGGCATTTTCTCATCAACAACTATCGTGCAACAATCCATTCGCCTGAATACGAGAACTATTTGGAATATCGTGAAAGCATTGCTAACGTTCCCAACGATCCTCTTGAATATGACGACTTCGTACGTCAGCTACATGCCTGCATCAACGCATTGCCCCCGATACAAGCCAAAGTGGTAAGAATGGCAAAGTTTGATATGTTGAATAATCGCACGATTGCAGATCGATTGAACATTGCTGAACAGACTGTCAAAAACCTGTTGTCCCTCGGGCTGAAAGCTATGCGGAAGCAATTACAGGCCGCGAAATATCTGCCGCTCCTCTTATTTTATGTTAATTAATCGAGTAAATCGGTATATCCCACCGCCGGCATTGTCTTTTATATATAAATAACAAGAACAAAATGAACGATAAGCAAAGATTTTTTCTCGACGATACACTTACCGTAAACCAACTGAAAGAACTGCGTAAGGAGGTTGACAGCACGCCTGATGAGATTTTAGGGCAACGGATGTGGGATCAGTGGAGCAGCGAAGAAGCTGTCTCGGGCGTAGTCGAATACAAAAGATTGACGAAGATATGGCAACTCATTGAGAAACAAATATCAGTAGAGAAGTCGTTTTCGTGGCATAAGGCATGGCGGTACGCACAGGTGGCAGCTGTCATCATGCTACCTATTCTTTTCTTTTCCACTTACTATCTTTATCGGGAGAACGCCGCATTCTCTACCAAGAAAACCATCGTCAGCACTTCCTGTGGTGAACGTGCCAGCATCACTCTGCCCGACGGAAGTAAGGTAACGCTGAATGAAAACACATCATTGGCATACGACAGTAAGTCGTTCAATAAAAGCGTCAGGAAAATAGAGTTTGAAGGAGAGGCTTATTTTAATGTGGCAAAAGATTCCGAACATCCTTTCACAATAGGTGCCGAAGGCTTGGAAGTGTATGTTCTCGGCACCAAATTCAATCTTAATGCCCGAAACGAAAGCCTAATATCAGAGCTTATACTGGAAGAAGGAAGTGTACGGCTTTCCGCTTTGAAGAAAGCCAAGAGCGTAATGCTGTCGCCACAGCAGAAAGCAACCCTTGACAAAGCCACGGGAGACATTACCGTAACAGAAACGGAAAATGCACTCGATGATGCCAAGGCATGGAAGCGGAAAGAGCTTATTTTCAGGAATGTACCTTTGTATCAGGTTCTCAAAAGCATTGAGAAGCATTACGATGTGACTTGTAATATCAGTAGCGACATTAACGTAAACGATCGCTTTACCGGCATCATACCGGCCAATAACATCAACGATGTTCTACAGGTCATCGAGACGTCCTACCATTGCAGTACCACTTTAAAAGATAATCACGTTGAAATCTGCCGATAGACTCCCAGTTCAGCTATAAGCCTACTACTCGCTGTTGCAAACAATCAAACGGCTGCTTGCTTCTTTCTTATCACATTATTGCGTTAGATTCTGGTATCTATAGGAGGTATATATAACCCTATCGTGCTACATCCGTTCGAAATAGGGTAATCTTCCAAGTGGTGCATCTATCTTTACCGTACGGCCGCCCTCGTGTATCTTTCCTTCGTCGTCCTTCCACGTACCCCTCGGAAGCACGACATCCCGTACATCCCTTTCATCCACGACGGGTGCCACAAGATACTTCTCGCCCAACATGAACTGGTCTTTTATCAAGGCATACCCTTGGTGCGGGAATACATACTCCAAACTGCGCACAATGGGCTCACCCGTTATCGCAGACTCTTTGGCGCATGCCATGATGTAATTGGCAAAGTCGGCATGAAGCTTTGCCATACGTCTCACAATGTCTAGATTTTCTTTACTAAGGATACGCCACGGTGCAACGGAAAACTGCATCATTGACATCAAGGCATGAACTTCGGCTGAACGCACGATAAGTCGTTGGTCGAACTTGTCGGCATCAACGTTCATGAACGTAAGAAACGACCCGCCTCCAATCATGTCGGGACAGGCATAAGCATAACCCAGCAGTCCTGCAGCAATCATATCAGGTATGAGCAACCGCAAGGCATCCCACGAATAATCCTTGTCACCCAATCGTTGTACCAATTCGCGGCACCCCATCTGCCATCCTGCACGATACTCATTGAAAGTGAACTCACAACCTATTTCTGCCCAAGCGCGGGTGTGGTCTACGGAGATACTGCCCTTTCTGTACGGTACAAGGTCGGAACGGTGATAGAAATTATTGTCTCCACCGTCGAATTTGAAACCATCTATCCCATACTTCCGTTGCATATCACGCAGCTGGGTGATGAAATATGCCTTTGCTTGTGAATTGGTAAAATCGAAGCATGCGCTCTGTCCGTTCCACCATTTGATGATGGCAGGCTCGCCTGACGTATCTTGCAACAGCAGTTTTTGGGCTGCCAGTTCTCTGTACTCCGGCGTGTCTGCCGACACGAACGGACTTACCCAAAGCATAACCTTGAAGCCCATACGGTGCAACTCAGCAACCATGGCTTGAGGGTTAAGGAATTTGTCTGGCTTAAACTCGAAGTTACCGTAATACCGTTGCCAGTTGTCGTCTATCATGATGATGCCGCGGGGGAAGCCATTCCGCAGAATGTCACGGGCGTAAGTGAGGATGTCCTGCTCGTTCTGGTTATACATCAATTCTATCCACGTATTGTATTGGGGCATGGTAAAGAAGCGGTGATCCGGAAGCTTGCCGTTCGGAGCGAAATGTTTGCGTGATGCTGTGAGATATGCCTCACGCAAGGTGTTCCCTCCGTTCTCCACTTTCACTGTCTCATAATCGGACTCGATGCGGATGATTTTGTCCGAAATGCTGAAACGAAACGGGCGATCACTCCATACATAACGTCCCATACTCGAAACAAGAAGAGGGGAAACCTGATTGTTTCTGTTCTCATAGGCAAGATCAAACTCTTTTAAGGGCTCCACATAAGGCATCCTTGAACCTAAAGCCGTGGCACCTCCCCACCAGTATTCTCCTTTCTTGATGGTGATGTCAGTTGTCTGCTGTGCCATTGAGACGCAGCAGACAAACCAGAGAATGAATACAAATTGAAATCTATTACGCATAAAATCTCTATTGTAAAATGTTATTGTGGCACATAATCTAGTGTAAACTGCGAACTACCCTTGGGTGTTACCGTTCCCTCCGGGCCGATATTAATTCCTTCCTTCAGGTCGATGATCACCTTATACATTCCCGCACTGCTCGGGATGAGGAAGCTGCCGTCACCTCCCGATGTGTTGATGTAGGCGCTGTTGACGTTGGTCTTAGGTAAGCGAATGGGGGTTCCGGAGCTGGGATAAGTAACATAAAAAGCTACATCACCGCCCCAACCGAAGTTATAGAATGTAGCTTCGTAGGTTCCTTTCGACGTCCTTACCAACGGAAGCACATTGGCAGTATCCCAAGTCACGGGATTCGACGTACTCGTAAGCGCCCAACTCCACCCGTCCATGTAAAGAACGTTGGGGTAAGCACTGGTAGGACATGCATAGAAAGCTCCACTGAAGACATCCATACGGATAAGGTAGTTGTCGCTCATTGCCTTCAGCGTCCATGAGCGATTGCCTCCCCCGTTGAACAAGTCGGGGTTGGCAGTAAAGCCGGATAGATCAAGCGCTGCGGTGATAGCTTGTTTCTCTCTAAGTGCCACCGTACCTTCATAGATGTAATCAGTACCACTCTTCAGAGCAAGGTTTTTCCCGCAGAACTCAATGGCTTCACCCGCTACACTGCCATTAACCACCACTCTATTATTGCTGAACGATATCGACTTGCCTCCACCGGTAACTTCAATCGACTTGCAGAGGTCGTCCTCAAAATTAATCTTTATCGTAAACGGTCCTCCTGCCGTTATGGGGAAGCTTTTGTTTTTGTCGTCCGTATTGCTCTGCATTATCATCTTGCCATCCCAAAGAATGTATTCGCCCGCATCGTCTCGTATCAGACGGAACACGCCGGCCGCCGTACTGCCCCACATTCCTACTTCCGGATCGTCGCCATCAGGTGCCGTCCATGTGTAGTAGCGTTTGTTTCCGCTTTCAAAACCTTTCATAGCCATCTTCTTACGCTTGTCTGTAATTTCTCCGTCCTGCCAATGTCCTGATATGGAACCAAGGATATAATAACAGTCGGATTCGGCGAGCGGTGCCCAAATGTGCTTCTCACCTGTGCTAAACTCAAAGGTAACGGGATTGAAAGACACCGTGAACGATGCTTCCACATCATTACCTATAACAATTGAATCTTTTGCCATGCAGGCAATTTCTCCATTTTCCATTCCCCAATAAACGCCATTCTTGCTTGTCGTGGTGGAGACAATAGCCTTTACATTGGCAGGGAATACATTCTCGGTTGGCGTTACATACACATCGCCATTCTTGATAAGGTCGAGTATCTGACCATTGCTCAGGATGAGATATAACACAGGAAAGGTAGGAACATCTACTGCAGGTAAGTCAAAAGCTTGCACCAATTCGCCTTTACGCATATTATCCAACTTCACCTTCAAGGTCAGATTGTCCAACGAAGCATTCTTGGGAAGAGGGATGCGGATGTTGTCATCTATATTAAATGATTGTCCAAGTAGGTTCTGTTGTTTTATGGCAAGTGTATCGCCCTTACTGTCCAACAAGGTGAGGACATACTGTTCGAGGTTTATTTCGTCGGTCATCAGTCCTGAAACATTGATATTGTCGCCATAATGCAGCCCGCTTTGGGGCGATACGACAATATCCATAGCAGGTTTAGGACCATTCTTTTCATTCGAGACGTTGTTGTCATCGCTACAACCCGCAACACACTGTATTGCAAAAGCCGTTATCAGAAAATATTTCTTCTTCAACATAATCGTAATTCTTTAGTTCATGCCTTGATAAAAATCTTCATTCTGTACATCCATTTAAGGATTATGAATATAAAAATGCCCTGTATCGTAACAAGGAGTACGGGATAATAGTCTCCCATCCATTGTTCGAAGCCATGGAAAAAGGAGTTGGTAATCGAATCGAAGTTTACTGCTTCACCGAGAAAGTAAGCCACCAATGAGTTCATGCCGTATATCTTGAGCCATCCGAGGCCACGCATCCATCCCTTGATGTCGATGATAAAGTAGGACAATGCCATCAGAATGAAGCATATTCCACTTGCAAACAGCGTCATGGAACTTGACCAGATGTGCTTGATGATCGGTATGTAGGGACTCATCAGCAAGGAAACACCTATCAGGACGAGGCCCGCAATGAGCAGCTTCACAAACTTATCCAGCATGGAAAAGCTGCCTCGCAGGATGCAACCTGCCATATAGCCGAAGAATACCGTAACAACGAAGTTGAGCGAACTCATGATCCAAGTGTAGTGATAGGTCGGATCCCATGTCCAACTGTCACCATTCCATATCACACCATCCCGGAAATGTCCTAATACCCTCCGGTCTATCTCCTCACAGATGTTGGTATCTATCGTGAAATCCATATTGCCCCATATTGCAAAGATCGCGATATATGCTATGAAGAGCAGTGATACCACCACCAACTGTGTACGAAACGAAGTAAAGATATAAAGGAAAGTAACCACTACATAACCCACGGCGATGCTCTGCAACGTGTTGGAAAAGAGATGCAGCTGTCTGATGTCGAATGCCAGAAGGTTGCCTTGAATGATGGCGCCGACGATCCAAAGGACGGCAAAACGCGACAAAATCCGTATATAGAACCGTCGGTTTACCTGCTCCTTACCCGTCTTATACTTTGACATGGCAAACGGAATGGTGATACCGGACATGAACATGAACAAGGGCATGATGATGTCCCAGAAACAAAACCCCTCCCACGGCACATGCGTAATTTGAGCCATTACCTTTCCGCCGAACGAGTCTTCCTCCGGCCCAAGTATAGACAACCACACATAGAGTATGGGCTGCACAAGCACTAAGCAGGCAAGGTCGAAGCCTCTCAGGATGTCAAGAGACAGCAGACGCTGCGGAGTGTCGGTATCGGATGTTGTGTTAACAGTGGTGCTCATCATTGTTTCTTTTGGAATTTAACAGCCGATGTGCTTTGCTTGAGGTCGCCTGTGGCAGCTATTACGATGTCTACCCCAAGGTCATTATACCCCGTCATACTTTCCCATATATCCTTATTTGCCAATCTGACAGCATATTCGGGGCATGAGGCAATGCTGACTTCCGGATCGGGCATGAAGAGGAAAAGACGGTAAGTGCCTACAGGGATATCGGCAGGAAGAGCCATCTTCCGGCGTATATGCGTAATTTGCAGTGGTTTCCACATACGGGGATCGTCAGGAAGCTTAGCCCAATACTCCGTCTTAGTATTGGAAGAACGTAACACTAACTTCAAATCACGGGGGTTATACATCGGTGCATAGCCGATATTTTGCAAAGAAATATTCACGGTAAGGTCGCTTCCGGGGATATGTTTCACTGAATATTCGCCACGGGTGAGCACAATGCGATACCCCAATTTGTTCTTGATCTCAGTTGCTTTGCCGTCAAGTTCCCATTTGTTCAGCACCTTTCGATCATATGCATCGTTAAGGAACGACCACCGCAAGCGTCGCATTTCTGCCACGGCAGCATCTCCCGTCGAGGGTGTGGCTGTGGGTGTAGGCAGGCAAGTCTCTCCGCCTATGGGCACATACAACCCTTCCGTGGCAAGATATGACTTATCCTTCTCCACGTCGGTATACGTTCCCATATTGGTTTCGTCTGCCATAAAGGCATCGTTGTGATGGGCAATGCGGGCGATTGGCTGTCCGCTGAATCCCTGCGTCTCCTTTATAGCACTTGTCGAGCCTAAGAAATCCTGCTTGTATTTGGGTATACGCACTTGTATGCAACGGTCGGCGGGTAGCACTTCGAGCCACTTGTCGAGCAGTTCCTTGTAAGAAGCGGCATTGTTAAGCCCGTTGGAAGAATAATACCACTCGCCCCATGCCCCAATGAAACCTGCCTGCGTGCAAGCTATAATGTCCTTATTGACGGTGAATGCGGACTTCATTTGTTCCATGTGACGCTTGATAATCGTCATGGGAGCGTCAGCTTCTGTTACCGCAGAAGTATAGGCAAAGCGAAGAATAGCCTTCATTCCCACCTTGCGAATAACTTCCATGTCGGCGTTCAGCTTTGTCGCGATGTCGGCCGGAAGGTCTTTATCGCGATATTCCTTGAAGTAGTAAAGCACTTGTACCAGCGATTTCCCTTCGTTGCGTAGCTTCCTGATGCGGCTTTCGGATATGGCATCCGTTGCATTGCTTTCAATCTCCGTGTAGTAGCCACGTTCGGGGTTCGCAAACGTTTCGTTGGTCGAAACATACTTCACTGTCTTCATCTCGGTGGTCGATGTCGGCGGTTCGGGATTGGGGTCTTGCGGGCGATTATCGCCTCCGCAAGACGATGCGAGAGATGTGAATGCCAATAGTAACCCGTAAGAAATT
Organism: Bacteroides pyogenes DSM 20611 = JCM 6294; assembly: GCF_000428105.1. GTDB lineage: Bacteria > Bacteroidota > Bacteroidia > Bacteroidales > Bacteroidaceae > Bacteroides > Bacteroides pyogenes. Next base: position 29,775 of record NZ_ATZH01000032.1, on the reverse strand, counting down.
CTTTTCATATCATTTTCTATTTCATCGTTAATTTACACTGTGAATCTAAGGTATCTAATCTTATTTTTGTTTGGCTTGTGTCATTTGAACCTGCAAAAGCCTTTCTTCGATATGCCAGCGTGCTATTTTCTGCAAAAGATAATTTATTTAAGTTGCTTTGCAAAAGCATAAAGCTCCACAACCCATATCTTTTATTCGGGGAACCAAGTGTGCGGTATGATATTCCCGATGCTTGACTTATTTGCCCATTCGCCTGAGATTAAGACGTTATTTGTAGCCTTCGTTTTGCTTCACTTGCCCTTTCCCATCGAGGATGACTGACATAGGTAGCGGATAAAGCTCCTTGTATTCTTCTGCATAGGGGGTCTGATTGATGGCCTTTATCCAGGATGCGAACTTGTGATAGCGTATCAGGTCTGCCCTGAACTGCCCATTCTCGCACCAGAACTCATGCCAACGTTCCAACAGCAAGGCATTGAGCACCTTATCAGGCGTGTTGTGTTCGGCATACGTCAGGTTGCCGAGCTTTGCTCTTGCACGCACCACGTTGATGAGATCCACTGCCTCCTTCAAGTCGGAGGCGGTGGATCCGGCCTTTTGGCTCAATGCCTCAGCTAAAGAAAGGTAGACGTCTGCATAACGGAAAAGGATGAGGTCGATATCGGAAAATCCGCCCGAGCCCTTCACCTTTGTATCGTAGCCCATCTTCAAGGCTATCGGACCGGCAGCCAAAGGCGATTGGGGGGTATCCTTATCGACGGTCTCCCCGGCGGAGTTAACGTAGGAAGTGAGGAGCTTGGAGCGACGAACGTCATTGCTTTCAAACGAGTCGTAGAAAGCCCATGTGCTGGTTATCGTACCCCAACCACCCGACATTCCGTTCTGCTGGAAATCGGTGGGCAACGCCATCATATGCCACTGGTTGTGTCCGGGACCATTGTATGAGCATGGAAGGGCGAAGATGATTTCCTTGTTGGCGGCACCTTGTCCGCCGAGTTCGAACATTTTGGCGTAATCTTTTTGCAATTGGTAGCCGTATTCCGGCTTCATTAACTCGCGTGCCAATGTCTCCACCTTGTTGAAGTAGTTCTTGTCTGTAGGTGTTTCGTGCAGATACAGACGGATGAGGAGAATCTTTGCCAATCCCTTGCTGAAGCGTCCGTACTCTTCCTTGCCAGGATAGGGCAGGTGCTCGGATGCGAAGAGCAGGTCGTCTTCGATGAATTTTATCATCTCTTCACCCGAGAGTCGGGGCAGAGCCTGTTCCTGCAAAGGGTTTTTCAACACCTCGAGAGGAGCTATGACTAAAGGACCGTACATGTCGTAAAGCACGTATGAGAGAAATGCCCTGGCACAGCGCACCTCGGCTTCGTATACCTTCTTCTTACTTTCACTCAGCGAACTGTTGGCAATGTCGTCCAATACCAAGGTGCAACGGCTTATTTTGTTGGCGTAACCTCCGCTGTAATCGGTGGTGTTTCGTGTGTAGTAGAACCATGTAATCTCCTCGCTGTCAGGGAAGAAGTTCAGCTCTGACGCCATCTTCTGTGCCCCGAAGGTACCGGTGAGAATGCCCGTTGTACAATCGTTGATAAACATCACGCCCCTCTCCGACGGTGTAAAGATACCATCCCACCAGTCTCCGCGGATGGGATAATAGCAAGATATGACGAGAGCCTCAATATCGCTTTCTGACTTAGGGAAGTTCTTGGGATTGATTTCCGAATAGTCTACAGGCTCGAGGTCGGCACAACCGTTCAGCATACCCATGCAAGCCGCTCCCAACAAAACTACATATATGAATTTAAGTCTTTTCATGATTATGAACCTTTAATATATTCTTTCTTGTTTTTCAAAAGCCATTTTCCTGTCATGGCATCAGAACGTTACATTAATTCCCAAACCATAGGTACGTGCATTGGGATATGTCGCTGCGTAATAGTCGGTCTCCGGATCCAGCCCTTTGTAGGGAGTGATGCAGAAAAGGTTGTTTGCACTGAGCGATATGCGTACCTTGGATATGGCCTTCGTGCGTTGCAGCCATGCCTTAGGCAAGTTCCAGCCCAACGTAATGTTGGCAAGGCGGATGAACCAAGCATTCTGATAATACCAGTCTCCATACGTGTAGTTGGTGCTCCAACCGTTGAACGAGCACGGATATTGAGTGGATGGATTGTTCCACGTCCACCTTTCCTTGATGATACGCAAGGCATTGTAGCCGTAGCGAGCTATATCGCCGCCACCAAGTCCATAGGCCATCTCGGTGGGGTCTTGCATCTTGCGGTCGAACATCCCGTTGAACTGGAGGCTCAAGTCAAAATCCTTATAGCGGAAAGTGTTGGTGAGCCCTGCCAGCCAACCCGGGTCTTGCGAGCCGATCAGCACGTTGTCGGCATCGTCTATCAATCCATCGGGTGCTCCAGTCAGTATGAATCTGCCGTCTTCGTCGACCATTGGCTGGTTGTTGGCATCCCTCTTGTAACCGTTCAGGTCTCTGATAACTACCTCACCCGGTCTCAATAAGGGTTGTGCGGCAGGAACTTCCTCACCTATCTGAAGGATATGGTCGGCTACCCGGGCGTAAATGGGACGGATAGGATCGTCTACTCTCTCGTACACACCCGGCTTCCAATCGGGCGTACGCTCCTTCCATCGGTCTTTATACTTGGTAAAGGTGAGGTCGGTACTCCATTTGAAGTCCTTCGTTTCTATGTTCTTGGTGTTCACGGTTATCTCGATACCCGTGCTTTGAGTCTTGCCTACGTTAGCCATGACACTCGAAATCTCGTGGTAAGAGTTGAGCGGCTTGTAGTTGAGAAGGTCGGAAATGACCTTATGATAGTACTCCACGCTCGCCAGAATGCGGTTGTTCAGGAATCCCATGTCCAATCCTATGTTCCATTCGGTAGTCGTTTCCCATTTCAAATCGGGGTTCTCCAACTTGTCGCGGAACACCCCTATGATCTGCGTTCCGTCTTCTTTGTTGTAAGCCGGCGATGCATAATAGCTCGCAAAGGCATTGGTTCCGATGTCCGAGTTTCCGGTCTGTCCCCAGCTGAGACGGAGCTTCAGCATGCTCATCCAATCGGCCTTCTTCATGAACGCCTCTTCGCTCACGGTCCAACCGAGTGCCACCGATGGGAAGTAACCCCATTTGTGGTTCTTGGCAAAGACACTGGCACCGTCGGCACGCAGTGTTGCCGTGAGGTAGTAACGGTCTTTCAGGATGTAATTTGCACGCAGGAAGTAAGACTCCATCTTATTCTTTGAATAACCCGAACCTACGACCTTCGTTCCCGTTCCAGCTCCCATGTTGTGGTAGAGGAAACCATCGGTGAGGAAGTTGTTGTTGCCGAGGTTGGAGGGTTCATACTCGAACTGCTCGTAGGATGCTCCCAACAAGAGGTTCAGCTTATGCACGTCTGCAAACGTGCGGTTATAATTGGCTGTGGCTTCGAGCAGATATTGGTTGTTGTCTATCGTGTAGATGTCGGCATTTCCCTGCTGTGCCTTACCCCAGAGTGTGGTCTTCGGTTCATAGGTCTTGCGGCTGATGTTGGCACGGTCGATACCCGCGTTGAAGCGAAGGGTAAGTCCATTCACAGGATAAGCCTCCACATAAACATTGCCAAGCAGGCGGTCGGTGCGTCCCTTGTCTATGTTATTGAGGAGCGAATAAGGGTTGGGTTGGGTTCCTAACAAAGGATTCACGGGATATTCGCCGGTCTCCGGATCATACGCCTTGATATGCGGCCCCATCTGTACAGCTGCACGAATAATACCCGACTTCTCGTATTGCTCCGAGCCTAACTGTGTATTGTCATTGTCTATGCGTGTAAGCGTGAGGTTGACACCCGTCTTGAAGATACCGAGGAACCGCTGGTCGAGGTTACTCTTGATGGTATAGCGTGACATTCCTGAGTTTTTGATGATACCCTTGTTGTCGTAATAGTTGAACGAAACCATGTATTGTGTATCCTTCGAGCCTCCCCGGATGCTGAGATTGTGCTCCTGTATAGACCCGTTGCGTGTGATAAGCCCCAGCCAGTCGGTCCCTGCTCCTGTCCCAGCGATGTCTGCTTCTGTGTAGGGACGCATATAGGCCTGCCCGTTTTTGGGTGCTGCGATAGCCTCTTCCAAGGTGCGATTGCCCCATGGGCTTACTTGATTTTCCCATATCCAATATTCCCATGTCGACTTGTTCTTCTCCACCATCCACTCCTTCAGCGACAACATGTCGTAGTTGTCCGAGTATTCCTGGAACGAATAGTTGTACGAATAATCCACCTGTGCCTTGCCTTCCTGCCCTCTTTTCGTCGTGATGATGACCACGCCGTTGGCTGCACGTGCTCCGTAAATAGCCGTTGCACTGGCATCCTTCAACACTTCCACGCTCTCAATGTCGTTTGGATTGAGGAAATTAAGAACGCCCTGTGTTCCCGGGTCCATGCGCTGGTTGATACCTTTGGTCTGGTCTATCTTGGCAATAGGAAAACCGTCGACGATATATAGCGGGTCGTTATTGGCATTGACTGACCCTGCACCACGCACCAGAATATCGAGACCACCACCCGGTTGTGCCGAGTTTTGACGCACATACAGGCCTGCCGCCTTGCCGGCAAGGGCGTGAGCTGCCGATGCAACGCCTGCAAGTGCCACCTCACTGCCTTTGACTGAGGATATGGCACCCGTCAGATCACGTTTTTTCATCTTGCCGTAGCCCACGATAACGACCTCGTCCAATGCTTTGTTGTCTTCCTGCAGGCGTATATCCACGGCATCTTGTGCCTTCACCTCCTGTGTGATGAAGCCTATATAGGAAATGACCAGCGTGCTGCCGGGCTGCGCTTTCAACGAGAACTTGCCATCCATGTCTGTCACGGTTCCGTTCTTCGTTCCTTTCTCATGCACTCCAGCGCCGATGATGGGTTCTCCGTTGGCATCATGTACCACGCCCTTCACGGTCTTTCTCTGCCCGTCACGTTGTGGTAACTTTACCTCGTCCCGAACCTTGTCGGATATGACAATTGTCTTTTCGGAAACGATTTTATACTGCAGATTGCGTGTAGGCAAAACCGAGTTGAGCACTGTCGACACCGGGACATTGGTGTAGGAGATGCTGACATCGCGACTATCACTGATAATCGCGTTACGATAAGAGAAACGGTAAGTGCTCTGTTTTTCGATAGCACTGAACATTTGCTTGAGTGAAACGTTCTTCAGATTGACGGTTATTGTCTGCCCTTGAGCATACGAGCCCAAACTGTTGAAACAGAGCAACAGCATCAATGCACAGTACTTAATTTCATGGCGCACGTTCATTTTAATTTCTTATTTAAGGTTAAACATAATCTCTCCATTTTCACGATATTATAAAGGTTTAAACAACAATATGAAGGTATCGTACTGCAAACATACTGAATTTAACATCTATAAACATCGAGCCTCTATTCCTTATCCTTTGCAACCTCAATCTTATTCTCAAGCATATAAACCCGTTCACCCAATAAGTTGTTGGGATTTATTCTTTACTTAAAGTTTAAATCCGTATCCTTTCCCTCATGGAATATTAAGGACTATTCTCATTGCCAGAGTTGATACTGTTTTGGAGGATTTTATCTGATTTTGATATTCTATGGGCTGAGGACAAGCCAGCTTGATTCGCATCTACCTTTAACGGCGATTACTGAAAAAAAAACCGCCGCCTTTGAAAAAAAGCCCGCGGGCTTTGCAATCAAACACGGCGGGCTTTGAAAAAAAGGCGGCGGGCTTTGAAACGGGACACGGGGATGTTTAAACTCCTTCTCGGATGATGACTCTTATATTGTGATGTGTTTGAAACGAGACATGGGGATTTTCGAACGAACCGGCGGAATGGTTGTCGATCACGGATTTTGCCGCGGTGTCTTTTTGTTGTTCTATTGTCTTAATATATTATTAGTTTTGTGTTTTCTGTGGGAGCTGATTTTTAAAGAATTCCGGAGTTTCTTGGAGACTTTTGAAAACGCCAAAATGCCAAAACGCCTATATGACTGTTTTTTTATTCAACTCTTTATTGGTATGGTTGATTACGTTATTGATTATTAGTGTTATAGTTGTTTTTATCGGCTTCTTCGGAGTAGCGTTTTTCCACTGTCCGTTTTCATGACTTGAAGTCCCTTTTTTATAACGAAAATTGAGGATTAATGGTAGAGGTTTCCGACTTTCATGTAATGAATATTTGATGTGTTGTGCGGCTGTGCCATGAGTGAGCGTGTAATCGGACGACATTGTAGTACCGAAGCATGAATGGTATGGCATGCCCGACTTCATCCTCCAGGCACTTCGGCTTCCACCTCTGCATCCCATCAGATGAATGGTATGGCGTGCCTGACTTCATCGCCGGAACAATTAACTTATTGGGGCAGCTCTACTGTTGGGATATCAAGAGAGGAGCGAATTTTATTAATACGATACGAGATTATGGAGAAAGAAAGAGCCCGGCGGCTTAGGTCGGATTCTTCTTTTTCTTAAGAATATTTTAAACAAAAATTAGAGGAGAAGAAGAACGGAACCGGTAAGTGCTCTCAATTCCGGCAGCCTCCGGATTCTATGTTATCGTTTGCAAAACAGTCATATAGGCGTTTTGGCATTTTGGCGTTTTCGAAAAAGCTTCTCCGGCGGCAATATTGTTTGCTTTCTGATTTGTTAATTCTTTGATTATAAGATGGTATGTGATTAATTCTCTCTTTGCCGAGGAAGAAAATCTTTCCGAATGAGGTAAAAAGTTTGCGTTATATGGCTTTGGGGGAATACCTTCTCCGGAAGGCTCCGAATGTCGGATTGATCAGTCGAATATGACCTTTTTGGAGACGATTGTTTTTGAGAAAAAGTATTACGTAGTTGAGGGGTGTAAAGAGGAACCGATGATGAAGGATTCGCAAAGCGTACCAGAAAAAAGAAAGAATGGGATGCCAAAACAAAACTGAGCGCTCGGGAAAGTTGCGGATTGTAAGAGACACGCGTAAAATGGCCCCGTCAAACTTCATTTTGAGGTAATGATAGGGCTATTTTTACGCATCCTCATTCAACTCCAAACGGTATAGCCTCACTCGATTTCCGTTTCTAATATCCGGTTTTCGGTTAAGCGCTCGCTTCAAAGAGAAACAGCCTGCCCCTGTTGTTTCTCAAACTGCTTATCGGACGGGCTCCTGTCAGTCCTCGCTGTCGGTAAGGCTCAAGGAAGCTAAGCAGTATGATAATTGCCTGCTGCGGCTTCCGCAATGCTGTTATTTATTCAGCTTCCACTCGAATCCGTCTTTCGTGTCTTTGATTTCAAAGCCGAGAGCGGTAAGCGTGTTGCGGATTTCGTCCGAAGTAGCCCAGTCTTTGTTGGCTTTGGCTTTCATGCGTTGTTGCAACAACATGTCCACCACTTTTCCGTAGGCTGCTTCGCGACCGTCGGACGACCCTTTCTCTTCTCTCAGTCCCATTATGTCGAAGCAGAAAAGGTGGAAAGTCTCTTTCAATGCTTTCAGATCGTCGGCGGAGAGCGTAGCGTTGCCGGCAATCACGTTGTTGATGATGCGTGCGCCTTCGAAAAGCTGCGCGATCACCATCGGCGTGTTCAGGTCGTCGTTCATCGCTTCGTCGCATTTGGCACGCAGTTCTTTCACGTCGATTCCGGCTGAGCTGGCGCTTGCGGGAGCGATCTTTTCCAGTGCCGAAACGGCTTCCATCAATCTCTGCAATCCTTTTTCGGCAGCCTGCAACGCTTCGTTGCTGAAATCTACTGTGCTGCGGTAGTGTGCCTGAAGGATGAAGAAACGGATTGTCATCGGAGTGTATGCTTGTGAGAGCAGCTTATGGCTGCCGTTGAAGAACTCGTCGAGCGTGATGAAGTTGCCGAGCGATTTGCCCATCTTCGTCCCATTGATGGTAATCATATTATTGTGCATCCAGTAGCGCACCATATCGTCGCCTTGAGAAGCCACCGACTGCGCAATCTCGCATTCGTGATGCGGGAACACCAAATCCATGCCGCCGCCGTGAATGTCGAAATGTTCGCCCAGATATTTTCGTCCCATGGCGGTGCATTCGGCGTGCCATCCCGGGAAGCCGTCGCTCCACGGCGAGGGCCAGCGCATGATGTGTTCCGGTTGTGCTTTCTTCCAAAGGGCGAAATCCGCCGGATTGCGTTTCTCGCTCTGTCCGTCCAGCTCGCGGGTGGTATTCAGTACATCGTCCAGATTTCTTCCCGACAGCTTGCCGTAGTGGTGGTCTTTGTTGTATTTCGCCACGTCGAAGTATACAGAACCTTCGCTTTCGTAGGCATAGCCCGCATCCAGAATCTTCCGCACGAGCTCTATCTGTTCGATGATGTGTCCCGAAGCGTGTGGCTCGATGCTCGGGGGCAACACGTTGAGCGCCTCCATGGCTTTGTGGTAACGGTTGAGGTAATGCTGCACCACCTCCATCGGTTCCAGCTCTTCGAGCCGCGCTTTCTTGGCTATCTTGTCTTCGCCTTCATCGGCGTCGTGCTCCAAGTGCCCCACGTCGGTGATGTTTCGCACGTAGCGAACTTTATATCCCAAATGTGTGAGGTAGCGGAAAAGCACGTCGAACGTGATCGCGGGGCGGGCATGTCCCAGATGGGCGTCTCCGTACACTGTCGGTCCGCATACATACATGCCCACATGCGGAGCATGGAGAGGAACGAAAAGCTCCTTCTTTCTATCTAAAGTGTTGTAAATGGTCAGTTGATGTTCCATAATGTTGGTTGTTTACTCTATTCAAAAGCGCAAAGTTAGCATAATTCTCTGATATATACGATAAATGAGTTTCGATGTTATTTCCTTTATCGGCTTGTGTATGTGGAGTATGTATGATTTTTGAATTATTATGTACGTTTTTACTACTTGTTGTGCAGGCTCCTGAATACATTTGCAATATCGGATAAAGTTCCGATTGAATGTAATTTTAATATGAACCTTTGTAATATTAAGTTTATTATTATGACAAAAAAAAGATTGTTTTGCAGCATAATGAGCATGTTGCTTTTTTGCATGTTATGCGCGCAAAGTGCTTTCGGGCAAAAACTGGCGGTCACGGGCAATGTGACCGATAATAACGGTTATCCGGTGATTGGCGCTTCGGTGCTTGTGGAAGGAACGACCAACGGTACGATTACCGACATGGACGGCAATTTCAAACTGTCCGATGTTCCTGCGAAAGGAAATCTTCAGGTATCTTTTATCGGGTACAAACCTCAGACAATAAAAGTAAACGGGCAAACGAAGTTTGACATCAAACTTCTGGAAGATACGCAAACACTCGATGAGGTGGTTGTGGTAGGCTACGGCGTGATGCGTAAGTCGGACCTGACGGGTTCGGTGGCTTCGGTGAAAGCGTCGGATGCCATCAAAAGCACTCCGGTGGCCAACGTGTCGGATGCCTTGCAGGGGCGTCTGGCGGGTGTATCCATTGCCGGAGGAGGCGATCCTTCCAAATCGGCTGCCATCCGCATCCGTGGGGTGAACTCGGTGACTGCCGATGTGGAACCGCTGCTTGTGGTAGACGGATTCATCGGCGGCAGCTTGAAGAATATCAACCCGAACGATATTCAGTCTATCGAGGTGCTGAAAGATGCTTCCGCCACTGCGGTATATGGTTCGCGCGCTGCGAACGGGGTGATTCTGGTGACTACCAAGAATGCGAAAGAAGATAAGGTGGTGATCAACTTCAACGCTTTTGCCAATCTCAAAACGGTGCTCGATAAGCCTGATGTGCTCAGCGCCGGCGAGTTTGCGGAGTTGGCCAACGACTATGCGAAAGAGTTTTTTGCAAACAAGCCCCGCGCTCCTTATTATACGGAAGAACAGATTGCCGACTTCAAGCAAGGCAAGGGAGGATACAACTACGTCGATCATATTTTCAACGAGCCTGCCGTTGCACAAAACTATGATTTGTCTATTGCGGGCAAAAGCGGCAAGACTTCTTATCTGGCTTCTTTCCGCTACGAAAATACAGACGGTGTGATCAAGGAATCGAACTACCAACAATACAACTGGCGTTTGAAGCTCGATACGGAACTGAAGAAATGGCTGAGTGTCGGCTTGAATCTCTGGGGCGATTATAGCGAGAACAAGGGTCCGCGCATGACTCAGTACAACGGTCTGCTGATGACTGCCATGAACTTTGCGCCGACCGTACAGCCCAAGAATGAAAAAGGCGTTTATAACAACAGGTTTGCCATCGACGGTGGTCCGGCTTATAACCCGATGGGGCATATCTGGGAACTGGACGAGAAGGTGAAGCGCCTGGACAATTATCTTCAGGGGTATGCCGACTTTAAGATTATGGAAGGGCTGACGTTCCGCAGCCAACTGGGCATCACCTTTACGAACAATCTTTCGAACGCAGCTCACAACGAAAGAAGCTACGAGTACTTTGCCAACAGCCAGACCAGTGCGATAGCCAATTCGGCATGGACTTTCAAGTTCCTGAACACCAATACGCTGAACTATACGAAAGAGTTCAACAAGAATCACCGCATCAATGCTACGGCAGTATTCGAGCAGGCACACAGCAACCGCTACCAGCATAAAGGCGCAGGACGCAATCTGACATTTCCCGATCTGCTGACGTACAATGCGCTGGATGCATCCGAAATAGGCGATGTTTCGTCCGACCTTGTGAAGCATTCGCTGATCTCTTATCTGGCGCGTGTCAACTACGTACTGATGAACCGTTACATGCTGACGGCTTCTGTGCGTGCCGACGGCTCGGCGGCTTTGGCTGACAAGTGGGATTATTTCCCTTCGGTGGCTTTGGCTTGGGACATCAAACAGGAGAAATTCATGGAGAAATACGATTGGATGGATCAGTTTAAACTGCGTGTGGGCTATGGTTCGGTAGGGAATCAGGCGGTGGAGATGTACCGCATCTTCTCTAAAATGGTGGCGAGCAAGAACTCCGACGGCAGCACTTCCTATCGTCTGGACCGTCCGGCGGCAAGATTCCTGCAGTGGGAACGCAACGACCAATGGAATGCGGGACTCGACTTCTCGTTCCTCGGCGGACGTATTACCGCCAGCATCGACCTGTACGACAAACTGTCGAAGCGTGTGCTAATGGAAGTAAAACAGCCCATTTATACCGGTTGGAACACTTTGTTGCGCAATGCGGGCGAAATCAGAAACAGAGGTCTTGAGGTTACGCTGGGAGCTACTCCGGTACGTACGAAAGACTGGGACTGGCGCACCGACCTGACGCTCTCGCACAACAAAGGTACGTTCGAGCAGATTCCCACCATCACGAAGATGCAGACACAGGGAAACGGTAAGTTCGAAAGCCTTATCTTCCGCATGATCGAAGGCGAGAAGCTGGGAACGTTCTACGGCTATACGTACGATGGCGTGTGGAAGACGAACGAAGTGAACCAAGTGGCAAATATTCAGGGAAATACCGCCAATAAAACAAATGCGGAGGTGTATGGAGTCATCCCGGGACAGGCGAAATACCGCGACCTGAACGGCGACGGCAAGTATACCGAAGAAGATATGAGCATTATCGGCTGCGGACAGCCAATGTTTAACTGGGGATGGAACAATACGGTGAACTATCGCAATTTCGACTTTACAGTGTTTGTTGTCGGCTATCACGGATTCGATATTTATAATGCTACTCGTCAGGCACGTTTCAGTATTTTGCCGGGTATCAACCTCGACAAGCTGACTCCGAACCCCGAATGGAAGAACCGCTGGACTCCTACGAACGAGAACAGCGATATCCCCGGATTTGTAAACGCCACCAAAGACATTCGCGATGCCATCAGTTCGCGTTTTGTGGAAAACGGAAGCTTTGTCAAGGTGAAGAGTGTGACGCTGGGCTACAGCCTGCCGAAGAGCTTCTGCCAAAAAGCCGGAATCAACAACCTGCGTCTGTATGCTTCCGTACAGAATCCGTTCCACTTCACAAGTTACAGCGGACTCGACCCCGAAGCGGCGCTGGGCACTCCGTTGAGTCAGGGAGCCGATTGGGGAGCCTACCCGAACGGGCGTAACTTTTTGTTCGGCCTTAATTTCTCATTCTAATTTTAACCGTATAATAAACAGAAAAACATGATGAAGAAAAATATAATGATGACATGCGCGGTGGGAAGTTTGCTGTTGGCAACCTCTTGTGTCGAACTGGATCAGCTACCGCAATCATTCCTTACGGAAGAAGAATACATCGAGACTCCTCAAACTCTGGATGTGGTGGCAAAAGCCGTGTCAGGCGTTTATAAGGATATGTGGAACGGGAACTACGGCTTCAGTTGCCGCATCCTGCGATACAGTACGGCTGCCGGCGATATTGTTCCGCTGGTCACCAAGCCCAACAACGATATGCTGTATCTCTACAACATGACTCCGACCACCAGCGGAAGCGTGAAAGACGTCACCGCTCTCTGGAAAAACTTCTGGGATGTAATCAGCAGCTCGAACAAGATCATCGGCGGCACTCCCATCCCTGAGGATCAGGCAGAGGCGGCTAAGTATAAAGCTGTTGTGGCGGAAGCACGGTTTATGCGTGCGCTGGCTTACTTCCACCTGGTGCGTATGTTCGGCGATGTTCCTTTTATTGCCAGTTCGGGGGAAACTTTCGAGGATAAGCTGCCTCGTGTTCCGGTTGCGCGCATCTATGATGAAATCATCGTTCCCGATCTCACCATCGCTTGCGCCGATCTTCCTGCGACAAGCCGTACGGGCGATGCCGGATCTCCTTCGCAGTGGGCTGCCAAAACTTGTCTGGCGGACGTAAACCTTACGATGGCGGGATGGCCTTTGAAGAGAGATACTTATGCCGAAGCTGCGCGTCTGGCCAAAGACGTTATCGAAAAATCGGGGCTGACCCTTACCAAAAAGTACGGGGATCTGTGGAAAGAGGATAAAAAGCACGAAGCTAACGAACATTTGTTTGCCATCATGAACAGTGTGGCGTATAAAACTCCGAGCCAGTACGGTAAATCGTTCTATCCCAACACCCATGCCAAGTATCCGGGATGGGGCGACTATTTCGCGAATCCCAAATTTGTGGAATCTTGCCCCAATGATGACCGCAAAGCATGGAATTTTGAGCTTGCATGGGATGAGAAAGTGGGCGGAAAGGTAAAACACGTCACTTATCAGGAAAGCGTCAATAAACTGCCGCTTATCTCGAAATACCGCGACTATAACGAAGTGAACAAAAAAGGGGTGTTGAGTCAACTATCCAACGGCCTTACCACAGTTTATCGCCTGGCGGATACGTATCTGATTTATGCGGAGGCCTCTACGCTGGCCACTAAAAAAGTGGATGATCTGGCTGCCCGCTGTCTTCGCCAGTTGCAGGAAAGAGGCAATGTTCCCGAAGCGGAACGTACCCAAACGACCGATCCGGAAGCGTTCGACAAAGCGGTGTTCAAAGAAAGAGGTATCGAGCTTTATGCCGAAGGCAAGCGCTGGTTCGACTACATCCGCCGTGAAAAGGCCGCCGAAATAAAGGAGTTTCGCTATGTGGATGAAGTGTCGGGCATCACCGATCCGTTCGCACAGTCTGTTTATAAGAAAGAAGGACATTATTATCTGCCCATTCCTCAGGACGAAGTGCAAATGGCCGGATGGGAAAACAATAAGGGTTATTGATTATTTCCTTTCGCGTCTGCCGGGCGGTTACAGTTGGTCCGCGCATGTACGGGAAAGTCGATAATGATATGAGTAAAGGCACACGGCCGGAGCGGATTCTTCGCGAATCCGTCCCGGCTGTGTTTTTTACGGACGTTATTTTTCTGCAGACTTAAGATAGTTTCGGCTTCAAAGTTGAGCACATTTACTGAATATCCCTACTTATAAAGACGCTGTTTACAACAATCACCATCCTGGATTTTGCTTCAGATTAGGATTCTTGAAACGTTCAGTGTTGGATATGGGATAGAAATACATATTGTCCGTTATTTTGTGAGTCTCAAGTAATATTTTTTCATAATTAAATGTATCATCGTCGTTCTTTGTTATTTTTACACCGTATATATTAGCTGTCTTTTCAAGTTCTTTCCAACGGCGTACATCCCAGAAGCGATGTCCCTCAAATGCCAGTTCCACTCGGCGTTCATTTTTTAAACGTTTCACAAAATTATCTTCGGTAATACCTGATGGAAATCCCGGTAGTTCAACGCTTGTGCGTCCACGAATCAAATTTACCGCTTCACGTGCACTCATTTCATAATTAGCATCTTTATAGTCAGGATCATGAAAAGCATTAATCATGGCTTCTGCATAATTAAGCAGAATCTCACCATAACGGAACAATACCCAATTATGTTGCTTTTTCGTAACAGTACTACCAGCCTCGAAACTTATCGAATTATTTACATATTTTTTTAAATAATATCCTGTTTTTGTTGCATTCTGCAGAGGGATCCCGTTAGCTCCTCCTTCCCATATTTCTATAGGATTTGCAGGCCATTTCATTTGATTGCAGACAATTGTATATTTCATACGTGGATCGCGATTATCATAGGGGTTTGATTGGTTATTCCATACAAAAGGCTCACCATTAGCCATGTCATACGCTTCCATCAGATTTTGTGTTGGACAAGTCGATGTGTTTCCTCCTTCCACACCTATGGGGAAATTAGCTCTCTCAAAGTTGCCGGTCTCTCCTACTGGACGATACAATATGACTTCTGCTTTTTGGTTATTAACTTCATTAAATATTTGGAGGTAAGAAACTAAGTCCAAGCCTAAATCATTCTTTTGTTTGATAATATCATAGGCGGCTTCTGCCGCTATTTCCCACTTTTCTTCGCTATTATCTGAAAATAAAGGGCTGGCCATATATAAGGTAACGCGTGATTTTAATGCCATGGCGGCTGTTCTTGTGATACGTCCTTTTTCTTTTGTGCTGAAATGATCATAATTTACAGGTAAGATATGGGCAAGTTCCGAGCATTCATCCACAATAAATTTGGCAACTTTCTCACAAGTTTCAGGTTTAACATTGTTAGCCTCATCTTGGGTCAAAACATCCAGTACAAGAGGAACATTATGATAACGCTTGATCAATTCAAAATAGAAATATGCTCTAAGAAAACGGACTTCATACTTGTAGTTGTTGAACTCTTTCATAATATCCTCATAATCATCTGCATATTTCCATTCTTCAAAAATCAAGCCGGCAGTTTCTTTTAAATAAAAGTTAGCTGCACGAATTCCTTCATAATAATGTCCCCATACATTATCTACCAGGTTATTGGCAGACCAAGTACCATCTACAAACCGTTGAATGTGGGAAGACTTGTAAATATGGACAGCATCATCTGTAGCCGTATCTAGCATAGCTCCATCTATGGAACAGAAATCGGCTTTTAAAAAGCCATACACATTTGTTACTAGTTGCTTAACTCGTTTATAGCTATCAAGCACTTCCTGTTTTGTGAAGTTATCAGACTCATCACAATCCATGAAATCACATCCTGTTGTCATCAATAAGAACAAAAGCAGTAGAATATTTTTTATTTCTATTTTTTTCATTTTTGCCTCTCCGAATTAGAATTGTAAATTAAAACCAAAAGTATATTGTTTCATTGCAGGATGGCTGGTCCCCAATGCCTCTGGATCAGCAATATCAATACTGTCCAAACAAAATAAATCATGACCACGAATGTAAAGCTTCAAGGATTTTATGGCATTCCATTTACGCAACCACTTATCAGGAAACTGATAATAAATTTCTAATGTGCGTAGCTTTAAAAAAGAAGCATTTGTTACCCACAATGAATTATTATTATAATTATTCTCTGAACTTAATGCGGTTAATCTGGGCAGTGTTCCGTTTGGGGTATGTTCACTCCAGCGATTCTCCCAATAATACTTGGAGATTGTATTATTGTTTATTAACGGGCGATAGATACTTCTTGTATCTAACACTTGACTATAATTGGTTACTCCCTGGAATTGGGCTGAAAAGCCTGCACCTTTGTATTCAGCTCCTAAACTGAACCCATAATAAATCTCCGGACAAATAGTATTATAGCCTATTGGCACCTTATCATATTGATCAATCCGTTTATCATCATTCTGGTCTTTGAACCTTAAATCACCAGGACGTACATCGGACAAATATTGTTTTATTTCACGCTTGTCTATTTCTTCCTGGCTTTTATAAATTCCCTCCACTTCATAACCGAATATTTGACCAACACGATGGCCTGTACGCTTCAGATAATTATATGGACGATACTCTTCATTCATATTAATAATCTTACTGCGATTGAATGAAATTTGTCCACCCACCTGATAGCTGAACACATCTGCTTGTTCATTCCAATCTACCATTAAATCTACTCCATAATTATCAACGATTCCATCATTACGCTTGGGAACAGTCATACCAAATACAGAAGAAATAGCATTGCCACCATCCACCAATATATCAGTCCGATGGTCGTAATAACCATCAATGATAAATGAAAGTTTTTTCCATGCCATGAAGTCTATACCTACATTTAATTTATGTGATTTTTCATAAGTTAGTCCATCCACAGCAATTTGTTTCTCTTTCATTCCACTCTGACTACTCGGAGTATCTTTAAAATAATAACTGCTTCCACTTCCCATATAATATTTATACAAGTTTACTCCAAAATCTGTTCTTCCGGCTATACCATAAGCTACTTTCAACTTCAAGAAATTGATATCTTTCCCTTTCAGCCAGTCTTCTTCCGAAAGAATCCAGCCAATCCCTACTGATGGAAATACTCCCCAACGATGATTCGGTTCCAAAACGCTGGAAGCAGAACCAGACAAAGCAAGGTCAAGCAAATAGCAATTCTTATAACTATAATGTGTCTGCATAACCATATCCATGTAAGCTCGCGAGGCATTCTGTCCGTCACGGTTCATCTTGTCCATGGCATATAGCATGACAGAACTTAGTCGATGTGCTCCCCATTCTTTTTTGTAGTTTATTTGTGCATTAAAATTGAAACGACGAACGACTTGTCCTGTATTGCTAGTAAAGTTTAAAGAAGACTCATTACGTAATATGTTATATTCATCTTCCTTTCCATCCCAACCCTTTGTTGCAGACTCATAAGCGAAGTTTCGTATATTTGAGTCCCAATAACTGGCATAACTGTCAAGCCCGACTCGAACAGAGGCAGACAGTCCGGGAATAAGAGCATTTAAATCCTGTTGAATATTCATATCGGCATACAAAGCACGATTTTGTGAACGCGCATATCCCTTACCGGAAATGAGGGCTATGGGATTGTTAGAATACATAATAGAACCTCCCCATATTCCATTCTTTGTTTTAATGGGAAATGCCCCTGAGGGAACTTGATACAAAGCCGTAAAAATGTCATCTATTTGTGTGCCGGGACGGTTATGTTCTGAGAAGTTACCCAACATACTCAATTGTGCTTTTGTTGTTTTAGTAGCTTGTATATCAAGATTAGTTCGTATATTTAATTTAGAAAATTTAAACTGAGTGGAATAATCTTCATTGTCATTTGCTGGTTTCAAAATTCCTTGGTCATTAAGATAATTCAACTGCGCATAATATTGAATTTTTTCATTGCCCCCTTGAATGGAGAAATTAGCATTATGCCCATAACTATGGTTCCGCAAAGCCTCTCCCCACCAGTCTACATCCGGATAAAAGTCAGAATAGGTTCGATCTCTAAACGCATCTAGTTCTCGTTGAGCATAGCGGGGGGTAAGACCATCATTCCTTAGTCCTTCATTTAAAGCCTGTGCATAGGTATATCCATTTACCATTTCTGGTAAACGAATAGGAGTCCCCATGTTAAACTCGTAATTAAAATTAATCGTTGGTTCTCTTACTTTTCCACGTTTAGTCGTAACATAAACTACGCCGTTGCCTCCCCGTATTCCATATAAAGCCAAAGCAACGGCATCTTTCAAAATGGTAACAGTTTCTATTTCTTGTACCGTCAAATCCGATATAGAACGTACTAAACCGTCAATTAGAACCAACGGACTTTTGCTGTTCGTTGTTCCCAACCCGCGTATATACATTGTGGGACCATCTGCCCAAGAGCTCCCGGCATTTTGTAAAACATATAATCCCGCAATAGTTCCAAACAACAAATTGGAAGGATTAATGCTTGTTTTGTGAAGCAATTGTTTTTCCGTTATCGTTCCTCCCGCAGTTGTAGATTCTTTCTGATCCACTGTAATCCCCCGTCCGTACTGCTGTTGTATGTTGTCTGTTTTTTGTGCCAACATATTTACTGACACCAACAAACTTATCATGACTAATTTTATAGTTTTATTCATAGTATGTTTTTATTTATTCATTGAATGATTTTTCATTATCACCACCCTGGGTTCTGTATCAGCCCGTACCCTTTATTCACTTCTTTATCTGGGAATGCACTTAGATACCATTTTGCAGAAAAGCCTCCAGGTTTTTGCCATGCTCTTTCCGGCAGTTGTGGGAAATCGAATTTATATGCTCCGGTAATTTTATGGCGGTACACATTGATTCCATGCAGATGCTTAGTAAAATCAGCTTCACGTTTCCAGCGAATCAAATCGAAAAAACGGTTTTCTTCCCATACAAACTCACAGGCACGTTCACGAAGAACAGCTTCACGAAATTCAGTTTTTACATCCTTCTCCCCTTTCAAGATAAGTTCAGGCAAACCAACTCGCTTTCTTATTGCATTGATGTATTGATAAGCTTCATCCGTTCGATTGCATTCATTCAACGCTTCCGCGTACGCAAGATAAATTTCGGCCAAACGCAAATAAGGCCAATGAATTACACGGTTGGTATATTCACCTTTCCGGTCAAGAGCAAATTTGCGCCCAGCAATACCTGTGGCTAGACTTTGGCTGTCTAAATAACCTTTTAAGCCCCAGTCCGCACCCTTTGGATAATTCTCTTTGTCTTTAGAATCTACTTTATAGACTTTAGCCTTTCGCCCTTGAAAATCGTCACCATCCAACAAAATTGTTTCACATAGACGAGGATCACGATTAATAAAAGGATTTGCTCTATGAACAGGATTATCCCAATCGAAATCATCGCCGTTTGCCATTGGGAACATATCGAAACATTCTTTTGTAGGACACCAGGCTCCCCAACGCAAACTTTGCATCAATGTATTGATGTTATTTGTCCTAAAATGCCTACGCACAGAAATTAGGCTTTCAGTAGTACCTCGTGTATAGTATGCATCTTGAAAAGCCTGTCGGAATGTATTCTTTGTTGCCGTTTCTTTTTGTACTAAAGCATAAAAACCGCCTTGATTCAAAGCTCGAAAGAAATCTTCTCCCGCTTTTGCTGCATCTTTCCAGCGCTGTTCACTATACTCTCCGAACCAAGTTAATAATCTGTCAGAAGCCTCTCCTGGGAAATAAGGTTTATCAGAATTAAACAATGGGCTAGCAACAAATAATAGTACTCTCAATTTTAATCCCATAGCGGAAGCTCTTGTCATACGTCCACTTTCATTGCTCAGGTCATCTTCGGGCAAAGCCCAAGGCAAATCTTTACATGCAATAGCCTCATCCAATAATCGAATGGTAAAATCTACTGTCTGCTGTAAGGTTGAACGAGCCGGCAAATCCATCTCTTTAGGTGTAATGGCATGATCTACAATAGGCAATGCTCCATAGTGGCGCAACATTTCGGAATATTGCACAGCGATGGTAATTTTAGCTTCTGCTTTTAAGCGAGATTTTTCTTCTGCAGTCATGTCAGGTACTCTGTCCACATTATTTATAAATATCCACGCATGGCGAATTCCTTTCCATGGGTCACGCGCATACATGTTGTATTTGGTTGCATGACTTTCTCCTGCCGAGTAATCCTCACTCCCTGCGTTGTAAAGTCCTGGATAGTATAATTTGTCCGCTCCTGCATAACCGACATATGATTGTGCCAGATCTGTTAATGATTCTATTGATCCTATCCGCATTGAGGTTGAATTATTATAACCGGTCGAAAAGCCATAAGGCAATTTCGAATAAGCATACCATAACACTCTTCGGGCGTATTCTCCTGTAGAAAAAATAGTGTCAATAGTAACATCTCCACTAGGCGGTTTTTGAAGAAACTTATTTCCCAAAGCAAAATCTTCACATGATGTAAAAGTCACATATAAGAAAAGTAGCAACAGATGAATATATTTTCTTGTTTTTTTCATAACTATTTCTGTTTTAAGTAATTAAAAACCCACTTTTAGCCCCATATTTACTACCATTATTACTGGATACATTGTATTACTACTTGGATGGGATTCCGGATCCACTATTTTCAACTTGTCAAATGTCAACAAGTTGTATCCTGTTGCAAAAACTCTTAAGCTTCCGACATTTATCTTGCTCAGCATTCTTTTCGGGAAGTTGTAACCTATCTCCACATTCTTCAAGCGTAAGTAGGAAGCATCACGTAACCATAAATCCGAATCTCTGTAATTATTTGTTTTGTTAGTAAACGAGATGGCCGGTGCTTTAGCGGAGTTCCCTTTTTCCGGCGTCCACATATCATTTATCATATATTGCATCAATGAGCGAGTGTTAGTAGCTCCAAACGGTTCCCGAAAAATGTCATCCAATAGACGGGAAACTTTTGTGGCTCCAGCCCATGTTATACTAAAATCAATCCCTTTATAAGAAAATCCCCAATTAATGCTTCCTGTAAGAAGAGGATATGAAGGATAGCCGATAGCGGCGACATCGTACTGGTTTATTTTATGGTCGCTGTTTAAATCCTTGTATTTAACATCGCCAGGTTTGGGAGTATATCCTGTCCCGTGGTCTGGAATTGATTTTCCACGTTCAGTCGCATAGTTTGCTACATCCTCTTCCGAGAAAAAACCGTCATATTTATACCCCATTTGTTGCCCGACTGGCTTGCCGGTTCTTCTCATATAATCATAAGGGTAAGGAACTTCATCCTGAAAAACTATCTTATTTTTAGCATAAGCCAGGTTGAACCCTAAGTTGTATCTAAAATTATGAATCTTATTTCGCCAATTGATGCTTAACTCATAGCCTTTATTATCTACCTTTCCTATATTGGCAATGGGTAAGTTTACTGCCAAGTAGGTCGGTAAAACTTTTCGGTTAGTGAGAATATCTTTACGATGCTCAATAAAATAATCAAAATTTACTTTTAGTTTATTACTAAATAAATAGATATCAACTCCGTAGTTTTGTTTGGCAGAAGTTTCCCAAGTTACATCTGGATTACCCATTTTACTTTCCACTGCACCTTTCCAAGCAGAAGAAATGGTGTTCCCAAAAAAATAATTGCCGGTCGAAGGGTTATAGGAGTCCGGTAGATAAAGGAAACGGAAGTTGCCGCTCACACGGTCGTTACCTACTATGCCGTAAGAGGCGCGAAATTTGAAATAACTCAACCATGGTTTTAAAGGCTGCATAAATTTTTCTTCAGTTAAAACCCAACCAGCCGAAGCCGCAGGGAAAAAACCGAATCGTTTGCCTGGCGCAAAGTTTTCCGATCCGTTGTAGCCCACATTTATTTCAGCCATATAACGAGTCTTCCAGTCATAAGTAGCGCGTCCTACCAACCCAATATAACTTCGGGGAATAGATTTAAATACCTCAGGGTTGCTATCCGGATAATATTTCATTGTTTGGTTATACATCGCCAAAGTAGAAACATGATGATTTCCAAAATCGCGTTTGTAGTTAACGGCAACCTCCATATACCAATCTCTACTTCGGTTTGTGCTCTCTGAATACTGAAGATTAGTTTTATCTCCAACTTTGCGTAAATTAATCGTACCTTCTTCATTGACTATCGTCTCATAATGAGGAGTAGAAGTTTTACGTATTTTTTTTAAAGTTACACCACTATTATAAGAAGCCTTTATATGGGCTTTTAGTCCATTAGTAATGAAGTTTAGCTTTTGTTCCAGCATAAAGTCAAAATTCAGGACATCGCCTGCTGAAGTATTATATCCAGAACCATAATAGGCATAAAGTGCATCTCTGACATCTCCGGGTAAATTAAACTTCTTAGTATCAGGCCATATCCATTTGCCATCCACAACACCTACCCCTGACATTGGAATTGCCCAATAAATATCACGAAACAAGTATTGGATATTATCCTTTCCTTCATAGTTTGGCGTACGTTTATTGTTTACACGTCCTCCTAAGTTTATACGCATCAATGTATTTTTTGTAAGACCCAAATCGAGATTTATACGATAATTGTAACGGTTATATCCAAAATTAGCATCATACTCTTTTTCAAACGATTTGAAAAGCCCATTTTGCGTGAATACTCCCAAAGAAGCAAAATAACGTGCATCTTTTGTCCCACCGGAAATTGAGAAATTGTGTTGTGTCTGCAAAGCAACATCCTTGACTAGCATATCCACCCAATCTGTATCCGGATAAATTAAAGGATTGCTGTGATTCCGGTAAGCCTCAATCGCTTCGTCGGTAAAAGCAAAATTACTTTCTATCCCATCTCGGCGCTGGGCATCTACATATGTACTTGCGTAATCATAACTGTTGGCAAATTCTGGTATACGAGTAGGCATCTGTAATGAATAAGAGGTAGAAAAATTAATTTTTGGCTTTCCTTCCTGCCCCCTTTTCGTTGTCACCAGAACAACCCCATTAGCACCACGCACACCGAATACAGCAGTTGATGAAGCGTCTTTTAAAATAGAAATATTTTCAATTTCATTCGGATCAAGTTGATTGAATGAACGCTCAACACCATCTACCAATATAAGAGGTGAAGACAAGCCTTCTGTCAACGAACCGACACCACGCACATATATTGTCGCATCATCTGCTCCCGGTTGTCCGGTACGTTGTACTGTAGAAAGTCCTGGCATTTTCCCTGCTAGCGCGTTGGAGATGCTTGAAACTGGAGACTTTAAAATTTCTTCCGTACCGACAGATGAGATGGCACCTGTTACGGAAACTTTTTTTGTTACACCGTAAGCTACCACTTGTACTTCTTGCAACTGCAAAACATCTTCTGTTAATTCTACCTTCAAAGTAGACTCGCCTCTATAAATGATTTCTTTATTATTATATCCGATATAAGATATGAGGATAGTAGCTCCGACAGGAATCTCTAACTTGAAATTTCCTTTCATATCGGTAATCACTCCCTTATTGGTACCTTTTATCACAACGCTGGCTCCTATAATAGGATCATCTTTATCCACCACCGTACCGAGAACCATTTTGCTTTTCTGTTGTGTAATAGCATTCTCAACAGTTATACCTTTCATCACATAATTCTCTGAAGAAAAAGCCTGTTGACCGGATATAACAGAAACAGCTATCAGACATATCCATTTTTGAGGAATTTTCATCCGAGTGAAAAAGTCTTTCATTACATTTAAATTTAAGTTAGTATAATGATTCATTAAAATCTATTATTTACTACATTCCGTAAATATAAATTGAATTCTTTTAAAAAAAGAGGGCTTCAGGAATATAGATAGATAAGAAAGCAGATAAACTATATTGGTATACTTTTCGCATTGTTCATGTGCTAAAAGCCGCTTTTCTGTACTTAATAACACTATCATATTTTATTCGTTTTTCGGATAACATGTGTCATGTTATTTTGCTCTATGTCTTTTTTTCGTTTTAATGCTTCCAGATAATAATAATCCGCATAATTTAAAGGAACATCAATTTCATTTCCTTGTGGATAACTCCCAACAGAATGCATCAATAAGAAGTTATGATTCTTACCCATTTGGTTTCGATAAGCCGGTGAAGACAGGGAATACATAATTTTATCTGCTGTTTTTTTGTATTCCGCTTTATTCGAATATATGCTTAGTTCATACAAAGCTGCGGCAACAATGGCAGCGGAGGAAGCGTCTCTGATTTCATGGGGAATATTTACAGCATCGAAATCCCAATAAGGAATTAAATCTTCAGGTAGATTGGGATGTGTGAATATAAATTCATATGTAGCTTCTGCTTGTTTAAGATATTCCGTTTGGTGTGTATACCTATAACACATCACATATCCATAAATACTCCAGGCCTGTCCGCGAGCCCAAGCGGATTCATCTGAATATCCTTGAGCAGTGCAGCGGCTCCGTATCTTACCCGTTTCCATATCATAGTCAACAACGTGGTAAGAACTTCCATCCTCACGAAAATGATTTTTTAAAGTCATATCAGCATGTGAAACAGCGATATTATAAAATGTAGAATCGCCGGAAAGAGAAGTCGCTTCAAAAAGTATTTCCAGATTTACCATATTATCAATGATGACAGGACACTTCCAACCTCTTTTTGCCTGCCATCCTGTGTGAGCGCTCCATGACTGAATTACCCCCGCTTTAGGGCGAAAACGGGTGGATAAAGATTTGGCTGCTTGTATAATGATTGAATCATATGCTTCATGTCCCATACGCATGCCATTCAAATAACTGCATCCGATAATGAAACCTATATCATGATGAGACGTTATATACTGTTGACTTTTTAATGCTTCCGTATATTTCTTAGCCAGTGTTTTCCATTTCTCATCGCCTGTAAGATTATACAGATACCAAAGGCTTCCAGGGAAAAAACCTAAAGTCCAATCCCATGACTGGGAGGCATATACTATGTCGCCTTTCGTGTTTACTGTACGAGGTGTCCAAAGCTTGTCATTCTTTTTAAGTTCATCTATCAACATTCTGTATTGTACTACTGCATATTCGATATTCTCTAAAAGAAAATTATTTTGCCCTTCCATTCCTTTGCACGCATCAATAAAAAGGAAACATAGTCCTATACAAATTAAAACAAGGTTTCTCATAAACAATCATTTATCTGTTATTTAGATAAACAAAAATAAGTATGTAAGGGCAAAGAGCAGGATGATATATGTACAAAAAAATACAAGGGATATACAAAAATCTGATCTTAAACCAATATGTACAATAATAGCATCTAAAATGGACAAAACTACCCTCTACGAAACGATTATAAGCATACACTTGTACTAAAAAAACTGTATATTTGTAACTTAGATAATAATATCTAAGACACTATGAAAAGCTATATTTTACTTGTTCTTTGTTTTATATATATTCAAGGAAAAGCACAAAGTATATCATTTCTCCATCTGACAACTGATGATGGTATGCCTAATAATTCTATATCCTCCATTTATCAGGATGAACGTGGGTTTATGTGGTTTGGTACCCGCAATGGAATTGGTTTATACAACGGAAGAAAAATTAAAGTATATCAAAAGGAGAAAGGTGTTTCTAACACCATTCTATACAACGACATATATCATATTACAGGTGATAAGAATGGACATGTTTATGTCATGACCAACAGAGGAATATCCGTTTACGATATAGAAAAGGATTCATTTAGCATCATAACCAGAAATAATATAAGAGCTCAATTTTACTATAAACATCTATATGCCGCTACCTCAAAACAAATATTTAAATACAATGGAGAAAAACTAGAGTCTTTTTATAAACTCCCAAACAATAAAGGATATATTAAAAAACTCTATGTACATAGTGATTCCATCCTCATAGGAAGTGATCAGGGATTATATATACTCACGCCACAAAGAGAATTATCTCACCCCATTCCAACAGGAAATATTTCCGATATTTTCAGAGATAGTAGTGGGGAATACTGGGTTACAGAAAGTTCTGGACATGGAATATATCGTATTCGAGGTAAAAAGATCAGTAACTTTCGGTATAAAAGAGAAGATCCAACAACTATTAGCTCTAGTTTTACTCACAGGTGTTGCGAAGATAAAGAAGGAAACATTTGGATAGGAACCTTTAACGGTCTGAATAAATATGATAAAAGTACCGGAAAATTCAGTCGGTATTTAAAGCGGGAACAGAGTAAAAGTCTGAGCCATTCATCAATTTGGGGGCTATGTTGTGATGAGCAAGGGAATATTTGGATAGGAACTTACTCAGGCGGGGTTAACTTCTTTAATCCACAAAAACAGATTTATCGTGAGTTTCTCTCTTCCTCTAAAGAAGAGGAAGGGCTAAGCTCTCCTATCACCGGACGTATGCTAGAAGATAAAGAAGGGAATTTGTGGATTTGTACGGAACGGGGAGGAATTAACAAGTATAATCCTGTTACACAGACTTACAAACGTTACATAAGCAATAGTAGTGCCAATGATTTGCCTCATGATAATGTACGTGCTATTTACTATGATTCTTTACAGCAAGTATTATGGCTTGGTATACATTTGAAAGGATTAAACAGGTTGGATATGAATACAGGGCACTTTATCCAATATAAAAATGAAAAAGAAGATAAAAACTCTCTTCCCTCAAATCTTGTTGAGGATATCATTCCCTACCAAAAACAATTAATACTGGCTACAGCAAATGGAGTTACATTATTTAACCCAGAAAATGGAAAAAGCAAAGCTCTATTTCAGGATAAAACCGCACTTTATAATACAAGATCTACGATAGGCTTAACTTTTGACCATGAAGGAACACTGTGGATGGTGAACAATAATAATGGGGTATGTTCTTACCATTTTGGCACTCATAAATTCTCTGTATATAAGCACAAAAACGCCAATGAGCATAGCCTTAGCAGTAACAGCGTCAATTCCATTTATGAAGATAGCCGGAAGAGACTATGGTTCTGCACAAATGAAAATGGTATAGACCTATATAGAAAAGAGACTGACGATTTCATTAATTTCGATATGCGTAAGAATGGAATTGCCAGCAACGTAGTATATAATATGTGTGAACTGTCACCTGATAAATTGTTAGTAACTACAGATAAAGGATTTTCGATATTGGATTATCAGCAAAAAAAATTCAAGAATTATGATGAACTGCCATTAACTTGTATTAGTGAAAATGCTCTTTATAAAAGTCGGAAGGGAGAGATATTTATCGGAGGAACCACCGGGTTTATTTCTTTCTACGAGAAAGATCTTGGAGAGACTCCACGGGCTTACCATATATATCCATATCGTCTGATTGTGAATGGAAAAGATGTCAAAGTAGGAGATTCGAGCGGTATATTACAAAAAGATATTACATGTACTTCCAAAATTGTTCTCAAATCTACACAAAACATATTCAATATTGAATATACATCTACAGACTACATTCCTTTTAATAAAGATAAACTCATTTATCGGCTGGAAGGTTTCTCTAATACATGGAACATATTAGAACTGAATAGCATTACCTATACAAATTTGGCTCCCGGGAAATATACCTTAGTTGTTAAAGCTGAAGATGTAAATGAGATGCTGGTGCCTCCAAGCCGGATGCAGATTGAAATTTTACCTCCTTTTTATCGTACGGAATGGGCATATCTATTGTATATTATATGTGTTACTATAATTGCATACTATATTATAGATACCTATCGTCGCCGTCTTAAATTACAGGAATCTCTTAAATATGAAAAGAAACATATCGAAGATATTGAAAAACTGAATCAGATTAAACTGGGTTTCTTTACTAATATCTCACACGAGTTTCGGACTCCGTTGACACTTATTATTGGGCAAATGGAAATGTTATTACAAATACGCTCCCATGCTCCTAACGTATACAATAAAATTCTGGGAGTATATAAAAGCTGCTTGCAGCTAAAAGAGCTTATCACCGAACTTTTGGACTTTCGAAAACAAGAACTAGGACATATGACTATTAAGGTAAGCAAACATAATATAGTTGATTTTATATATGAACATTATTTGCTTTTTCGAGAATATGCAGTACAACGCCATATCTCTTTTAACTTCGAAAAAAGTAGTGATAATATTAGTGTTTGGTTTGATTCTAGACAGATGCAAAAGGTTATGAATAATCTTGTTTCTAATGCATTTAAATATACAAAAGCCGGGGATTCAATATCTATATCAGTCAGAAAAAGGAATCAAGAAGTACTGGTTGAGGTTACGGATAGTGGTTCGGGAATTGCGGGAAAAGATATTGATAAAATATTTAATCGATTCTATCAGGCAGATACATATGCTTCATATACGGGTACAGGTATCGGACTAGCTCTTACTAAAGGAATTATTGAATTACATCATGGGAGTATTGATGTGTCTAGTGAACTAGGGGAAGGGACAACCTTTTGTATACATTTGAAAACAGGAAAAGAGCATTTTGCAGCCGAGGAAGTTTATACTCCTGCTAATATCTTCTTATCAGACGATGCTTGCCAACCCAATTTAATCTCCCAAGAAATGTTATTACAGGAACAAAAGAATGTAAGTTATGAAAATGTATTAAAGGGGAAAAAATACAAAATATTGATTGTAGAAGATAACAACTCACTTAGGGAAATGTTAGTCAGTATCTTTAATACATTTTATGATGTAATTACTGCTTCCAACGGAAAGGAAGGACTGGAAAAAACTTGTTCTGAAATGCCTCATATCATTCTTAGTGATATCATCATGCCTGAAATGTCCGGAACCGAGCTTTGCAAGGCAATTAAACAGAATTTTGATACTTGTCACATACCTGTTGTTTTGTTGACGGCAAAAACTGCAATAGAACACAAGTTGGAAGGATTGGAAATGGGAGCGGATGACTACGTTACAAAACCATTTAATATTAATATTCTATTATCGAGGTGTAATAATCTGATAAATAATCGAATGGTATTGCAGGAGAAATTCAGTAAACAACCGCAAATAAATACACATATTTTGACTACAAATATCCTGGATAAAGAATTCATGGATAAAGCTATGGAAATTATTGAGAATGAAATTGACAATGGGGAGTTTAGCGTTGATCGACTTGTATCCCAAATGGGAATTGCTCGAACTAAATTGTTCACTAAACTAAAAGCAATAACCGGCCAAACACCTGGCGAGTTCATCATGACTATCCGTTTAAAACGAGCTGCATATATGCTGAGAAGCAATCCTGAATTAAATATCTCTGAAATATCTGACCGGGTAGGATTCAATACTCCTAAATATTTTAGTAAATGCTTTAAGGGGAAATTTCATACAACCCCACAAGCATATAGAAAAGATGCCCCTAAATTTAGCAAAGATTTTATATAATGAGATGTATACGTGAATTCGGGATAAATATATAGTTAGAATAAAACCAACTGTTGATTCTGTTCTATGAAATATTTTTTCGTTAAGACTGAATCATTCATGGTTGTTGTCCAAAAGATTGATGCAACGGCAACCCGTTGGCGATCAATCAGGAAACGTTTTGTTTCTGTTTTGTGCTTTCTTCTCAGGTAATCTATATCTCTACTTTTGCATTCTGTTTCTAAGTTTTTATCTCGCCTATTGATTATGTGAAAAAACTCTCTAACTTTGTTATTGATAACTGGGAGGTGTGTCAAAATGCACACCTCTTTTTTTATGCACAAAGCCCCGACTTTCACAAGCTGGGGCTTTGTTATTACCTAAAGTGGAAAAATCGGAGTATGCTGTTACAGTGGTCTAGCTGAAAGAAGCGCCGAATATTATGTAAATTCCATTTTTTTACAGATCTTGATTATCAGGAAATTACAAATATCAGTCAGGCTGATTTCCTTTGAAAAACGGAGCATGCTGTTACACTCCGCTCAAAACAGTTAAATAGTGTTATCTGAATCGGAGCATGCTGTTACACTTTTAGGAAGATAATGCAGGCGCCCACTTCTCCACAAAATCGGAGTATGCTGTTACAGTTTTGATGAATTTATTATCTTGAAGGATAAACAACCCCTTCAAGACTATGGCTACACAACCTAAAAAAATGAATATCATCAAGCAGGTCCTTACGGGCCA
>NZ_ATZH01000031.1 GCF_000428105.1 Bacteroides pyogenes DSM 20611 = JCM 6294 | reverse complement strand
GGTTTATAAATGTTAAATAGAGGGAGTTCGTGTACCTTTCCGTGTACCGCTCTTCTTAATATCCTGATAATCAATTGAAATCGTGGAGCGTATCGGACTCGAACCGATCACCTTAACACTGCCAGTGTTACGCTCTAGCCAGATGAGCTAACGCCCCTTTTCTTTTTTGATGGCGCAAATATAATGCTATATTCTGAAATATTTGCTATGTTTGCGAAAATAAAATTTCAAAAAAGTAGAAATGTTGATTTATAATACGACTTTTCAGGTGGAAGATGATGCGCACGATAATTTCCTGATTTGGATAAAAGAGAGTTATATACCTGAAATAGAGGCTTACGGAGCGTTGAAGAGCCCCCGCCTTTGCCGGATATTGAGCCATCGTGACGAAGGAAGCAGTTATTCTCTTCAATGGGAAGTGGAAAACAGCGGATTGCTGCATCGCTGGCATTTGGAGCAGGGAGCGCGTTTGAACGGCGAACTGACGAAGATTTTTAAAGATAAGGTGATAGGGTTTCCTACATTAATGGAGGTGGTAGAGTGATTCAGCCGGTAAAAGAAAAGATAATCTTGGGGATTGACCCGGGCACCACAATCATGGGTTACGGAGTGCTGAGAGTGACAGGGACAAAACCCGAAATGATTGCAATGGGAGTCATCGACTTGCGTAAGTTTGCCAATCATTATCTCAAGTTACGGCATATCCACGAGCGCGTGTTGAGCATTATCGAAAGTTATCTGCCCGACGAGCTGGCTATCGAAGCTCCTTTCTTCGGAAAGAATGTGCAGTCGATGTTGAAGCTGGGACGGGCGCAAGGCGTAGCGATGGCGGTGGCTTTGAGCCGCGACATCCCCATAGCCGAATACGCGCCGCTGAAGATTAAGATGGCGATTACCGGAAACGGACAGGCATCGAAAGAGCAAGTGGCGGATATGTTGCAACGGATGTTGCATTTGCCGAAGGCGGATATGCCCGCTTTTACGGATGCCACCGATGCGTTGGCGGCTGCTTATTGTCACTTCCTGCAAATGGGGCGGCCGGTTGTGGAAAAAGGTTACCATGGATGGAAGGACTTTATTGCGAAGAATCCCGACCGGGTGAAGTGAACCTGCCGATGGAGCGGGCGGACAAGGTGGTTTGGGGCATGAACGGTTGGGGCGAGGCCGATAGACGGGATAGGCAATAGACAAAGACTCATCAGAAACAGAAAGAGAGTGTGGAAATGAAGAAAGGAACAAATTATTTAGCGATATTGGGAGTGACTATGGCGACGACGATAATGAGTTGTTCTCCTGCGAAAAAGGAGTATGCTTCTTACGAACTTTACCCGGTTCGTGCGGGAAGCCTCATCGAGATGGAGTATACGCCGGCACAAACCGATTTCACGCTTTGGGCGCCTACGGCGGACGAAGTACGGGTGATGCTGTACGAGGCGGGCGAAGGCGGACATGCTTTTCAGACGGTGAAGATGCAACCGCAAGCGGATGGCACTTGGCAGGCAAGGGTGAACAGCGACTTGATGGGGAAATTCTATACGTTTAACGTGAAGGTAAAGGATAAGTGGCAGGGCGATACTCCGGGCATCAATGCGAGGGCTGTGGGAGTAAACGGCAAACGCGCGGCTATTATCGACCTCCGGACTACCAATCCCGAAGGATGGGAAGCCGACCGCCGTCCTTTGCTGAAGTCTCCTGCGGATATGATTATCTATGAGATGCACCATCGCGACTTTTCCATCGATTCCACTTCGGGAATTAAGCATCGGGGAAAATATTTGGCTCTGACCGAGCGCGGAACAACCAATCCCGACGGCCTGTCTACCGGTATCGACCATCTGAAGGAGCTGGGAGTCACGCACGTTCATCTGCTCCCTTCGTTCGATTATGCGTCTATCGATGAAAGCAAGACGGAGGACAACCGGTATAACTGGGGGTATGACCCGCAAAACTACAATGTGCCCGAAGGTTCTTATTCGACCGATCCGTACCGTCCCGAAGTTCGCATTAAAGAGTTCAAGCAAATGGTACAGTCGTTGCACAAGGCCGGTATCGGAGTGATTATGGATGTGGTATATAACCATACGTTCAATACGGCCGAAAGCAACTTTGAGCGTACGGTGCCCGGCTATTTCTACCGGCATAAAAAGGACGGAAAGCCGGCAAACGGTTCGGGCTGCGGCAACGAGACTGCCAGCGAGCGGCCTATGATGCGCAAGTTCATGATAGAATCCGTGCTTTATTGGATAAACGAATATCACATTGACGGCTTCCGGTTCGACTTGATGGGGATTCACGACATCGAGACGATGAACGAAATACGCAAGGCGGTCGATGCCGTCGACCCTGCGATTTGTATCTACGGCGAAGGATGGGCGGCGGAAGCTCCGGAGTATCCCGCAGACTCTTTGGCTATGAAGAGTAATGTCTCCCGCATGCCGCGTATCGCGGTCTTTTCCGATGAATTGCGCGACGGCTTGTGCGGGCCCATCGGCGACAAGCATAAAGGAGCATTCCTTGCCGGACTTCCGGGAGGGGAGATGAGCGTCAAGTTCGGTATTGCAGGCGCCGTTCGGCATCCGCAGGTAGACTGCGACGCGGTGAACTACAGCCGCGAAGCATGGGCGGCGCAGCCTGTACAGATGATCGGTTATGTTTCGTGTCACGACGGACTGTGCCTGACCGATCGGCTGAAGGCGACGATACCCGATATCAGCCCCGAACAGTTGGCCCGTTTGGATAAACTGGCCCAGACAGTCGTATTTATGTCGCAAGGCATTCCTTTTATTTATGCCGGAGAAGAGGTGATGCGCGACAAACAGGGGGTGGAAAACAGTTATAAAAGCCCCGATGCGGTAAACGCCATCGACTGGAGGCGCAAGACTGTCCATGAAGATGTATATACTTATTATAAACGGCTGATCGAGCTGCGAAAGTCTCACCCGGCTTTCCGTATGGGTGATGCCGAGAAGGTGCGAAAACATCTGGAGTTCCTTCCGGTCGAGGGAAGCAACCTGATCGCTTTCCGCCTCAAAGAACACGCGAACGGCGATTCGTGGGAAGAAATTGTGGTGGCCTTCAATGCGCGCAATTCTTTCGCGGAGGTGGCGGTTCCCGCAGGAAAGTATACGGTTGTTTGCAGGGATGGCACGATCGATCTTCGCGGATTGGGCGTTTTCAACGGGGAGAAGATAAGCATTCCGCCGCGATCGGCTTGGATTATGTACAGATGACTTTATTTCAAAAACAGTTAACCATATAAATTTAGTGAAGTTATGAAGTTTTTTATCGACACAGCCAACTTGGAGCAAATCAGAGAGGCATACGACCTCGGAGTATTGGACGGAGTGACCACCAACCCTTCGTTGATGGCCAAAGAAGGAATCAAGGGCGTTCAGAATCAACGCGATCATTATGTGAAGATCTGCGAGATTGTGAAAGGCGACGTCAGCGCGGAAGTCATTGCCACCGATTATGAAGGCATGATTCGCGAGGGAGAGGAACTTGCCGCCCTCAATCCGCATATCGTAGTCAAGGTTCCCTGTATTGCCGATGGTATTAAAGCTATCAAGCACTTTACGGCGAAAGGTATTCGGACCAACTGCACGTTGGTATTCTCCAAAGGTCAGGCTTTGCTTGCCGCAAAAGCCGGAGCCACTTATGTTTCGCCTTTCGTCGGCCGGTTGGACGACATCTCTGAGGATGGCATCGCATTGGTTGCGGATATCGTAGAGATGTACCGTTATTATGGATACGAGACGCAGGTGCTGGCAGCTTCCATTCGTCACACGAAGCATATCGTGGAGTGTGTGGAGGTGGGGGCGGATGTGGCTACTTGTCCGCTAAGTGCAATCAAGGGTCTGCTGAATCATCCGTTGACGGATTCCGGACTGAAGAAGTTTTTGGAAGACTATAAGAAGGTGAACGGATAAGACGGTTGCTTTTTTACAGTGTCTTTATTCAAAACATCGGCATCGAAGAGCCGGCAGATTGGGAAAAGAGATTCGAAATGTCGAATGCGGATTCCCGGCGCGTTGATTCTTCGATGCCGATATTTCTTTTTGGGGGTGCCGTAGAAAAGGTTTTTTTCTTACATCTTCGGCAAAGTTACGTGGAAGTGCGGATTAGGCGTGTGTTGTTCGAAAACAATCTTTATCATTTTCTTTACGATTTTCGGATACCGCGCGGCCACATCGGAATCTTCGTGGATGTCTGTAGCCAAGTTGTAAAGCGAAGGCTTGCCTTTCTTTACCAATAATTTCCAATCACCCATCCTGACGGCTATCTGATCTGTTTCGTTGAATTCCCAATACAGAAAGTCGTGTTTCTTCTGTCTTTTCTTTCCTTGCAAGGTCGGTGCGAAAGAGATGCCGTCGAAGTATGTCTTTCCGCCTTTTTTGTTTGCGTACTTCTTTTGATAATCTTTCACTCCCGCCAATTCGCAGAATGTGGGCATCAGGTCGTAGAAAGCGCAGATGTGGTCGTTTACCGTGCCTTCGGGCACACGTCCCGGCCAGCGGGCTATGAAAGGAACGCGGATGCCTCCTTCGTAGCATTGGCGTTTAAGCCCCCTCAGCTTGCCGTCTCTGCCGAAGAACTTCGGATCGGCTCCTCCTTCTTCATGAGGTCCGTTATCGCTCGAAAAGATAACCAATGTGTTTTTATCCAATCCTTTTTCTTTCAGCTTTTTCAACACTTCGCCTACGTAATAATCGAGGCGGGTAATCATTCCGGCGAATTGCGCATGCGTATGCGTTACGGCGTGGTATCTCGAGGCTTCGGCTCCTTTGAAGTCCTTGTCCGGATGGAACTTCGCTTTATATTCGTTCAGAATGGAGTCTTCCGGTTGCACCAGCTCCGCATGGGGTAAGGTGTAAGTAAATATGCCGAAAAACGGTTGTTCGCCGTTTTGGCTGTCCAACCACTCCAAGGCTTTTTGGTGGATCAGGTCCGCCGAATATTGCGTACGTTTGAAATAATCGGGACCTGTCATCGGATAACGGATGTTTTCATCCATTACAACGCGAACCACACCCGTATCGCCCAGAGCTTTGCTGTATCTGTTCAGGAAATTCGGATAATAGGAGTGAGCCTGAAACTGGCAGATGTATCCGTAATACTCGTCGATTCCCCGTTTGTCGGGAGTGGAGACAGAACCTTCGTAGCCTCCTGCCCATTTGCCGAACATCCCGGTGGTATATCCGTTGTCTTTCATGATTTCGGGCAACACGATGTGATCGGGGTCGTAGGGATGTTGCCCCACTACGGCGTATTCTTTGTTTTCACCATACATTACGGTAGGTGAGTTCGTCCAATACTCCTTGTTGCCTCTCACTTCGCAATGACCGATGTGTTGCCCTGTCATGAAAGCTGCCCGTGATGGCGCGCTGACCGGGCTTCCGGCATAAGCCTGGGTGAATAGCATCCCTTCTTTTGCCATGTTGTCCAAATGCGGTGTCCGGATGAACGGTTGTCCGTAACACCCCAAGTCTCCGTAACCCATGTCGTCGCAAAGAATAAAAATGATGTTGGGTTTCTCTTTGGTTTGTCCGTAGGCGGAGAGCGATGAGAGAAGCAGCGTGCTTCCCGTAAGACAGATTGATTGGTAATTCATGTTATTTGTGTTTTTAAAGTGTGATTCCTTTTCAGGTTGTCTGCGACAAAAATACGATTCTCCGTTGAATTATTCACAATCTTGGCGGGTTATTTACTTTTTCTTTGCTCGAAAGGGTATGAATTTTAAATATAAATGGTTTTCTTTGTAAGAAATATGGTGAAATCGTAAAAAAGACAAAAGAATGATTACCGAAGATTTGCAAAAGTTATATCAAACATACACGGGCGCGTCTGCCGAAACCATCACCGAGTTGCCATCGTCCGGCTCCAACCGTCGCTACTTCCGCCTGAAAGGCGACCGTACGCTGATCGGGGTTTATGGAACCTCTATCGAAGAGAACGACTCTTTTCTGTATATGGCAGACCATTTTCGTAAAGCGGGCATCCCTGTTCCTGAGGTCTACTGCATGTCGGACGACAAGTTCTGCTATCTGCAAGAAGACTTGGGCGATGTGTTGCTTTTCAACGCTATCGAAAAAGGGCGTCTGACCAGTGTTTTCTCCGAAGAAGAGAAAGACATGTTGCGTAAAACCGTTCGCCTCCTTCCTGTCATCCAGTTTGCCGGGGCCGATGGTTTCGACTTTTCCCGTTGCTATCCTCAGCCGGAATTCAACCAACGTTCCATTCTGTGGGATTTGAATTATTTCAAATACTGTTTCCTCAAGGCTACCGGCATGGAGTTTCAGGAAGACAGGCTCGAAGACGACTTTCAGAAGATGAGCGATGTGCTGTTGCGCAGTTCTTCCGCCACATTCATGTATCGCGACTTTCAAAGCCGAAATGTGATGTTGAGGGAAGGAGAGCCTTGGCTCATCGACTTTCAGGGAGGGCGAAAAGGGCCGTTCTATTATGATGTAGCCTCTTTTTTGTGGCAAGCCAAGGCACGTTATCCCGAAAGTCTCCGTCGTGAATTGTTGGAAGAATATCTGGAAGCGCTGCGTAAATATAAACCGATCGATGAAGGCTATTTTTACAGTCAGCTCCGTCATTTTGTCCTTTTCCGTACATTGCAGGTGTTGGGGGCTTACGGCTTTAGAGGGTATTTCGAGAAGAAGCCCCACTTTATTCAGAGTGTGCCCTACGCTATCGAGAATTTGCGGGAGCTGTTGAAAGAGGAGTATACCGAATATCCTTACCTTTGCCGAGTGCTTAGGGAACTGACCCGGCTGAAACAGTTTACCGATGATTTAAAGAAACGCCAGCTTACGGTAAGAGTGATGAGCTTTGCTTACAAAAAGGGGATTCCGAACGATCCCACAGGCAACGGCGGAGGCTTTGTGTTCGATTGTCGCGCGGTGAACAATCCCGGCAAGTATGAACGCTACAAACCGTTTACCGGTTTGGACGAGCCTGTTATCCGTTTTCTCGAAGAAGACGGAGAGATTGTCGGCTTCCTCGAACACGCTTGTGCGCTGGTCGACGCTTCGGTGAAACGCTATATGGAGCGCGGATTTACACATCTTTCCGTTTGCTTCGGTTGCACGGGTGGACAGCACCGTTCTGTATATTCCGCTCAACATTTGGCGGAACATCTGAACCGTAAATTCGGGGTGAAGGTGGAACTGATGCATCGTGAGCAGAATATAGAACAAACCTTTGAAGCCGCCGTCTGATTATGAAAGCTATGATTTTTGCCGCCGGCATGGGAACGCGGCTTAAACCGCTCACGGATACGATGCCCAAGGCGCTTGTTCCTGTTGCCGGTCGCCCTATGCTCGAACATGTTATCTTAAAACTGAAAGCGGCGGGTTTTACCGAACAAGTTGTGAATATCCATCATTTCGGCGAACAAATTATAGACTTCCTTCGTGCCAACAGGAATTTCGGTATCACCATCCATATCTCCGACGAACGGGATTTCTTGCTCGATACGGGTGGAGGAATCAAGAAAGCGCGCCGTTTCTTCGAACATTCCGATGAACCTTTCCTGGTTCATAATGTAGATATTCTGTCGGATATCGATTTGCAGGAACTTTACGGCTTTCATCTGAAGCATGGAGGAGAGGGCACTTTGCTTGCCAGCAGCCGCAAAACATCCCGTTATCTGCTTTTCGATGCCGAAAACCGTCTCTGTGGCTGGACAAACAAAAACACCGGCGAATTGAAGCCGGAGGGAATCTGTTATGATTCCGGCATATATCGGGAGTACGCTTTCAGCGGCATTCATATCCTTTCCCCTTCTGTCTTTTCACTGATGGATGATCCCCGTTGGGAAGGGAAGTTTTCAATCATCGACTTCTATCTTTCTACTTGCCGGCAGGCTGATTATCGGGGCTGCTTGATGAATAATCTGCGGCTGTTGGATATCGGTAAACCGGAAACTTTATTGCAGGCTGAAAGTTTTATGTAATTTTATTCATTCTCCTGTGAATATTTCTTTGCTAAATGTTGCTAAATTTCCAAAAAAGAACTATGTTTGTCCCGTTAATCTTTTTTGTTTTAATGAAAATATAAGCTTCATCTATTTGTCAGTAGGTTGAGCCGATATTTTTATAGAGAACCAACTTAAATAATATCACTATGTTAACAAAACTTAAATTGGGGGGGGTAATTTTACTGCTCTCTATTCTCAGTAGCGTTGCATATGCATCGTCGGTCGAGAAAGTAACGGATGTAGCGGTTGTTCAGCAGCAAGGCAAATGTACAGGTGTTGTAAAAGACACTTCGGGTGAGGCCGTTATCGGCGCATCTGTTTTGGTGAAGGGAACCACGAATGGAACTATTACAGGCGTAGACGGAGGCTTTTCTCTGTCGGGTGTAAAAGAAGGAGCGGTATTAGTCGTTTCTTTTGTAGGCTATCAGACCA
Organism: Bacteroides pyogenes DSM 20611 = JCM 6294; assembly: GCF_000428105.1. Lineage (GTDB taxonomy): Bacteria > Bacteroidota > Bacteroidia > Bacteroidales > Bacteroidaceae > Bacteroides > Bacteroides pyogenes. The sequence goes on along the minus strand of NZ_ATZH01000031.1, from coordinate 44,765 downwards.
CAGAGGTGGTGTATCAAGGTAAAAATCTGAATATAATTTTAAAAGACGACAGCCAGATGCTGGGTGAAGTAGTGGTCACGGCATTGGGTGTCACCAAGCAGGCGCGCTCTGTAGGTTATGCCACGACAAGAGTGTCTACGGCAGAAATGGAGCGGGTAAACGCAGTGAATCCGGTCAATGCCCTTGCCGGTAAAGTAGCGGGCCTGAGCATTAATGTGGGAGGAGCTTCGGGAGTTACCTCCAGTTCTACAATTACGATTCGCGGGGCTAAGTCGATCGACAAAAACAACTCTCCCATTTTCGTTGTCGACGGCATGATTATTCAAGAACCTATAACAGATTATGATGCCGGAACCGACTGGGGCTCGCAATTGAAAAATCTGAATCCGGCCGATTACGAAAGCGTGACTGTATTGAAAGGTGCTGCGGCCACCGCACTTTATGGATCGCGTGGTGCAAACGGTGCTATCGTGATTGTATCGAAAGGTGGTAAATATGGCAAACAGGGGCTTGGAGTAGAGGTCTCACAAATTCTCGAAACTACCGACATCTATAAGTCGCCCATAGATTTGCAGAATGTGTATGGAGCAGGTACTCCTCACAACGGATACGAAGGTGGCTTTTTGGCAGATGGGGCATTGCAGCGGACAGCTGCCAGTTGGGGGCCCAAAATGGATGGTTCCATGATCAATCAATATATGCCTCATGGTGAAAAAACTCCGTTTTCACCGCATCCTGATAATTGGAAAAGCTTATATAAAACAGGATTGAACAGTACTACTAACGTATCGATAAATGGAGGCGGTGAGAAGTCTTCTTTTCGGTTTTCTTACTCGTACACAGATAATAACGGAGTGTTTAAACGCAATAAATTTAAACGTCATTCTATTGCCTTTAAAGGAATAACAGACCTGAATAGAGTTTTCTCCGTAGAGGTAGGGGTAAACTATGCGTTCTCTCGTGCACAAAACGGAGCTAATCAAGGTGGTTGGAACTGGGATGAGAATTTGGGTATGATAACTGCCTATTACTTACCTCGAAACATGGATATAGACTTGTATGAAAGTATGTACCGCGATCCCGAGACGCATGCTGTGGAGACAGCTTCACCGTGGGGAAAGCTGAGGGGATATTTGCACCGCAGGGATATGAACCTGAACGCGCGTTCGGAAAACTCATTGCTTGCCAATTTGACCTTGAAGGCGAAGATACTTCCATGGCTCAATGCAAGCTTGAAAGGTAACTACAATTATTACGGCATATCTACCGAACAAAAAGAATATGGCACAGGACCCAACTATGGTCCCAGCGGAACCGGGAAATATGCGCGCGGCGGAAGTAATTCCGGTTCATACAACTTTTTAGGTATGTTGCAATCGACAGGCAATAAGATTAAAATAGCGAAAGAAGAATTTACATTGGATGCTATTTTGGCTGCCGAACTTTATGGTAATACAGAGGCTCATTCGTGGAAGAAATCGACGAATGGCGGATTGGTATCTCCGGGGGTGTTTGCCTTCTCGAACTCTAAGAACAGAATAACGCCGGAGTTTGACTATACGCCGCGCAACAACCAGACTTTCGGTCTATCCGCTATTTTGAATTTCGGTTGGAAAGAACAACTTTATTTGGAGCTTACCGGACGTAATGATTGGCTTTCTTCATTGACTTACCCCTCATATATGGTTACGGGACAGAACAACTTCTCTGTTTTCTATCCGTCGGCCAACTTATCGTGGGTGTTTACCGAGGCGTTTAAAATGCCCGAATGGTTCTCATTCGGTAAATTACGCGCTTCTATTGCCCGTGTAGGTATGGGAACCAGTGCTTATGCCACTTCTAAGGGTTTCGGAGTTTTCTCGCAAAGCACACAGTACGACTGGAAACGTAACAATGTGCTGATGGCTAATCCGAATTTAGGACAGGCATGGAATGACAACTTGAAGCCGGAAGTGCAGCAGTCTATTGAAATAGGTACCGATTTACGCTTCTTCGATGAACGTTTGTACTTTGATATCGCTTACTATAAAACGAATACCAAAAATCAGATCATGACTGTGGGGGCGGTACTGGAATCGGGCGCGAACAAGCAGCTCATTAATGCCGGTAATATTCAGAACCAAGGCGTGGAAATACAGTTGGAAGGCACTCCCATCCGTACACGACACTTCCGTTGGACATTGGGGACTAACTTTACGCTCAATCGCGGAAAGGTTGTGGAGTTGCACAAGAATGTGAAGGAATGGCAACTGTTGGGAAGTTATGACGCCGGACCCGAAATTTGGGCTTATGAAGGTGGTAAGTTCGGAGTGATTACTTCACTGCAAAACTCCTCATATTCCAGTCCGATTTACCGTTTTAAGAATGAGGAAGATCCCAATGATCCGAGAAACGGGAAACCTGTGATCACTTATTGGGGAGAATACGGTAATCCGAACAAGGTATCTGCTTACGGATATGTGACGGAATACGATAAAGGCATGAAAGAACGTAAAATTCTTGGAAAGGTAGAGCCGGACTTCCTGCTGAGTTTCAATACCTCTTTCTCATATAAGGGATTTGACTTCTATGCTTTGATAGACGGTCGGGTAGGCGGAAATTATTATTCGCACACGTATAAATACCTTTCTCCGTTGGGAAACCTGAAATCTTCTCTCGAAGGACGTGATAAAGAGCACGGAGGATTGCCCCGCGTGAACTATAAGGGAGAGACTGTTTACGATGCCATTAATTTGGATGCTGTGTTCGATGAAGGCACAAATGCTCCTTTGGCGAGCGATCCTTCGAAGAAAATAGACGTGAGCGGATTGACTTATCGTGAAGCCTTGGATAAAGGGATTCGTCCGGTAATGACCAGTATGTGGTATTTAGGCAACTATGGTTGGGGAATGGCCGGTGATTTGGGAATCCAGGATAATACATGGTTCTGCTTGCGTGAGATTACTTTGGGGTACCGTTTGCCTGAGAAAATCTGCCGGAAGTTTGGCGCAAACTATTTACGCGTTGGATTGACTGCGCGCAATGTGGGGTATCTTCTCAATAAATTGAATGACGGTTTGAATCCTGCTTCTATTTCAAATAACAATCCTTTGAAGCCTATGGACATAGGGGCTGTTCCTTTCTCACGTACTTATGCGCTTAATGTAACTGTCAGATTCTAAAAAACAATGATTATGAATAAGATAATAAAGAAATATATATTGGGAGCATGTGCGTTGCTTTTGCTCTCGGGGTGTTTGGATGACTATAAAGAGTTGAACACCGACCCTGAACTGTTGGGTATGACCGACCCTCGCAATGTTTTCACGGGGGCGACTGAGAACTTTAACAATAGTACCCGCGCGCATCTTATGGCGAAGTATAGCGGGGTGATGCAGATTATGCAGTATATTGTGTCTTCCGGAGGACCGAGCGAAGGGATATATGTGAATTCGTCCAAATCGGAACGTCCTTCCATTTATACTCCTTACTATGGAGACTATTTCGAAAAAATCGGTCTTAAACTACGCTATCTGGTCAATTCGGTGATACCTCATTCCGGTGAACCCGAAAAATACAAAGATGTAGCTGCCATTGCGAATATTCTCGAAACTTATGAAGCCTGGTTGATGTTCGATGTTTGTGGCGCCGCTCCCTATACCGAAGCATTTAAACTGACTTCGGAAGGAATCCGTACGCCTCGCTATGATCTTTATCAGAAAGATTTGAACAACGAACCTCTTTATAAGGTTTTTGATAAGAAGGTCAAGGACAATATTGCAGTGTTGCAGGCATCGGATGATACGCAATATAAACTGGAAAACAATGATTACTTCTATACGGGAGATGTCGCAAAATGGATAAAATTCGCCAATACATTGCGCATAAAAATGGCGCAGCGATTGGAAAAAGCCGACAATGCGTTCTATAAATCCGTAGTCGCCGAGGTTTTGTCCGATAAAGGGGGGATTATTTCAACCAATGGTGAGTCGTGTATCTACAATCATCCTAATGAATACAACGATAACACGGATGATACGCATATACTGACTAATCAATATTGTGCGTCTCGCACATTGGTCAATTTCTTGAAAGCGTATGAAGATCCGCGCTTGCCTTTACTGGTTCGCCGCAATGGGTTCGGCAAAGGAAATAATAATAAAAAGAATGATGAGCTGGTAGAAGATTTGCAAAAATATTACCCCGATTATGAAACGAAGTTCGCCCAATGGACAGGACGGTACGTGGGTATGTCCGCCAATCCCGACAGTGCAAGTAGCGCATGGTCTAAGTCTGCCTATATTACTATACCTTATGTAGATAATGAGGGTGTGGATAAAAATATGGAGATTCGGCATAATTGTCAGATTGAAAGCCGTTATTACGTGAAAAACGGAGGAAAGGTCGGAACTCAGATTACTGCCCGTGATAAAGAGGACAATATCTATGATGTGTCTCAGGAACAAATCAGTTTGTTTACCCCGCTCATTACGTATCCGGAAACTTGTTTCATGATGGCGGAGATCGCTTTCAAAGAGAAAAAAGCGATGGGAGGAAAAGATGCCGCCGCATGGTTTAAGGAAGGTATTCGTGCCTCACTGGAGCAATATCAGGCTTGGGCGGAGAAGATGATGGTGCCTTCTGCGATGAATAAAAACAGCGATAACTATAATCCGATAACAGAAGAAAAAATTACGGCTTATCTGGCTCGTCAGGAGTTTCAGGAAGTCTCTCTGGAAAAGATCGTAACTCAGCAATGGATCAATCTGTTTATGCGGCCCGAAGAAGCATGGGCTACATGGAAGCGTACCGGACTTCCTGCATTTAAAAAGCAGCCGGAACCCGAGAACGGAGTAGCTTTCTTTGAGATTCTGACCACGGCTGACAAAGAATTGCTTATTCCTCGCCGCGGCACTGTCAATGCTCCGAACTCCGAAAACATGGATAATTATAATGCTGCCGTCGAAGCCTTGAAAGCGGACGCCAATTTCGGAACGGACATGAAGAATACCGAAGGTCGTATCTGGTGGGATAAGCCGTAAAAGGACGAAAAGAATTGTTGAGAAAAACTTAGCTGTAATAACGAAGATGTTTTGCAGATCGGGAGTGTGGCAAAACTAACATGTCCGGTCTCGAAAGTCGCAGATTGTAACTAAATAACTATAAAAGAACCATATCAAACTCTGTTTTTGAGTAATGATATGGTTCTTTTCATTGCTGACAGGGAAAGTATAATTTCAAATATAAGCTTTTCTTATCAAAAGTAACATGGTGAGAATCTCCATTCTTCGTATGGATAAAAAGCAGAGACTTCTCGGTAACTTTCGTAGTTTTCTCTGTTTTTCAACTCTCGCCACACATACTTTGTTCGTTGTATCGCCTTTACCTACCGCGCCAATGTCACTCCTACTTCATTCATCTCTACCTTGGCAGGCATAGCATCGGGCGAAGTGGCTTGCAAACGGATGAAACGCGCCTTTACATTCTTGCCGAAAGCAACTGTTTGCGGAAGCGGATTATGCATAATATTGCTAAACTCTCCGCTCGTAGGAACTTCCGTCCAACTGCTTCCATCCACGCTCACATAGAATTTATACCGGAAAGCCATCGTCGGTTTTGCCTCCGCATTCGAAGGAGCGTATGTAAAAGCGGCGAGAGTTACAATCTTTCCCAAGTCGATTGTCAATGGCGAGTCGGTAATCTTTTTCCATTCCGCACGCGGTAAGTTGTTCCACTCTTCACGTTTAGCCGCCTCTTCCAACGGTGCGGCATAGAAAGCCCCTACTTGCTCGATGTGTGCAGTCAAACGGCATTCCGGTATTTTCACACGCAGTTTAGTTGCCGTTACTTCCGGAAAACGAAGCAGACGCTTGTAGCCTATCGTCGTACCTCTACCGACTTCTTTCCATCCGTCTTCAGTCAAAGCTTCTACCGTAAAGGCTTCCACACGCTGTCCTTTGGCAATATCCTCCTGAAGCATCACTACATTGATTTTTGATCCTGCTTTTAATGAGTAAACCGCTTCACTGCCGGGCGCGGCATTCCAATAGCGGTTGCCTTTCTTCACCCGATTGTCGGCAAACACCTTGTTCCGGTAAGCGGCAAATTCCTTCAATCGGCACACATCCGTCTCATGAATCAATCCGCGACGGTCGGGCGGTATATTCAGCAAAAGCACAGAGTTGTAGCCCACCGACTGAAAATAAATATCGTTCAGCTGCTTTAGCGACTTCACCTTACTGTCTTCTTCGGCATGGTAGAACCATCCCGGACGAATGGACACGTCGACCTCCGAAGGATACCAGAACAACTCGGTGGCTTTTTCAAGCATAGCGCGGCTTCCAAGATCTTTCGCCTGACTGAAAACGCCCAATCGTTTGTTGCTTTCTTCCGAACGGGCATACACACCGGGAGCCAGTACTGTGGCGCTCCATTCCGTCTCACGTCCCAGTCCTCTTTCATTGCCTACCCAGCGTACATCATCGCCCATGATCGCCATTACGGCTTTCGGTTGCAAACGCTGGATGGTTCTGTAAAAAGCGTCCCAATCATAGACCTGCTTCTTGCCGTTCGGTCCTTCACCGTTGGCTCCGTCGAACCAAACCTCGTGCACTTCGCCGTAATTGGTAAGCAACTCGGTCAACTGACGGATGAAGAATTCGTTGTATCGGGGGGAGTCGCCGTAACATTCCGCGTTCCGGTCCCACGGCGAAAGGTAGACCCCGAACTTCATTCCATATTTATCGCAAGCCGCACGAAGTTCTTTCACAACGTCCCCCTTACCGTCACGCCAAGGCGATGAAGCTACGGAGTGGCGAGTCGTTGCGGTGGGCCAAAGGCAGAAACCATCGTGATGCTTCGCTGTAAGAATTACCATTTTAAAGCCCGATTCTTTCAGACTGCGCACCCATTGTTCCGCATCCAGTTCGGAAGGATTGAAAAGAACAGGATTTTCTTTCCCGTTTCCCCACTCACGTCCGGTAAAAGTGTTGATGCCGAAGTGCAGGAAAGCCGTTAGTTCCAGACGTTGCCAGGCAAGCTGCTGAGAGGTGGGGACAAGGCGCGCGGCCATGTCTACTTTTTGTTGAAGCGTGGCTCCTGCCGGAAACTCTACGTGTTTTACGAAATAATTTTCTTTCTTCTGGGCTTGTGCGCTCCATGATACAGCGCTTAACAGAAAGAGAGAGAGAAGTAGTTTTTTCATGATTCTATTTTTATTTGGTTTTACTGACGTAGCAAAGATAAAAACTTTTATTATATTGAGAAGCGAAAGGTTTGTTTGATTTTTCCTTTTAGAGCTTCCGTTCGTCTCATTTAGAAGTTCCATTTGTGTCATTTAGAGCTTCCGTTTGCTTCATTTAGAACTTCCGTTTGCTTCATTTAGAGCTTCTGTTTGTGTCATTTAGAGGTTCTGTTTGCTTCATTTAGAACTTCCGTTTGCTTCATTTAGAGCTTCTGTTTGTGTCATTTAGAGGTTCCGTTTGCTTCATTTAGAGGTTCTGTTCGTCTCATGTTAGAATTTCCTTACGCGTCATTTCTGGTTTTTTCAGGGCTTTTTGAGAGGTATGTTTCTCTTTCGTCCTTTCCACATGCATGCAACAGTAACCGCCAATACATTAGCTCGAAGACGGGTTAAGGCTCAAATGAATTCGATAGATTGATTGCGAATCAATCCCGAAGAATAAGTTCGAAGTCGGCAAAAACAGGAAGATGGTCGCTGATTCCACCCTGATATTTCACCCCTTTGTAGGTGCGGTAGGGTTCTTTCCCGCCGTACTTCTCGTCTTTTATCAGCAGAAAAGGAAGACGGGCAACATCCGCTTCCTCCTCGCTTGTGTGGAAATCGGCAGAGGAGTTGAGGAGCCTTCCCGACACGATGATGTGGTCGAGCAATCCCCACTTCCCTTGATGTTTGTAAGAACCGAAGTCCCGCGATTTTGCTTTACGTGCCAGCAGGTGATACAACTTGAGTGGGGAGGGAAGAGTGCCGGATGCGTTATCCGTTCCAAGCGGAGGGGCTTGGGCATCTAATATCGTTCGAATCGACTTGTCGGTAGGGTAGTCGTTGAAGTCTCCCATGATTATGAGTTGGGGATGTTGGCGTGCGCGCAGAATGCTGTCGGCTTCTTTTCGCAATCTCCGGGCAACCTGAAGCCGGTAAGGTTCGGACTCTTTGACTCCTCCCGAACGGGACGGAAAGTGTGCGATAAGTAAATCCAACGTGTCGTTCGTCAATAGCAAACCGGAAACATGCAATATGTCTCTTGTCGGCTGATAGCCTTTGGAAGGCGGTACGGTGATGGAGCGTGAAGCAAGCAGTTTGAATCTGTCTCGCTGATAGAGCAGGGCTACATCAATGCCTCGTGCGTCGGGCGATTGCGTCATCACGTAACGATACCCCGACTTCCTTAGCGGAGAGCGCCGGGTCAGGTCGCGCAATACCGTGTCGTTCTCCACTTCGCAGAGGGCAACCAATGCCGGCGGATTCCATTGCCCGACAGCTGTTATCGTACGGGCTACGTCAGTCAGCTTTTTCCTATATCTTCCGTAGTGCCATCTCCGAAGCGCGTCGGGCAGAAACTCACGGTCGCTCTTCAGCGTGTCGTGGCGGGTGTCGAAAAGATTCTCCACATTCCAACTCATTACCCGAAAGGGAATTTGGGTTTGTCCTTGCAGCGGCAGAGGAAGACAACAGCATGCGATAAAAAAGAAAAAAAGAGCGCCCGGAAAGTCTGCTTTTAACGAATTTACCCTGTGGCGGATACCCGTAGCAAGGGTAAATCTTGTGTTAAAGGACTTTCCGGACACTCTTTCTTTCTTTTGATGATTGTCCTCTGCTTATTTCACGGCAGGAACATTGGCCAAGATATCCAATAAATGTTTCCAGAATTTCTCTACCGACGGAATGTGCAACCGCTCATCGGGAGAGTGCACTCCGGTCATTGTCGGGCCGAAAGAAACCATGTCCAGCGTAGGATATTTGTCGAGGAACAGTCCGCATTCCAGTCCGGCATGGATGGCTTTTACTTTCGCTTCCTCTCCGAACAGGCGTTTGTACGATTCGGCTGCCACCTGAAGAATGGCCGAGTGCGGATTGGGTTTCCATCCCGGATATCCGTCGCCGAAAGTTACTTTGGCTCCCGCCAGCCGGAAAGTGGCGCGTACGGTATTCGCCATATCGTCGCGTGCCGAGAGAATAGAGCTGCGTTGGCTCGTTTCGATGCGGATCGTGTGGTCGGGCTTCATCTTGACCGAAGCCAGATTGGTAGAAGTTTCCACCAGTCCCGGAATGTCCTGACTCATGGCGTATACACCGTGATGTACCGCATAAAGAGCTTTCAGCAAGCGGGCGGTAGTGTCTTGGTCGATAGCTGTTTGGCGGGGAGCCTCCGATTCCAACAACAGTTTCAAGTCGGGTTCCGTCACCGCCAGTTCGTTTTCCACTTCGCTCGTGAAAATATTCAGTTCCGTACGTACGTCGTGCTTGGCGTCTTCCGGAACGGCACAGATGGCGTATGCTTCGCGCGGGATGGCGTTTCGCAGGTTTCCTCCGTTGATTTCGCAAAGGTAGAAATCATGTTTTTCGCTTACACGCGTCAGAAAGCGGTTCAGTATCTTGTTAGCGTTTCCTCTTCCCAAATGAATGTCTCCGCCGGAGTGCCCGCCTTTGAGACCTTTCACTTCCACCTTGAAGAAGAAGTATCCGGCGGGAACCTCCACTTCCTTATAAGTGAATTCCGCTACGGAGTCGATGCCCCCTGCGCAACCGATGAAGAGTTCACCTTCATCTTCCGAGTCCAGATTCAACAGGATATCGCCGCTCAGGAAACCTTCTTTCAGAGCGAAGGCGCCGGTCAGTCCGGTTTCTTCGTCTACCGTAAACAAGCATTCCAACGGGCCATGCTCGATGCTGTCGTCTGCCAGAATGGCCAGCTCCGTAGCCACGCCGATACCGTTGTCGGCACCCAGCGTCGTTCCTTTGGCTTTCAGCCATTCTCCGTCTATCTCCGTTTCGATGGGATCGGTCAGGAAGTCGTGTTCCACATTATTGTTCTTTTCGCATACCATGTCGACATGCGATTGCATAATGACTGTTTGCAAATGCTCTTTTCCCGGAGTGGCAGGCTTTTTAATCAGCACATTGCCCGCTTCGTCCACCTTGGTTTCAAGGTTGTGTTTTACTCCGAACGCCTTCAGGTAGGCGATCATTTTCTCTTCCTTCTTCGAAGGACGCGGCACTTGGCAAATCTCTTCAAAGTACTTGAATATGCCGGCCGGCTTTAATTCTTTTTTTTCCATACAGTTTTCTTTTATCTATAGCCGCGGGAAGCTTTTCAGCTTTTCCCTATTGCTAAATATGGTTAATTTGATTGACTTATCTGAACTGATTTATCTTTAAAGTCTATCTTTGCATTCACAAAATTAATAGAAATGCTTGAGACTGTACTGATAACTTTGTTAATAGTTGCTATTTCTCTGCTTTTGCTGGGAGTGAAAGTCTTTTTTACGAAGAACGGAAAGTTCCCCAACGGGCATGTGAGCGGCAACAAGGCTTTGCGTAAGCGGGGAGTCGGTTGTGCGCAGTCGCAAGATCGCGAAGCCCGGGCCAAACGGCGCTTTTCTATTGATGAGTTGGAAAAGACCTTAAACGATAGTATGAACTAATTAATTTAAAAAACAATATTTTACACAGTTATGAATAGAATGAACTACCTCATGAACGGTTTGGCTGCTCTTGCGTTTATCGTTTTATTTTCACAATGCGCCGGTAAAACAGACAATCAGACTTCAGATTCACCGGCTCAGGCTACTGCCGGTCTTTCGGGAATGAAGATTGCTTATGTAGAAGTGGATAGTTTGCTGGCAAAATACAATTTCTGCATCGATTTGAATGAAGCCATGGTCAAGAAGAGCGAAAACGTTCGTCTGACGCTGAACCAAAAAGCGAACGCGTTGGCGCAGGCAAAACAGGAGTTTCAGAAGAAATATGAGAACAACGCTTTCCTTTCGCAGGAAAGTGCCCAGCAGGAATACAACCGTTTGGCTAAAATGGAGCAGGATTTGCAAGAACTGAGCAATAAACTTCAGACGGGCTTGATGGAAGAAAACAATAAGAACAGCTTGCAGTTCCGTGATTCTATCAACGCATTTCTGAAAGAATACAACAAGACTCGCGGATACAGCCTGATTTTCAGTAATACCGGTTTCGACAATTTGCTCTATGCCGACAGCACTTTTAATATTACCCAGGAAATTGTGGACGGGTTGAACGCAAGATACTCTTCGCCCGCCAAAAAATAAAAGAGAGCATACGGCTCTTTTTAAATGCGATTTTTAGTTAATAAGTGTCTGCTAAACTTCCTTTTTAGGGACAGTTTGGTGGACACTATCGTTTTAATACTTCCGGTAGCACCGTTTACCGACGCAATCTGTCAAACTGCCTAATTAAATGCAGGAGGTTTTAACGAACGTTTTTTCGGGGGAAAGGGGAGAAGTAAAGTTATCTTTTACCGGCTCGGTAAAGGCTTGGGTGGATATACAGGCATTCCGATCTTTATTAATTGGGCGGAACTGTTTCTTTTTGATTTTATTTGCCAATCAAAGTTGCAGGCGGCAATCTTTTTCAGAATACTGTTTTCCGCCAACTTTGCAAGAGCGATTCAACCAATACTCAATTTTGCCAGGTAGTCGTAGTGTTTTCCTTGTTTTATCAGTTCGGTTTTGAATCCGCATTCGGAGGCGTAGAGGCCCAGTGTTTCGAAATCCACATACAGCCAGTCGAACGAATCGCCTTCGATGTCCTTGTATTTCATCCGGAAGTCTATTTCCCCGTAATAGTCGCCTGCAAGATCGATGAGAATGCTTCCGTCTTCTTCTTCAAAAAGGTATCTCAGGTCGCTGGAGTCCATGTAAATGGATCCTTCGGGGCGAAGTATCTGCTTCATCCTTTGAAAGAAAGCGGGCATGTTGCTCAGTTTGCCGATGATGCCCGAGCCGTTCATCAGCATGAGTACCGTATCGAAAGATTCCCGGAAAGTCTCGTCGAAAAGGTTGATGAGGCGCGCGTCGTTCACTCCCCGCTGTTTCATCACTTCGACCGAAAGGGGCGACACGTCGATGGCGCACACGTCTTTGCCCATTTCCTGAAGTGCGAGCGCATGGCAACCGCTTCCGGCGCCTACGTCCAGAATACGTCCTTGCGCCAGTTGCAAGGCTGTCCGCTCTATCGCCGGCATGGATGAAAAACTCCGGAACAGTTGCCTGACGGGAATTTCGTCTTCATCGAACTGAGAGGAAAACACCCGTAGCCTGTCGGCCTTGCGGCGATTGAAGAATTCATGGATTGCTGCTCCCATCGGGTCTTTTTCTGCGGGTAAAATTGTTGTTTCCATCGGGCGGTTGTTTCTTGTTACGTACGGCAAAGATAGAGATTTCGCGGAAAAAGAGTATCTTTGCCCCTGAAAAAGTGAATAAATATATGAGTATAGAAGAGGCAATCATGGGCGGTATCGTCTTTAAAGGCAAAAAAGACAAGCCTAAGGAAGAGGGGAAGGTAAAGACAAAGGCGAAGAAAGCGACTTATATCCGCGGTCTTCACGGGTCGGGGGCGGCTAAAATGAAAGCTGATATCCGGAAGAAGCGGGCGAGCCGTCATAAAAAATAAGGTTTGGAAGATACTGCTGCACTGCCCCATATGGGTCCTGTCTGAAAAGAGACGCGGATTTACACGAAATCGGGCAGGAGGGATGATTGTATTCCTGCGCCGATCGGCGTAAACCCGCGTCCGGTTATATCCTTTTGCCGGCTCTTTGACTGCGTTTTGCAGCCAAAAAACTAAGCCGGAAGAATCTCAATCCAATAATCGTCGGGGTCGTGAATGAAGTACAACCCCATGGCAGTGTTCTCGAAACATACGCATCCCATTTCTTTATGATACCGGCGTACGGCTTCGTAGTCGCCTGTCACGCGAAAACACAAATGGCTTTCGTTCTCGCCCAGTTCGTATGGTTGGGGATGGTCCTTGAGCCAAGTAAGCTCCAGCAGAAAGCTGCTTGCGCTATCCGTCAGGTACACCAGAACGAAAGAGCCGTCGGATGCTTCCTTGCGACGATGATCCCGAAGGCCGAGCGCATCTCTGTAAAACCGGATGCTCTTTTCCAAATCGGTTACGTTGATGTTGAAGTGATCGAATTTACCTTTTATGTCCATGTCAGAAATTTGTTTTATTTTCTTATGATGAGTTTTACGATCTCTCCGACGTATGTACGGGGCCGACCCTCTTGCGGGGCGTTTTGCGCGGGCAACTTCTTGCAATGAATCAATGCCGAAGGAGTCTTTTCGCTCGGGGCATACAGTTTTAATACGTATTTTTCCGCTTTTTCCACCGCGTCGAAAGGTTGATCGGGCGAGAGTGTGCAGTAAGCAACTGCTTTGCCCGAAAGATACCCTAAAGCTCCGCCGGCATTGGCCGTCATGTTTGTCATGTTGAACTCGTCGTCGCCGATGCTGATCACCAACGTTCCGCTTCCCATCAGGGCGTATATTTCACCCGGTATCTGCTTCAGGTCGGCTTCCTGATATTCCGGCGCCGTTGTCCGGGCAGCTTTGGTAGCATCTGTCTGCGAGCTGATGGCGACGGGATGGGCCACAGCGGAAGTTTCCGTTGTTCCCAATGCAGCGGCTAAACCGGCGAACATGTTGTCGGCAAAGTCTACGGTCTTCTTGCGCCATTTCGCCAGCCCGCGCACCAATTTCGTTTTAGTCTTGTTCAGCGCGTAGCGGTCGGTTATCCATTCCTCCGCTTTATACTTCTCTTTTTCGCGGTAGGTGAACCGGATTTTTTCCAGGTTCACCACGCATTTCTCCGCATCCGTCTGCACGGTTACCTGATAATTGATTTGCGTCCGGTCTAACGACAGGGCGGTGGAGCTGAACACAATCCATTCTTCTCCTACACCTGCGATGATCCCTTTCTCCCGGTCCGGATAAACTACGCGGCTGTCTATGTTCTTGTTTTCTTTCAGGCGGACCGTCATCCATTGCAAAGCGCGGTCGTAGATTTCTTCCCGGCTCATGCCTGCAACCTGAAATTCTTTGGAGAAAACGACTTTGCCGTCTACTTCGGGAACCGCCCCCGCCAAGTATTTGTTGTCGTTTTGCTGTTTTTCCGAAGAGTCCGCTTTCATTGTCGCCGGCAGGCAGACAAGAAACAATGCGAGAAATAGAATCGATAACTTATTCATACTTATAATTGTGTTTATTGGGTAATTTCAAAGCTTTCGCCCCGGCCGCCGATCGCAATGAAGCGGATGCCGGCTTCTTCGGCAAAGCGGTGGAATGCGTTTCCGCCTTCGTAGTCTTCTCCGAAGTGTATGGGTACAAATATAGTTGTTTTTATTTGTTCGATGAATTGTTTGGCGCCTTTCATGTAATCTTTCCCCATTCTTCGGTCTACCGGAAATAATGCCACATCTGTTTCCGGAGCTTTTTCTTTCAGATCTTTCAGTTCCGCAAGGAAGTCTCCGTCCGCCTTGCGTATTTCTTCTTCCGTAGAATCCTCGCTCCAGTGCCAGTTGTTCAGGTCGCCCGCATGGAAAATGCTCAGGCCTTGCAGATGGATGAGGAAAGAACTTCCTGCGTCTGTCGATCCGAATGCGTCGACCCGCAGGCATTCGTCTTCGTATGTTTCTCCTTTTTTGATGTAAGTCGCTTCTTCTTTCGCCGCGCGCCGCTGTTTTAAGATGTCTTTGGAGAATATATAGCGGATGTCCGGATGAAGTTTTTTCCATTCCAGCACCTCGCGGTTGAAATGGTCGGGATGGAAGTGAGTGGACAACACATAGATTCTACCGGGCCTTCGCAAGAGATAATCGTGCACGATGCCCCGGTTGCGTTCGGTTTCCGAAGAGTCTTTGTAGTAATCGATGATGACGGTTACGCCCTCCGCTTCAACGGCAAACCCGCTATGATATATATAATGGAGTCTCATAGGCTGATAGTTGTTAGGTTTGCAATATTACATATTCTGATTGGGGTGACCAAGCAAAAAAGCAGAAATCATGGCGTGGGAGTGTTATTTGCTTTGTTCCGTTACGGTATCAGGGCAAACGGAAGAAAGCAAACCGGAGGCGGACGCCCGCCCGCCTCCTTGAAGTATAGGCTCGATGATGAGTTGAAAAACCGAAGCGGACTGATAGGGTGTAGAGCATCTCGTTAGAGGTATAGGCGTGATGATGAGCTGAAAAACCGAAGCGGACTGATCGGATGTAGAGCGCCTCGTTAAAGGTATAGGCTCGAGGATGAGCTGAAAAAGGAAGCGGATTGATAGGATGAAAAGCGCTTCCTTAGAAGTATAGGCGTGACAGTGAAGCGGATAAACGGCCGAGTCACGGAGCCAGACGAACGATTCCCCATTTTCCGTCAGGCTGCAAGGTGTATAGAAAGCGGTCGTGCAAACGATTCGGGTGCCCCTGCCAAAATTCGATTCGCGAGGGTGTTACGGCATAACCTCCCCAATGTTGGGGGCGTTCTACGTCTCTTCCTATCCATCGCGCCGCTTCTTTCACAAACGCGCGTATCAGTTGCATGCGACTGCGAATCGGCCGGCTTTGAGGAGATATTCTCGCTCCGATTCGGCTCTTGTAAGGGCGTTTCCCGAAGTATTCATCCGATTCTTCGGCGGGCACTTTCGTGGCAATCCCCTCCACGTGTACCTGCCTTTCGAGTTCGTGCCACACGAAAGAAAGCGATATGTGCGGGTTGGCCGCCAAATGTTTTCCCTTGCGGCTTTCGTAGTTGCTGAAAAAAATAAACCGTCCGTCATGCAATCCTTTGAGGAGCACGGTGCGTGTCGAAGGCGTTCCTTCAGGCGATACGGTTCCCACCAGAACGGCAGTCGGTTCGTTTACATCCCCGTCGATGGCTGTTTGCAGCCAATTGTCGAAAAGCAGAAGCGGATCGTCGGGAAGATCGCTTTCCCGTAATCCGCTTTTGCTGTATTCTTGCCGGATATCGGCCAGATTGATATTCATATCTTGGTGAAATTTTATGGAATAAATGGCAGACTTACTTTCTTACTTCGTTAGGCAGCGGCCTGCCGTTCATGAAATCCTTTACGTTTTGCAACGTGGTTGTGGCGATATTCTCCATCGCTTCCTGCGTGAAGAACGCCTGATGCGATGTTACGATTACATTGTTGAATGAAAGCAGGCGCGCCAATACGTCATCGTCGATGATACGGTCCGATTTGTCTTCGTAGAAATACTCTCCTTCTTCCTCGTACACGTCGAGTCCGGCAGAACCGATCTTCTTGTTCTTCAGTCCTTCGATCAGCGCGTTGGTATGGATGAGTTGCCCGCGCCCGGTATTGATAATCATCACTCCGTCCTTCATCTTGCTTATGGAATAGTCGTTGATGAGGTATTTGGTTTGCTCCGTCAACGGGCAGTGGAGCGAAATGATATCCGAATGATGATACAGTTCGTCGAGCGAAGTATATACGATTTGTTGCTCACGGGCGAAGTTATGATTGGGGTAAAGATCGTATGCCAGTATATTCATCCCGAATCCTTTTAAGATATGGATAAGTATTTTGGCTATTTTCCCCGTGCCGATAATTCCCACAGTTTTGCCCCGCATGTCGAATCCCATCAGTCCGTGCAGCGAGAAGTTCCCGTCTTTGGTGCGCCATGATGCCCGTGGAATCTTCCGGTTGAGCGAAAGCATGAGCGCTACCGTGTACTCCGCCACGGCATAAGGCGAGTATGCGGGAACGCGTACTACGGTTATTCCGGCTGCGGCGGCCGCGTTCAAGTCTACATTATTGAAACCGGCGCATCGCAAGGCCAGCAGTTTTACTCCGTTGGCGGCCATCGTCCGGATAACTTCCGCGTCGGCAATATCGTTCACGAAGATACAAACCGCATCTACTCCTTGTGTAAGCAAAACGTTGTTTTTATTCAGGTGTCCTTTATAGTAGCGAAGCTCGAATCCGAACTCCTTGTTTTTGCTGTTGAATGAAACTTCATCGTAGGGCTTGGTGCCGAAAAACGCAATTGTGTATGCCATAAAATTTGTCTTTTTATTTTGATTATGTAATTAACATACGGATGAATCTATTTGTTTATCTATTTATGCTTGATTAACGGAGTATTTCTTATCTATCGTTTCATTGGTAACTATGCGGAATCGGTGAAAAATGCCTCTCATAAAGAAGAAAGATGCACATAAATCTTTTTTATGTGCAATATTGTTGTACCTTTGCGCCCGAAATAACTAAAAAAAGATTTAAATGAGAAAATTATCCTTGTTTGGTATTGCAATGTTATTCGTTTCAATTCCAACTTTTGCAGGAGGTCTCCTGACAAATACAAACCAACATATCTTATTCTTGAGAATGTTGGCGCGCGATGCTTCCACACAAATCGACGCCGTTTACTCCAACCCCGCCGGGCTTGCTTTTATCGACGAAGGCTTTCATCTTTCGTTCAACGGGCAGAGCGCTTTTCAGACCCGCACCATCACTTCTACCTTCGCACCCTTTGCCGGTTTCGGCGGTAATGCTGCAAAAGAGTTCAAAGGCGAGGCTTCCGCTCCGTTCATCCCTTCACTTTTTGTTGCCTATAAAAAAGGCGACTGGACGTTTTCCGGAAGCTTCGCTCTTACGGGCGGCGGTGGCAAAGCTACTTTCAATCAGGGGCTCGGTTCGTTCGAATCGCAAGTGGCAATACTGCCTTTGTTGGTTTCGAAAGCGGGAATCCCTGCCAATCAATATTCTTTGGACAGCTATATTCGCGGAAAGCAGATGATCTTCGGTCTCCAAATGGGAGCCACCTATAAGATTGCCGATTATCTTTCGGCTTTTGCGGGGGTACGCATGAACTATGTGAACAACAGTTATGTAGGCTATCTGCGGAACATACGTTTCAATCCGCAACATCCTCTACTGAATCCGAAAGGAGATATGATTTCCGCGCATGACTTCTTCAGCAAACTTGGCGATCAATATAAAGACCATGCGGAAAACACCGCCGACAAAGAACTCGACTGCGACCAGAACGGATGGGGTGTTACTCCGATTTTAGGTTTGGACTTTAAAATGGGCAAATGGAATGTGGGTGTGAAATACGAATTCAATACGCATTTGAATGTAGAGAATAAAACGTCCAGAGACGACACCGGTTTGTTTAAAGACGGTGTAAACACACCTCACGATATTCCGAGCTTGCTGACTGTAGGAGTTTCGTATGAAATTCTGCCGGTATTGCGTGCTTCCGTAGGTTATCACCATTTCTTCGATACTCATGCCCGCATGGCCGATGCGGTGAATTTGGCTACCGGAGAGAAAATGGGCAAACAGCATTTTATAAAGAACGGTACGAACGAATATCTTGCCGGCATCGAATGGGATGTGTGCAAGTGGGCGCAAGTGAGCGGCGGCATGCAGCGCACCAAATACGGTGTGGAAGACAGCTATCAGAGCGATATGAGTTTTGCCGTAAGCTCGTATTCGTATGGAGTAGGGGCGGGCTTCAATTTAATGAGAAACATGAAATTGAATGTCGCTTACTTCTGGACGAAATACGATACGTACACCAAAGAAACGGCCAGTTATAACGGGACTAAAGTTCCCGGTAAAGATGTGTTCGATCGTACCAATAAAGTGTTCGGTATCGGAATCGATTATAAATTCTGATAGCATACGTTCATCCTTGCCTTTTCTTGCACTTGATTCGGCTATCGGAATGGTTGATTTCAAAAGCCCGCCGCCTTTTAAAAAAAGCCCGCCGTGTTTGATTTCAAAGCCCGCCGCCTTTTTTTCAAAGCCCGCCGCCTTTTTTTCAAAGCCCGCCGCCTTTTTTTCAAAGCCCGCGGGCTTTTTTTCAGAGGCCGACCGTGTTTTTTTCGATCCTTTCTATGCTTTTCTGAGCGGGCTTTCATGTTCCTTTCCACCGGCTGTCCATACTTTTTTCAGCAACGTCCGTGTCTCCTTCGTTGGCATCTCGTGTCTTTCTGAGCGGACTTTCATGTTCCTTTCCATCGGCTGTCCATACTTTTTTCAGCAGCGTCCGTGTTTCTTTCGTCGGTAGCTCGTGTCTTTCTGAGCGAACTTTCATGTTCCTTTCCACCGACTGTCCGTGTTTTTTTCAGTGGTCGCCGTTTTTGTTTGCAATCTTTCAACCGTCGTTTTCGGCTATTTCATCGTTTTTCTTCCTGCTATGCCCTCTTTTTCTTTATGAAAGGAAAAATTGCCAAACTTCATGGAAGAATTGCTATTTATAATAAGTCTAAAAAAGAAGATCTTTGCATCGTACTAATTAGATTAATTGACTACGACATGGAGAAGATGGAATTTACTCAAGGAATATTGGCGATGGAGCAGGATTTACGTCGTTTTGCATATAAATTAACTTCAAACCGCGACTCTGCAAACGATCTGGTGCAGGATTGCGTGTTGCAGGCGTTGGATAACAGAGAGAAATTCACTCATGCCAAAAACCTGAAAGGATGGATGTATACTATCATGCGGAATATTTTTATCAACAATTACCGCCGTGCGGTGCGTGAGATGAATATTATCGACGATAATTATTCCATCCATCAGCAAAGCCTGATAGAAGACGAAGACAGCGACCGTTTCGAAACGGCTTATGACATGAAACATTTATATAAGGTGATTCATTCCATTCCCGAAGAGATGAAAGTTCCTTTCCAGATGTTCGTTGCCGGATTTAAATACAGAGAAATTGCCGAAAAGCTGAACCTTCCGATGGGGACGGTGAAGAGCCGCCTGTTCTTTATCCGCAAGCGCTTGAAGGAAGAACTGAAAGATTTTTCCTGATTCTGCAAGAGAGATTTTTCCAAAGATACTACATTTGAAGTTTTGAGTAGTTATCCTTCTTATCCTTTCATACTTGAAAAGGATGGGAAGGATTCTTTTTTTTGATTTTTCTTCTAAAACATTTGGTTTATAAAATAAACCTATTTATCTTTGCTTTCGAACAAGTGAGATGCGCAGCTCCTTGTTTTTTTTAATCCATATATGGTTTATAAAATAAACTAATTAATTTTATTCACTAACGAATAAGGAGAAATCGAGATGAAACGTTTGTTGCTTATTGTTTTGGGAGTTGTTTGCTGCCGAATGGGTGTTTGTGCTCAGGATGTAACGGTAGAAGTACGCGGTATTCGCAACGCGAAGGGCAGTATCCTCGTGATGGCTCAAAAGGATGAAACGTCGAAACCGGTATATGCCATGGTAAAAGCCGCCGAAAGAACTGCGATAGTCGTCCTGAAGGATGTGCCTTGGGAGAAATTCACTCTGTCGCTTTTTCACGACGAGAATGAAAATATGGATTTGGACAAGGATGAACAGGGCAGACCGTTGGAGGGGTATGTGCGCGAGAAATGTAAGAAAGAGTCCGACAAGCCGGCTACCGTGAAAGTCGAGTTGTACTACCCTATATATAAATAAGGTGTATGAAACGGATAATGCTTGCCTTATGGATCGGCTTGCCTGCTCTCTGTTTCGGCAGAGGGCAGCAAGAAGGCGGTCGTCCTCTTTCCGTGCGCGATAGCTTGCCGATTGATTCTGTGGTCTACGCGTTGCAGGAAGTGGTTGTACAAAGCAGTTCGGTGAAGAGAAAGGCCGACCGGTATGTTCTTTCCGTTCCTTCGTCCATAAACAAGGACGGGGTGGAGCTTCTCCGTCAGGCGCCGGGCGTTTGGATATCCGATGAACGCATCTCCATCAACGGCTCTTCCGGAACGAAAGTATTCGTAAACAACCGGGAGATACGGCTGACCGGAGAAATGTTGACGGCTTATCTGCATACGTTGAAGTCGGAGGATATTCTCCGTATCGAAGTCGTTCCGATGGCGGGCGCCGACAAAGAGGCCAATATGCAAGGAGGAACCATCCATTTCATTATGCGCCGCCGCACGGATCGAGGGATGCAGGGCAGTCTGTCGCTGACGTCTTTCTGGGCTTCTTCCCTTCAACGATACCGTCCTGACGGGAGTTTAAATTTTCATAGCGGGAAATGGGATGTGTATGCTACGGCTTCGGGGATGTGGATGCCGGAGAATCGGGGAAACCTGCAAACTGTTCGGCAATACGCTGTCTCAGGAAAAGATTTCACCGCCACGACGCAGATGAAGCAGCCTGTGAATTACGGCACTTCCCGCGCAGGAGCTGTTTATACGATAGATACGTTGAGGCAGTTTGGAGCGGAACTGGAGTATACCCGCCGTTCGTACCTGTGGCATTCGCAAAGCTTTTCTTTTTTGTCGACCGGCCGGGCGGAGATAGAAAGCCGTGGAGCGTACCGTCAGGAGGAAAGTTACAATATGTATTCGGTTGCCGCAAACTATATACGCAAGTTGGATGCGAAAGGTTCCGTATGGAAGCTGGCGGCGGACTATACTTTAAAAGATCTGGACGGAAACAACCGTTATCATCTGGAGCATCGGGCGAGAGGGCTGCACAGCGACACGGTCTATCGGTCGCGTTCTTTGGCCACATACCGGATTGCCACTGCCGATTTCTCCTGGAAAAAGCAACTGCGGAAAAAGTCTTTCTTCCGAATAGGATTGAGATATACCGGTACGGATATGGAAGACTGTTCGAAATACGAAGGTTTGAACGTTGACGGAAGCTGGCGTGATAATGCCGCTTACGGGCATGAGCTGGATTACGACGAACGTATCGGAGCCATGTATGCCGTTTATTCCACAGAAGGAAAGAAAGGCAGTATCCGTATCGGGATGAGGGGTGAATATGCGCGTATATCCGACCGTACAAACCATCGGACGAAGGAACTCCGGGACTGGTTTCCTCATGTCGACGCAAGCTATTATTTCGACGAAATTCATAAATGGATGATTGTCGGACAATACGGAAGATATATCGAACGTCCGTCTTTCTTTGCGCTGAACCCCAATCGCATTCAGACTTCGGACTATACTTACCAAGTGGGCAACCCGGCTTTGCGCCCGACTTACATACATAAACTCAGCGCCACGCTGGTGTATAATTACAGGTATACGCTCACTGTCGGCGGCAACCTGCACCGCGACTTGATTCGCGAGTTCGGCAAAGAGGATGCTGCGAATACCGACATGTCGTACATCAGCTATGAAAACCACTATCGTGAGAACCATTGGTTTGTGGCCGTCAATGTTCCCTGGCAACCGGTTACGTGGTTCAATCTGTCTGCCAATGCGGTGGGTGTGCGGCAAGACATCCGTATGTATAAAGAAAACGGTTATTCCGGCCATTTCCTGTTTTTCGGCAATGCGAGCGTTGTCTTCTTTTTGCCTTCGGATTACTCGCTCGAAGCGGAATGCAGCGGGGCGAGCCGGTTGTATTCCGGCAACAGCGAGGTCGCTCCGTTTCATGCTCTTCATCTCCGGTTGCGTAAAAAGTGGAATGACGGACGTTTGACGGCAACTTTGGGTGTGGATAATGTATTCGACAGGAGCAATGCTTATACCAGTCATTTGCCGGCCTACACATCCGTAGCCCATTATTCGTCGGCTTCTGCGGGGAGGGTGTTTAAGTTGAGCTTCTCGTGGAACTTCAACCGGGGAAAGAAAATAAAGAAAGTGAGTGTGGAAAAGCAATCTTCGGAAGAAAGGAAACGGCTGGACGGGAAATAAACGGTTACGCTTGATTTATTAAACAGACTATATTATTTTTGAAACAAAATTGATGGATTATGGAAGACAAGAAGATTTCCGAAAAAGAAAGTTTGGAACTTATCGCCCGGATGATTCGGGAGACGCAGGAGAATACGGCGCGTCATGCGGCCTATCCCTTGCTGATTTGGGGATATGCTACCGTCGTTATATCGCTGGCAGTATGGTCTTTGTGGCTATATACAGGCATGTGGCAGGTGAATTTCCTTTGGTTTGCTTTGCCTTTAACCGCCCTTCCGCTGACGATTTTCTTCGAACGTAAGCATGGAAAGAAAGGAACGAGGAATTATATCGACCGCATTACAACGCAGATGTGGGCTTTGTTCGGCATCGTCAGTTTCTGCCTCTCTTCTCTCGCTTTTGTGGTGCGGATAGACGTTCTTTTCCTCATGCCGTTGTTGATGTCGATGGGGGTGACACTCACCGGCTTGATTGCGAAGTATAAGGTGCATATCATAGGCGGGGCGATCGGTCTGTTGCTCTCTTTCATCTCTTTATTTATTCATGGGTATGATAAATTGCTGATGTTTGCCGCTATCTTTGTGGTGATGATGATTATTCCCGGACATATAATGAATAACCACATGAAACGATGCTCAAAGAACTGAATCCATTATTACATTCGCAGCTCCGGCTGGGCATCATGTCTATTCTCCTATCGGTGGAAGAGGCCGACTTCGTTTATCTGAAAGAAAAGACGCAGTCGACGGCAGGAAACCTGAGCATTCAGCTGGATAAACTAAGCGAGGCGGGATATATCGAAGTCGAAAAAAGTTTTGTCGGCAAGAGACCCCGTACCCTCTGCCGGCTGACTTCCGACGGGAGAAAAGCGATGGAGGAGTATGTCGATGCCCTGAAAAGTTATTTTAGCGGATTATAACAGGAAGATGTGTTGTCTTTTTGTTTTTTTCTCTATCTTTGCACCCCGAAAATTAAAGACATGCGATGCCGTGAATAGCGGCCGTGTATTCTAGAACACCACGTAAAAAACAGGAATTATGAAAGAAAAAGTATCTGTACCCTTCATGTTGCTGGGCATTCTTTTCAATGTATGCCTCATTGCAGCCAATCTTCTCGAAACAAAAGTCATTCAAGTGGGCGGACTGACGGTGACCGCCGGATTATTGGTCTTCCCCGTTTCTTATATCATCAACGACTGCATTGCCGAAGTCTGGGGGTTCAAAAAGGCTCGCCTTATCATCTGGAGCGGATTTGCCATGAATTTCTTCGTTGTTGCGCTCGGATTGATAGCCGTTGCTTTACCCGCCGCGCCTTTCTGGGAAGGTGAGGAGCATTTCGATTTCGTGTTCGGCATGGCTCCCCGCATTCTTGCCGCCAGCATGCTGGCCTTTCTGGTAGGTTCTTTCCTTAATGCTTATGTCATGAGCAAGATGAAAGTGGCGAGCGGAGGGAAAAACTTCTCGGCACGAGCCATTTGGTCTACGGTAGTGGGCGAGACCGCCGACTCGATCATCTTCTTTCCGATAGCTTTCGCAGGTATCATCGCCTGGAAGGAGCTGCTTGTCATCATGGGACTTCAGGTGGTGCTGAAATCCATGTACGAGGTTCTCATTCTGCCTGTTACGATACGGGTGGTAAAAGCCATAAAAAGAATCGACGGAACCGATGTTTACGACACGGATATCTCTTACAATGTATTAAAGATAAAGGAAATCTGACGTGAATAAGGAAGCTGCGTTGGTTGTGTTCAGCGGAGGGCAGGATTCGACCACATGTCTGTTTTGGGCAAAGAAACATTTCAAGGAGGTTCGTGCGTTGAGTTTCCTTTACGGACAGAAACATCAGAAAGAAGTGGAGCTGGCACAGGGTATTGCGGCGAGAGCAAACGTGCCGTTCGATGTGATGGATGTGTCTTTCATCGGCACTCTGGGACGCAACTCGCTGACCGATGCTGCGATGGAGATGGATAAGGAGAAGCCGGAGGGCAGTGTTCCCAACACTTTCGTGCCGGGGCGCAACCTCTTCTTCCTGAGCATTGCTGCGGTGTATGCGTGCGAACGTGGCATCCGTCAGTTGGTGACGGGTGTTTCGCAGACCGATTTCAGCGGTTATCCCGATTGCCGCGACGCGTTTATCAAGTCGTTGAACGTGACGCTGGACTTGGCGATGGATGAACACTTCGTGATTCACACCCCGCTGATGTGGATAGACAAGACGGAGACGTGGGCTTTGGCGGATGAGCTGGGCGTGATGGACTTGATACGCCGCGAAACGCTGACTTGTTACAACGGCATTCAGGGCGACGGATGCGGTGAATGCCCGGCTTGCAAGCTCCGCCGCGAAGGTTTGGAGAAGTATCTGAAACAATCATTATAAGTTATGAGCGAACTAAAAGAACAATTGTCCCTGTTGGGCAGAAGCACCGAGTATAAGCAAGACTACGCTCCCGAAGTGTTGGAAGCTTTTGACAACAAACATCCCGGCAATGATTATTGGGTAAGATTCAATTGCCCCGAATTCACCAGCTTGTGTCCCATTACGGGACAGCCCGATTTTGCGGAGATTCGCATCAGTTACATTCCCGATGTGAAGATGGTGGAAAGCAAAAGCCTGAAGCTTTATCTGTTCAGCTTCCGCAATCATGGAGCTTTTCATGAAGACTGCGTGAATATCATCATGAAAGATTTGATAAAGCTGATGAATCCCAAATATATCGAAGTGACCGGGCTGTTTACGCCACGCGGCGGAATTTCCATTTATCCGTATGCCAACTACGGCAGGCCGGAAACGAAATACGAGCAGATGGCGGAGCAACGGTTGATGAATCGGGAGTGACGCGGCAGTTCGTGCAGCGAATGAAGTTTTATCTTGCCTGAAGCAAAGCCCTGTTGCCCGTTCCGGCTTCGAACTTACTGCGGAAGAGATTCTTGGGGCTGCTTGAACGGAGCTTCTGCTTTCCTTGAGCAAAGGCTTTCTTTTGCCTGAACAGAGCTTTTGTTTTGCCTGAACAGAGCCTCTCTTTCGCTCAAACGAAACCGCTGTTTTGCATGCTTCAAGGTTTTGTTTTATCCGGAGCAGGCAGTCATGGCATAGGGATTACTTTGTGTTAAGAAAAGAACAAGCCGTTGCGGGCGGGCGAACAATGCACGTTTGCATGATTCTTCCGGCATGACGGAAGCTCGGTGGCAAAAGAAAAGCCGACCATCTGCTTATCAATGAAGAGGAGCCGGAAAGTTTGCGCGCGTTAAACGGCAAGCTTTCCGGCTTCGACACATCTTGTGCGTTGTTATTTCCGAAGCGTCACGGCAAATTTCCTGAAATGGATTTGCTCTTCTTTGTCGCCTGCATTGTAGAAGCGGATCGCTTTCACCGCTTTGTTCTTGACTCCTTTCGACACTTCCACTTCTTCCCAAGTCTTTCCGTCGGCGGTTACTTCGCACTTGCCCCACGACGGCAACTCTTTTTTCCCGAAATGAATATCCAGCTCGAAAGCCGCGTATGTCCGGTCGAACTCAATCTCCACAAACTTTCCGGCAGGCCACTTCAGGACTTCCAGCAACGGGGAGATGAGCACGGTGTTGTTCTTCGTTTGCAGCGGTTGGTTGCGCAGTTGCCTGATATCGCTTGTCAGCTTGTGGGGCGAATACAGGGTAGTTACGCTCAACTGCGTGCCGTATGCGTGGTTAAACTGCCGGGTGGCGGCGGCAAACAAGGTGTCGATGAAGGGCGTCAGCACTTTGCTTCCGGTTTTCACGCCGGGCTGATACGGATTCTGATTGTAGCTCTGGTCGATTTCGTAGCTTAGTTTCTGCAACGACTTCAGGTGAGCGTATTTACGTTCGAACACTTCCCTTTGCCGGTGCTTCAACGCTTCCTGAAGATAGAGCGCCTCATTTCCCATGCTTCCCAACAGGCGGAAGCGGTAAATCCACGGTTTGATTTCATCGATCAGCGTAGGATTGCTTTCGCTCGCCAGCAGGATATCGGCCGATTCGGAGATTTTTTCGAACTCCGCTTTCAGCCGGATCAGATCGTCGATGTCCGTTTCCTTACCGGCCGAAACCGCTTGTGCAAAGCGTTCGGCGAAGGGCTGTATCTCTACCGACTCCACTCGGCGGTAACCGTGTCCGTTCGGTCCCAAGTCCGAATTGTGCTTGCAGAACGTCAGCAGCGCGTCCGCAGCGTCGGGCAGCAGAGCGGCAATTCCTTTCTCCCACGACTGCTGCGAATCGAACGTTTCCATGTTCCACGCGTAAGCCGCTACCCCGTAAAGCGCTATTTTCGACGCTTCGGCGCGCTCCATCGGATTGGAAACAAAGCCCGACATCTCTTTCTCTATGCCTTTTTCATTGCCGTACACCGCCCCCATTAACAAATGGTCGCGCACGTAATCGGATACCGGAAAGTTCCACCAGATGTAGGCAGGACGGCGAATGCGCTCATTGATCCAGTTCAATCCCTCGCGCGTCATGTCCGCGATCACCCGGTCGCCCGTCCACATAATCTGAATATCGGGATGAAGTTGCGTACCCAACGTCGTCAGGTAATTGCCTTTCGGGTTCGACCAACTCCTATTATACTCCGTAGGACACATAATGAGCGGAGTCACGTCTTTTTTCTCTTTGACAAACTTGCGGTCGATGTAGTTGAGCAGTTCCGCCTGACGGTTCGCGTCTGTTCCGTCGCCCGAGATGTCGTCGAAGAAGACAGCGAACGAACGTGCACCCAATTGATACATCCGTTCGAACTTCTCGATTACTTTTTCGCGGTCGGCATCGTTCCATTGTATATCCTGCCCCGGATGAATGGCCCATACGAAGTCGACTTCATTCTCATGTGCCGTTTCAATCAGTTTCTTCAGCTCTCCCGCCTCTTTGTCGGGGTAGGGAAGGCGCCAATGAGGTGTGCTGTGGTAAGGATCGTCCTTAGGCCCGTAGATATAAGTGTTCAGTTTGTTCTCACCGTAGAAGCGAAGCTGCCGCATCCGGTCTTCATGTCTCCAGGGAGTCCCGTAGAAACCTTCCACCACGCCGCGGAACCGGATATCGGGGTAATCCTTTATTTCTGTTTCCGGCAGCCGGTTTCTCAGGCTGTCCGAAGGCAGTCCGCCGGTAAGCAGTTGTTTCAACGTCTGCACCGCATAGAACGTTCCCCGTTCATCGCTTCCGGCAAGCACAATCCCGCTGCCGTTTACGGCAAGGTAATACCCTTCCGCTTTGTCGGGTATCATCTTTTTGAATTTGCGCATGGCCTTGTCATTCTTCTCTCCGATATAAACCGGAAGCCCCTGCTTTTGAATTTTGTTTCCCAACAGAGTTTGAAGCCGTGCCACTGCTTTCGGATTGGCGTCTTCCGCTCCGACGAGCCGGAAAGAAGCCGGCAGTGCGATCTTTTCCTGTCCCGATCGTATTTCCTGCGGCTGCGGATTGAGATGAACATTTTGTGAAAAGGCTCCGCCGCTTAGCACAGCCATACTGAGTAGTGCGAGAATTTTGTGTTTCATGTGAGTTGATATTAGTTTTCGGTTGCAAAGAAAAGAAGAATATTGTATATCTGCAACTCTTGTTCGTGGTTGTTCATCGCTGTTTGCACGGGCATCCTTTGCCGATTTCCCGTCCTCTCTTTCCCAATATGTCCGGCTTCCGGTGCCGGCACGTTCGCCGCCTGATGGCGGCAAACCGCTTCCGGTACGGATTATTCATGATGATAAGGGCCTCCGTTCAATATGGTCATTGCCCGGTACATTTGCTCGACGAAGATCAAGCGTATCATCTGATGCGAAAAAGTCATTTTCGACATCGAAATTTTCTCGTGCGCCATTCCGTACACTTTCTCGGAGAATCCGTAAGGCCCGCCGATGATGAAAACCAACCGTTTGTTTACGGTATTCATCTTCCGTTTCATATATTCGGCAAACTCCAGCGAACGCATCTCTTTGCCCCGTTCGTCGAGCAGCACGACCACGTCTCCCGGTTGGAGCGCTTTTATGATCAGTTCGCCCTCCTTTTCCTTTTGCTGATCTGTGGAAAGGCTTTTGGTGTTCTTTAACTCCGGAATCACTTCCACATCGAACGAAATAAAGCGTTTTGTCCGTTGTACGTAGTCGTTGATGGCGGTAATATAATGTGGTTCTACAGTTCGTCCTACCACGAGCAGGGTTGTTTTCATGCGTTTACAATTCTGATTTATTGTACAAAAATACGGCTTTTTTGTGTTATTTTGCAATAAATGTTTACCTTTGCCTGTAAATCGTTGAATGTTTAGACGTTGAACTTCAACATAAAAGCTTGTATTTATGAAAAAACGAGTACTTCTGATAATAGCTGTTTTACTTCTGTTTCTTCCTTTGCTCATGGCTCAGGAAATACCTTCGGGGGTAGTTGCGGCGTTGAGCAAGGGTAGCTCGCAAGAGTTGAGCAAATACATGGGCGATAAAGTCAATCTGATACTTCCCTCCAATTCCGCCAATGTGGACAAGCAGAAAGCCGTCGCAATGATGCAGGACTTCTTCGCGCAGAATAAGGTCGACGGGTTTAATGTCAATCATCAGGGGAAGCGCGATGAGTCGGGTTTTGTTATCGGTACGCTGAAAACAAACAACGGTAAGTATCGTGTGAATTGTTTCCTGAAGAAGTCGGAAGAACAATATGTGATACATCAAATAAGAATAGATAAGACAAATGAATAAAGAAAAGGAATTGATCGATAAACTGATCGATCTCGCTTTTGCGGAAGATATCGGCGATGGCGACCACACCACGCTTTCGTGCATTCCCGATACGGAGATGGGAAAATCGAAGCTGTTGATAAAGGAAGCCGGCGTGCTGGCGGGAATCGAAGTGGCGAAAGAAATTTTCAACCGTTTTGATCCCACGATGAAAGTGGAAGTGTTTATCAATGACGGAGCGGAGGTGAAGCCCGGCGACGTGGCGATGATTGTGGAAGGTAAGGTGCAGTCGTTGCTCCAGACCGAGCGTCTGATGCTGAATGTGATGCAACGTATGAGCGGTATCGCTACCATGACCCGCAAATATGCCGCCCGACTCGAAGGACTTCATACGCGTGTACTCGATACCCGCAAGACAACTCCGGGCATGCGCATCCTCGAAAAAATGGCAGTGAAGATAGGGGGCGGAGTGAACCACCGCATCGGACTGTTCGACATGATTCTTCTGAAAGACAATCATGTGGACTTTGCCGGCGGAATCGACAAGGCGATTACCCGTGCCAAAGAATATTGCCGCAGCAAAGGCAAGAGTCTTAAAATAGAAATCGAGGTGCGCAACTTCGATGAACTGGAGCAAGTACTTCGCTTGGGCGGGGTAGACCGTATCATGTTCGACAATTTCACACCCGAGCAAACGAAGAAAGCGGTGGAAATGGTGGGAGGAAAATATGAAACCGAATCGTCCGGCGGCATTACCTTCGACACGTTGCGCGCTTATGCCGAAGCCGGTGTAGATTTTATCTCGGTGGGTGCGCTCACGCATTCGGTGAAGGGACTCGACATGAGCTTTAAAGCATGTTGATGATGTGATTTTCTTCTGCTTCGTTAACTTCTTTTAGCAGATACCCTTGCAGCACTCTTCATCCTTTTGCGTCTAAAGGATAAACGGCGCATACATACGTTCGATTTAAAAAGACATTTGGCTTTGGAAAACGAGATAGAACTTATAAAGGGCTGTCGGGCGGGAAGCGATTCGGCCCGCAAACAACTTTATACTCTCTATTCTCAACGGATGCTGGCGGTATGTTTCCGCTATACGGGCGATATGGATGCGGCGCACGATGTATTGCACGACGCTTTCATCAAGATCTTTACCAATTTTTCGTTCAGAGGCGATTCTTCCCTCACTACATGGATTACACGGGTGATGGTGACTCAATCGATCGACTATCTGAGGCGGGAAAAAAAGATGAGTCGGTTGGTAGTGCATGAAGAGCAGCTTCCCGAAGTTCCGGACTTGCCGGATATGAGGGGAGAGGAGATCTCCGAAGAGCAATTGATGGCTTTTATCGCCGAATTGCCGGATGGTTGCCGCACTGTATTCAATCTTTATGTATTTGAAGAGAGGTCTCACAAAGAGATAGCCGCCATGCTTCGTATCAAAGAGCATTCGTCTACCTCGCAATTGCATCGGGCAAAGTGTTTGTTGGCAAAAAGAATTAAAGAGTACACAAAGCATGAAGAAAGAAAATGATGGAATAACCGATCTGTTCCGTACACGTCTTGGGGACACCGGACTGACAGTGCGCGACGGATTCTGGGAAAAGCTGCAACAGGACATTCTTGTGGCCGGGCAGCAACGCCGCCGGTTGCTGTTTTTCCGTGTGGCGGCGGCAGCTTCTGTGCTGCTGGTATTGGCCGCGTCGACGGCGGTGGTCTGGTTCTTCTCTCCCAAAGAGGAAATAAGTGAGGCGTTCACGCAGATAGTCGCTTCCCGCGAAGGCATACCCGATGGAGACGGTATCCGTGTCAAACGGCTTCCTCAGCTGGCAAAACCGATATTGTCGAAGCAGGCTCCGAAATCGTACGGCATGCTTCCGCAGTATGTAAACGACGAAGACCCGGATTCCGTCTCCATCACTTTGTCCGTTTCCATTTCTATTTCGGCCTCTGCTGCTGTAAGGCAGGAGGGTGAAAGAACCGGGCAATCGCACGACGGATATTGGAAAGCAGCCAATGTGAATGCCGATCCGGTTCCCGTTTACGAGGAGAGCGTTGCCTGTGCTCCATCAAATGCCCGGAGCGAAAAGAAACATCGTTGGGCGGTAAAAATACAAGGCGGCACAGCGCTTCCGGCAGATGGTGGAACCTATAAAATGCCTCTTTCGGGCGGGGTGACAGTAGAGCGTATGCTGAACGGACGCTTGGGCATAGAAACCGGGTTGCTTTATTCGAACTTGCGTTCGGAAGGACGGAAACTACATTATATAGGCATTCCTGTAAAAATGAATGTGATGTTGGCGGAAACAAAAAAATGGGATATTTACGCTACCGTAGGCGGAGTGGCGGATAAATGCGTGTCGGGCGCGCCCGACAACAGTTTTAAGGAAGAACCCGTGCAACTCGCTTTGACTGCCGCCGCAGGTGTCCGTTACAAACTTACCGACAGACTGGCTGTTTTTGCCGAACCCGGCATCTCTCACCATTTCAAGACTGATTCGCAACTGGCTACAGTCCGTACGAAACGGCCTACTAACTTAAATTTGCTTTGCGGACTCCGCATGACTTACTAACTATCTGCTGCAATGAAAAAGACATTAATGATATTATGGATGGCTGTTGCCGCGCTTGTTTCCTTTACCGGGTGCAACGGCGAAGAGATGGATCAGAACAATCCCGATGTTTCGGTTTTCGTAAAGCAACTGAAAGCGGGCAAGTATAAGATGCAGAATGAAAAAGGAGTCGTAGAGGTTCCTCATTTTGCCGAGAAGGATATCCCCGATTTGCTGAAATATGCCGAAGACCTCACCATTATTCCCTCTTTCCCGTCGGTCTATAATATGAACAACGGGAAAATCCGTTTGGGAGAATGTATGCTCTGGACGATAGAATACATACGCCAGGGTACGCCTCCGTCATTAGGATGCAAAATGGTGTTGGCGAATGCCGAAAATTACGAACCGATTTATTTTTTGACGGACGAGGAAGTGCTCGATGCGGCGGCCTGTTACCGCCGTTGGTGGGAGGAACGGAAATATCCCAAAACCAGATGGAGCATCGATCCGTGTTATGACGAACCTCTCTGCGGCACGGGTTACAGATGGTGGTAAATAAACAAAAGCATCCGGCAGGCAAATAACAACAGAGAATGAGAACGAGATGGCTTATATCGGCAGTGTTTTTACTGTCGGCAGGGGGATGCTATGCCCAATGGTCGAAGCAGGATTCGGTGAAATTGCGGAAAATGCTTGAAGCCGACGGGGAGTTGCGTCTGAACCGGAAGGCGCTTCGATCCATCGACTTTTCGGTCGGTACGGCCGATCCTCGCATCTCGGAAGAAAAAAGATGGCTGTCTCCCGACGAGTCGCTTCCGTCTGTGTTGCCCAAAGCCGTCCCTGTGTTCAGCTTAATGCCCTATACGCCTACTACGCGCTATGATTGGGATCCGGTGTTTCGGAAGAAAATCCGGGTAACCAAAGATACTTGGCGGGGCGATCCCTTTGCTCACTTATACGCCCGTACCGGTTATAAGCCGAACACGATAAACTTAGGGAAAGGCGTCACGGGCAGGGGAACTTTGCAAAGAGGCGCCGACTTCGTTCCTCCGCATGTGGCTGTGCACTGTTACGGAGCGGCGGGGGTGGCGATCGGCGGTCTCGATCTGATGTTGGTTTTTACCAAAGATTTCTGGGACCGGAAGGGTAAGAAACGCCGCGCGCGTACGCTCGAAGTTCTGAAAACTTATGGCGATTCTGTAACAATATCGATCAATGCTCCCGTTCACCAGATTGTTCCTTGAAGAGGCGCGGCGGTATGGCATGCGTTCTCCGGCAAAAATCTCGTGACCGACGGACCGTTTGATGGAATTCATGCGGCTTGTTGCCGATACGTGTAAGCCCGATGCTTTTTGCTGAACAGATTATTTGCCGAAAGCGTTATACATTCAGAACTTGTTTTCAATATGATATCATGATGAACAGAATTACTTCTCTTTTCGGCATCCAATATCCCGTTGTGCAGGCGGGTATGGTTTGGTGCAGCGGTTGGCGGCTGGCTTCTGCGGTGAGCAATGCCGGCGGGCTGGGGCTTATCGGAGCCGGTTCCATGCATCCGGAAACCCTTCGCGAACATATCCGCAAATGTCGGGCGGCTACCGACCGGCCGTTCGGTGTGAACATTCCTTTGATGTATCCTCAGATTGAAGAGATCATGGATATCGTGGTGGAGGAGAAAGTGAAAATCGTTTTTACTTCCGCCGGAAACCCGAAGACGTGGACTTCTTGGCTGAAAGAACGGGGCATCACGGTGGTTCACGTCGTATCTTCTTCGCGTTTTGCCGTGAAATGTGAAGAAGCGGGTGTAGATGCCGTAGTAGCCGAAGGTTTTGAGGCCGGAGGACACAATGGGCGCGAAGAAACCACTACGCTTTGCCTTATACCTTCGGTGCGCAGGGCAACCACACTGCCTTTGATTGCAGCCGGAGGCATAGCTACCGGAGAAAGCATGCTGGCGGCTATGGTGCTGGGCGCCGAAGGCGTTCAGATCGGTACGCGTTTCGCCCTGACCGATGAGAGTTCTGCAAGCAAAGAGTTTAAGTCGCTTTGTCTGGGGTTAGGCGAAGGGGATACGAAGTTGCTACTGAAAAAGCTGAGCCCTGTGCGTCTGGTAAAGAATGCTTTCCGCGATGCGGTGGAAGAGGCGGAAAGCCGCGGAGCTTCCGTCGAAGAATTGCGTGCGCTGCTCGGCAAAGGGCGTGCGAAGAAAGGAATCTTTGAAGGCGATTTGGAGCAGGGAGAGTTGGAAATAGGTCAGGTTGCTGCTCTCGTTTCCCGTCGGGAGTCTGTAGATGAGGTGATGAAAGATCTGTTGGAAACTTACCGTCAAGCGGCAGGAAAGACTTATTTCTGATTTAAGTCTTTTCTAATCTTCGTTTTTTTGTTTCGTTATTATTGTTCTTAGTTTAAGGTAACTTTTTCTTGGCATTTTTTAATCAAGTTCGATTAAACTTAGATACTTTGTCTTTTTTGTTTTTCCTTTACTTAGTTTGTGAGGGTTAATTATTTGTTATATTTGCAAAAAAAAAGAAGACTATGAGAATACATATAAAAATATCAAGCTCTGATCGGCTGATTGGTTTTAATTATCAGCCTTTACTTACAGGTTGTGTACACAAATGGCTGGGTGGGAATAATAATGAGCACGGAAAAATAAGTTTGTACTCTTTTTCGTGGTTGCAAAATGTTGATATCACCAATAAAGGCGTCAAATTAAGAAATGGTTCTTATTTTACTTTAAACTTTTATGACGTTCAACAGGTGAAGAATGTTGTTAAAAATATTTTGGAACAGCCGGAAATGTTTGCCGACGCACGGGTTGTAGATATTCGTATTCAATATACTCCTCTATTTTCAGAAAAAGAACGTTTTTCATTGGCAAGTCCCGTTTTGATAAAAAGATATAATAACGAAGGCAAAGAGACTCATTATACTTATTTGGATGAAGAAGCAGGTAAACTTATGGCTGAAACACTAAAAGCAAAAGCTAAAATAGCGGGGCTGGATACTGAGAATGTAAAAGTATATTTTGACAAAGAATATCATTCTCCAAGAACTAAAATAATTTCTTATAAGAACATAAAAAACAGAGTGACCATGTGTCCGGTAATAATTGAAGGAAGTCCCGAGATTGTGGCATTTGCGTGGGATGTCGGCATTGGCAACAGCACAGGGATTGGGTTTGGAGCATTAAAATAATGGTAATTATGGACGAGAAACTTTATGTTATAAAATATGTGGGTCCATTCGGCTTTATCAAACCGTGGACAGCCGTAAGAGATAGCGAAACTTTTTCTCAGCAGTTTCTGACACCGAGTATTCTGGAAGGGATTGAAAAAAAACTTTTTCCGGAATTACTAGATATTTCAGGAATAAAGAAGATTGTCAGACACCGTTTGTCTTACGATCAAGTCTCCCAGCAGCAGGAAGTAATACAAGCCAGAGGATGGAATCAGACAAAAAAAGGACAAAAGTACTTGTTTGAAAGACCGACATCGATCATCGTTCGTGGGGTTTTGCTTAACCCTGTTCTTTATTTGGCTTTCAAAGACTTGAAAGATGCCGAGCAAGCTTTGATGCAACATGTATGTCTTGTAAGAAATGAAGATGTCATGCTTCCTCAGCAAATATTGACCTTGTCGGAAAGCGAGTTTGATGATGAAGAAGCATTTGCGGGCTTTGAACTTGTTTTTGAGAAAAATGATAAGTCTTTTCCGGTGGGTATAGACCGGAAAACAGGCAATCAGATGTATGGTTGGCTCAAAATTATTGGAACACCTGTTAAAAGCTACTAATGGATGAATTATTTGCCAAATCGGCTCCCGAATGGACAACTTTGCTTGCCCATACTAAGCAAGTTGTATTGGTTGTAGAAAAAATTGCAGGTTATCTTGCTATGGACAGAAGCGTAGCCAGAAACGGTGCTATTCTTCATGACATCGGCAAGGCCCATCCTGTTTTTCAAAACAGGTTAAGAATGAAACGAAGGCCTGATGATACCGTTTTCCGTCACGAAATAGCTTCTTTATTCTTTCTTTCCGCTTTCCCGAAAGATGAATGGAACAAGCTGATCGAAATGGTTGTAAGTCATCATAAATCTGTAAAAAAAGATGTCTCCGGTCTCGGATTGTTGGATTTAGAAGAAGAATGTGATTATCTGCAATTTCATTTGGGTAAATGGGAGGAATGGTCTGAAAAAGCATGGCTGGTATTGGGAGAATTGGGCATCCCGTATCGAAGAATATCTGTACAAGAGGCTACTGAAAATTTGCAGTATTGTATTGATTATTGCGAGAAAAGGACAAGAGAAAGAGCTGTTTCGGAATGGAAAGGTCTTTTGATGGGGGCCGATCATTTTGCTTCTGCAGTTATAGGTGAGGCGGAAAAGTTCTTGCCGCGGATGTTCGTTACTCCCGATTTGTCTTTTTATAATCGCCCGAATGATCTTTATTCGCTTTCATTGCTGGATGCGAGTAGTGCAAAGAGACATACAGTAGTGGTCGCGCCTACGGGTGCGGGAAAGACAGATTACCTCTTCAGAAGATGTATTGGGCGAGTATTTTACACACTCCCATATCAAGCGTCGATAAACGCGATGTACAAGAGAGTTGCCAATGATCTTGAAAAGGACAATCCTGATTTGGATGTCAGAGTGCTTCATTCTACTTCGAAAGTGGTGAAACGGAAGAACAATGACGAAGAAACGGTTATTCAATCCCATATTGGCTCATCTGTCAAAATACTTACACCGCATCAACTGTCTGCTTTGGCCTTTGGAATGAAAGGTTACGAGGCAATGATTCTCGACTTGAAAGGTTGCGATGTCATCTTGGATGAAGTGCATACTTATTCCGGCATTTCTCAGGCAATTGTTTTAAAATTAGTCGAGATTCTGAAGAAGATCGATTGCAGGATACATATTGGTACAGCTACGATGCCATCTGTGCTTTACCATAAAATAATGGAGATTTTAGGTGATGATGTGTTGGAAGTCAAGCTCCCCGACGAGGAGCTGAATCTATACGACCGGCATATCATTCATAAAGCAAATTCATTTCATGATCTTACATCTGTCATAGATAAGGCTATCCAAAGTAATCAGAAAGTTTTGATTGTACAGAATCGGGTGAAGACGGCCCAGGAAGTCTATCAATATATCAAAGAAGAATATCCCTTTGTTCCGTCTTTGTTATTGCACAGCCGCTTTAAAAGGAAAGACCGGAATGAAAAAGAAACCGATTTGTTGGGGGTAGACGCGGAAGGCAATTCTCTTGGGAAATTCAATACGTCGGGCGAGGCTTGCATTGTCGTTTCTACTCAAATTGTAGAAGTCAGTTTGGATATAAGTTTTGATTTGATGATTACCGCGTGCGCGCCATTAGACGCAATGATTCAGCGATTTGGAAGAGTCAATAGAAAAAGGTCCAAAGATACTATTGGCAAATTGAAAGATATCTATGTAACAGCTCCGTTGGATAACGAAAAAGAAGCAAGACCATACACGCCGGAAATTCTTAAGAAATCGTTTGAAGTTCTGGAAGACGGTAAGCCTTTGCACGAGAGAGAACTGCAGAGCAAAATCGATGAAGTATTTACTTCCATTGATTTTTTAGAGATTGAAGAGCATTCGGTTTTTAAAACCAATGGGAATATTTCGATCGACTGCTTGACTCACAACAGTAGAGCGATATTGTTCGATTTGTTAGAAATAGACAATGTTGCATGTATAACGGAAAGTGATGTGTTTGCATATGAGAATGGAGACTTGGAGACAAGACTTCGGTTAGAAATTCCGACCTATTTCTCCGCTGTTTCCAAAAAGAGACAGATCGATAAAGGAAACCGCCCTTTTATTGTTCCCGATTATGCCTATTCTTCGGAAATGGGATTGGATGTTACTATGATAAATAAAAGTTTAGGAGTGATAATATGATAACTGCATTAATTGGAAAATCGTTTTTGAAAGCTTTTAATGAAAAATTCAATAAGAGTTTATCTGCCAGAGACTTTTTTAGGGAAGAGTATTTTGAGCTGTTCTTTAATCATCCCAAATATATGCAATGGGTAACTAACTCTCCGTTTGTTCAGATGAAAAGTGGGCAGAAACCGCATCTTTTGACTGTAGATGAAAGATTGGAGAAGCTGGAGAATCTTTATTTTAAAGTAGAAAAAGAATCTCCCGATGCCAGTTTTGCATTAGGTTATCCTGCGTCAGAGGCAGATGAGTTTGCAAGTACATCGGGGCTTGTAACCGATATTGTTGCAGAAAGCGAAGAGGAAGATATCTTTTATTCCTGGATTGGATCCGGGTTGGGTATTGGCGTGGCAGGCGGTTATAATCTGCTGATTGATGACGCTGAATTACTGTTGTTGGTTTTTGAGGGCTGGAAGTATTATCGGAAATATTTAAATGATCCTACTTTGAAACAATTAAAAGAATATAAAATTAATTCCTGGAATGGCCAGTGGCTGACGTATAGATTGGGGAAAAATTACCGCGAAGATTTTGACTTCTTAACTCTTCAAAATGAAGGGGTATTTGCACCAACCAGCGATTCAATTGAAATTGCGATGATAAGTTGGTCAAATTTGTTTTTCAGTCTTTCACGGTTCTATCCCGATAAAAACTTGGCTTCTTATATCTATAGTTTCGGGCAAACAAATAAAACCATAGGGTTTATTCCTATTTATTTAAAATCGGGAACAAAGCTCAAAGATGTCTTCAGAAAGCTCTACAGTGGTTCAGATTGTTTTGACGATAAAGAGTTTCAAGCTCTTTATGGAATGCATATAAAAAGAGCTTGTGAGTTGGGAAGTATCGGACTACAGGCTTTGCGTCCGAAAGACTTGGAGAAGTATATGCGAGAGTCAAGGAGTTTCGTTTTTAAAAAAGAAGAACAAATAATTATTTATCAATCATATAAAACCTGGTTAATAGCTATGTTGTCTAAAAACAAACAAGAATTTAAAGACTATACAATAGAATTGGCTAAGCTGATTCTGCGTTATAGGAAAGGGGCTTCGGGAACGGAAAGGAAAAACCTGATAGAGAAGAAACTGCTTGATGCAAAATCAAAGAAACTATTTATCGATGCCCTCACTGAAATGGTTGCCGGTGTGGAAGATTGTGACTTGGAACAATTAAAAACCTTGAAAGATGAGGTGCATCTAATGACTAACGAAGAATTCACTTACTTCAATACTTTGCTGAAATTCGATTACGCTTTTGTAGAAAAACAATCATAAACTATTAAAATACACAACTATGAGTAATACTATTTACGTTCGTACGCTCAAAAGGGCAGAGCACACGGTTTTTTGCGTTGCAGATGGCCAGAAGTATTATTATGATGCTCAGTTTAATCGTCGCATTCCTTTTTCAAGCGGACAACAAGTGAAAAGATCCGTACTGGATTCTATCTGTGAATTTTTAAACGAAACCCCAAGTCCGACGACTTTTCTTTTTGATGTAACAAAGCAAAAAGAACTAACGGAAGGGGAGGTGTACGGAACTTGCGATCCTTCTTA
This sequence comes from Bacteroides pyogenes DSM 20611 = JCM 6294, assembly GCF_000428105.1. Lineage (GTDB taxonomy): Bacteria > Bacteroidota > Bacteroidia > Bacteroidales > Bacteroidaceae > Bacteroides > Bacteroides pyogenes. Next base: position 5,378 of record NZ_ATZH01000031.1, on the reverse strand, counting down.
TGTCGATCAACTGTTTGGTGGATGGATGAAAGCTACCAAAGGCGGTAAAGACAGGACTTTAAAAAGAAGAAGCCCGCTTTCTATCTCTGCAATGAGAGGACTCCATCCGCTTTTAGCCGGTTTGGATAATGAAAATGTTTCATTTGACAGAAGTGATAGACCGAACAATCGTGTGATTGTGAGGGATGAGAAAGGGAATGAGCTTTCTGATGAAGAAATTGCTGTATTCCTTGAGGGAAAAGACAGAAGTTTAAGCAGAAAATGGATAAAGGATAAGAACAGTCGTGCCAGCGGTTTATTTATCTCCGATATTGCCATAGACCTGAGGAGGTTGTTTTCTGTTTCAACAAATCAACTTGAGCCGGAAATGTCGGATGAAACGATCGAAAAGTTGAAAGCTGAAGGATGGGTTCAATCGAAAAATGTTTTCGGTGAATGCCTGGTGGCTCCAAAAAAGTTGCGTGAAAAGTGGATTAAAGGTTTGGCTAAAGCAATTGTAAACTGGAGAATAACATCCAATCAATCGCGGACATTCAGTTTAATGGATACTCTTGCGATTTCAATCAGTGATAATGCCAATTTAATTGCAGGAAGCATCAGGGCAAAATTGTCCGAAGAAGATTCCGGTAAAGCGCAACCAGTCGTTGATGAGTCTCTGAATAATGTAGATACATTCATTACATTGCAAGCCGGAGGTTATATCTCAACGACCGGAGAACAAGCAGATGCCCTTGAAAAAGCGGAACAGAAACTTGTAGACTTAATGATGGCTTTCGATTACGAAAATCAATTTTAATAATAAAGCGGAGTAAAATCCGCTTTATCTCATTATTATGATATTAACAGGTATCCATTTCAATTACTACCAAGTCTGTAAACGAAAACTTTGGCTTTTCGCAAACGGAATAAACATGGAGCATACTTCCGACTTAGTTTACGATGGTAAGCTAATTCATGAAACTGCTTATCCGCAACGCCCCGAAAGATATGAAGAACTGGAAATGGGAAGAATAAAAATCGATTATTACGATGCTAAGAACAGAGTAATTCACGAAATCAAACGTTCGGATAAAATAGAAAACGCGCACGAATGGCAAGTGAAATACTATATTTACGTCCTAGAAAAAACCGGCATTGATGGTGTGGTTGGTATACTGGAATATCCTGCACTTCGGCATACGGCACAGGTTACGCTTTCAGATGTTGACAGAGAAAAAATACAGGAAATGGAAAAAGAGATTGTAAGAATTGTGCTATCTGAAGCTTGTCCGAGTGTAATCAATGCCAGAATATGCAAAAAATGCAGTTACTATGAATTTTGTTACGTCAATGAAGAAAAATGAAAAAGACTTATTATCTTTTTAATCCCGGCACACTTCAGCGCAAAGATAATACATTGCGTTTTACGCCTGTAATAGAAGATGGAGATGGCCATCTGCAAGAAGGACAGCCGCGTTATCTGCCCGTGGAAGACATTGCCGAATTTTATGTTTTCGGTTCACTGAACGCTAATAGTTCATTATACAACTTTTTGGGACAAAATGGAATAGCTGTTCATTTTTTTGATTATTACGAAAATTACACCGGTTCGTTTATGCCAAAAGATGGATTATTGTCCGGTAAGATGCTTTTGGCACAGACCTCCACTTATCAGAATAAGAAGAAACGAATAGAACTTGCACGGAAGTTTGTGGAAGGCGCATCATTCAACATGCAGAAAAATTTGCGTTATTACAATACGCGAGGCAAAGAGCTGGATGATTTGCTTGCGAAGATAGAACATTATACTTTGCAGCTTTCTTTAGCTACAGCCGTAGATGAGATAATGGGATTGGAAGGTAATATCAGGCAAACTTATTATGAAGGGTTTGATATAATCATAAATGATTTTGAAATGGGAGGCCGAACGAAACAGCCGCCACAAAACGAAGTTAATGCGTTGATTTCTTTCGGTAATATGATGTGCTATAGCCAGTGTCTACGCGCCATTCATCAGACACAACTCAATCCTACTGTTAGTTATTTGCATACACCAGGTGAAAGACGATATTCTCTTTCATTAGATATTTCAGAGATATTTAAGCCTATTTTGGTCGATAGAGTAATTTTTAAGCTGTTAAATAAAAGAGAATTGCAAGAACGCCATTTTGAAAGTAAAATCAATCGATGTCTCTTAAATCCTGCCGGTAAGCGAGTTTTTGTACAAGCATTTGAAGAGCGTTTGAATGAAACTATTCAGCATCGTTCATTAAAAAGAAAAGTGAGTTATCGGCATTTGATAAAATTAGAATGTTATAAACTCTGCAAGCATTTGTTAGGAATTGAAGAATACAAACCGTTTAAAATGTGGTGGTGAATAATGTACATAATTTTAGTTTATGATTGTGGCGAAAAGCGTGTAAGTAAAATGTTGAAGCTCTGTCGGAAATATTTGAATTGGATACAAAATTCTGTTTTTGAAGGTGAAATTTCAGAGGTAAAACTAAAAGAATTAACTTTGAAAGCTCAAAAAATAATGGATATGAATACTGATAGTTTGATTATTTTTTCCGGTAGAAGTGAGAAGTGGCTTGACAAGCAAATTGTTGGGAAAGAAAGAAGTAGTATAGACAATTTTTTATAATTGTGCGTCGATGTTCTTCACTTCAAGCAGATATTAGGAAAAGCCTGTCTATTATGTTCTTTGACATTCTGAAAATCAATGTATTATAATGTTGTCGATAACTAGTGATTTTCTTATCATTGAATATCGACAAGTTTTTTAAATTTAAAATGCTCTTTCTGAAAAATATTTGATTGAAAATCAATTGCTTATTATTCCTTTAAGTATGGCTTTTAATTGAACCATTTGGAATTGAAATGTGAAACGTCCATCACTCCCAAGAAATCGGCATAGGCCTTTTAATTGAACCATTTGGAATTGAAATAGCAATGACAGCTTAAGAGACTGTTCTATATACTCACTTTTAATTGAACCATTTGGAATTGAAATTGAATTAGTTTCTGATACTCCGTATAAGTAGGCAATCTTTTAATTGAACCATTTGGAATTGAAATAATAACATGGCTGTGGAGAACCTGATGCTGCCCGACTTTTAATTGAACCATTTGGAATTGAAATTTTCCCTCGAACATCCCTCTTCTTCCGCGTTCGAAAAGCACTTTTAATTGAACCATTTGGAATTGAAATGGAAAATCAAAGTGTGATTATATATTATAATAGACTTTTAATTGAACCATTTGGAATTGAAATGGCAATACACCGGGGATGCACGCGTTCAACGCGCTCTTTTAATTGAACCATTTGGAATTGAAATCGAACTCCTGCTGTACGGAAAGCGGGCAAACAATTCTTTTAATTGAACCATTTGGAATTGAAATCAGAGAACGTTGAAACTGACATTCCGATGCGATGCTTTTAATTGAACCATTTGGAATTGAAATCGATTACCGGAACTACGTGTGAATCCGGCTGCATCAACTTTTAATTGAACCATTTGGAATTGAAATAGAAATATGCCGAGGAGGAGGAACGCCGCCGTAAGCTTTTAATTGAACCATTTGGAATTGAAATTGAGTTGGTTTCTGATACTCCGTATAAATAGGCAATCTTTTAATTGAACCATTTGGAATTGAAATTTAGCTTGTTAATTGCATTGCGGAGCGACTCTACCTGCTTTTAATTGAACCATTTGGAATTGAAATCCCTGAACTTCTCCGCTTCCGCGTTAGCTTCGTCCTCTTTTAATTGAACCATTTGGAATTGAAATAACGCAAGGAAAATCAAAGGCTTTTTTATACTCTTTCTTTTAATTGAACCATTTGGAATTGAAATAGAAATCGGCATAGGCGAGAAGTTCTATATATTCCTTTTAATTGAACCATTTGGAATTGAAATGAACATCCTGTAAGGCCTTATAGTATACACCATTACTTTTAATTGAACCATTTGGAATTGAAATAACAACCAACTGGGTTAAAAACAACCCAAACAACCTTTTAATTGAACCATTTGGAATTGAAATAGATGAGAGAAAGCAGAGTTCCAAAACAACTCCTCATACTTTTAATTGAACCATTTGGAATTGAAATAACAACCAACTGGGTTAAAAACAACCCAAACAACCTTTTAATTGAACCATTTGGAATTGAAATAGATGAGAGAAAGCAGAGTTCCAAAACAACTCCTCATACTTTTAATTGAACCATTTGGAATTGAAATCAGCATTGGATGCGAATTCGATTATTCTACCTTCTTTTAATTGAACCATTTGGAATTGAAATGAGAGAAGTTATATGAGTTACTTGATGATAGCGAAGCTTTTAATTGAACCATTTGGAATTGAAATAAGGGTGATCAGGGCGTTCCCGGAGCCAAGGGCGCTTTTAATTGAACCATTTGGAATTGAAATTGGAGTAGAGGGCATCGAGGAGAAGTCCGCGGCGGACTTTTAATTGAACCATTTGGAATTGAAATGATATGCTTCAGTCAATTGGAAGTCTGCTTCCGGCTCTTTTAATTGAACCATTTGGAATTGAAATTTGCAATCTGGCGATCAATAACGGAGGTGAATTCACTTTTAATTGAACCATTTGGAATTGAAATAGAAATATGCCGAGGAGGAGGAACGCCGCCGTAACTTTTAATTGAACCATTTGGAATTGAAATAGAAATGAACGAGCTTAAACATAATCTGCGAGTAGAGCTTTTAATTGAACCATTTGGAATTGAAATATAACTCCTGTCAGAAAGCGGAGTGTTGGCGGGAACCTTTTAATTGAACCATTTGGAATTGAAATTGACGATTTTCACACCCGGAGCGCCCAGGGCGGAGCTTTTAATTGAACCATTTGGAATTGAAATAAACATAATCGTGTATTTTAAGATTAGACAATGCTCTTTTAATTGAACCATTTGGAATTGAAATGGCGAACCTTCGATAACAAGGAAGCCGCAATTGCTTCTTTTAATTGAACCATTTGGAATTGAAATATGATACACTGTCCGCTACCGCGTTTCGCAGCCTTGCTTTTAATTGAACCATTTGGAATTGAAATAAGAACTATCCATTAAAAAAAAGAACTGCGGTTTCTTTTAATTGGTAAGCCTCCGGTAAACCACGTATTTTCTGCAATCTCTTCGACCAGTATCTTTGTGCCCAAAAATAAAACTTATGATGACACGAGAAGAAGTTGCAGAAATTATTATGTACTGCAAGGAACACAAAGTAACTTATAAATCAAGGCTGGCGGAACTCAATATCCCTGTCTGGAGATTTTATGACAGCAAGTCCCGTTATGCAGAAGAACAGTCCTGCGTCAATACTTCCAAAGGCGATTTTATAGAACTGGGACAAAGCGGCACATTTATTCCTGTC
>NZ_ATZH01000030.1 GCF_000428105.1 Bacteroides pyogenes DSM 20611 = JCM 6294 | reverse complement strand
TAATTTAGGGAAAGTCATTTAATTTATTCCATTTGAGTCAACCGGCAGACTCTCCCGTATTTTTGCGATTGCACTCATCGTTATTTCTATATCATCGGCTCCGTTTTAGAGCCGATTTTTCATTTTCAATCACGTTTGGAGCCACCACCTCCGTAAAGTTGGGTTCCACGGGTGGAACTTTAGGCTGCAAGATTCCTTTGCTCTGCTTCTCTCTTTGCGAGGCTGACAACATTTGCCGTGTGGATGCCAAAGAAAATCAGTAAGATCTCTGTGGATTTTATCCTTGCGGCTACCTTTCGTAGTCCGTAATGCTCCTTCTGAGTTCCGAATGAACCTTCCATTGCTGTAGCCCGCACTCTTGCCAACTCCCTCTTTGTCGCATTCTTAACTTCATTCTTTCCCGTTCTGCCTTTCCGGGTGAATGAGGTTTCTATCTTGTTCTCCTTACAGAAAGTCCTATTGACATTGCCAGAGTATCCCTGATCACCACCTATCTTTGTCACTTGCTCACCGGTAAGCTTCCGTGCCAAGGATACACAATGCTTCAGTCTGGTACCCTCATTAAACGCATTAAAAGAGAGTTTCTCAATGAACGATATTCCATCAATCAATATATTGTTGCACTTCGCTCCAAACTCTACAGTCTTGGTCTCCTTGCCTCTGACTATCGGTCTCACATAAGGCTTGCTGAGGCTTACTATTCGATTCGGTATGCTCTCGCGGGAGTCGCCACTCCTAAAGTGCTTCTTCTGCTGTCGATATACCATCGTAATCCTCTCAAGTATATCCAACTGCTTGTCATTCAAGAGTTCATTACCCGGATGAATACGCATCTGTCTGCGGATCTCACCGAGTATCTTGCCCAGCAAGGAAAGCAGTCTCATTATCATCTTCCTAGTCTGCTTGTAAGTGTGCTTGCGCTGCTTCCTATAAGCCAGGTTCGCTTTCTCAATGTCATTGTATTTCGTTCTCTTCCTGTGCTCGCCAAGTCTGGTACTGATACAACACATCATCTTATATGCTCTCTCGACACATTCCCAAAGCAACTTCACATCGGTCGGGAAACGCATCAGGCTTTCATAGCAGCTCGCATCTGTGTAGACTGTATCAAGATTCTTCATGTATGGCTTCCAAGCATCTGCAAGTATCTTCTGCTGCTCCTGTATCTTCAACTTCTTGGACAGTTCCAACAATATGCTGTCAATTAATTTGTAGTTTGTCAACCGGCTCTCAGGACTAATACGAATTCCGCAGAAAATCTGATAATGAATGTTTCCATTCAGAGCATCCATTAACTTCGGAGCCGACAACCCGGTATACATCTTCAAGAACGCTAACGCCACCTTACCCTCAGGAGTAAAGAAACACTTTCTTCCTCTCTTAACTCTTATACTCTTCGGAGCCGCATCTATCAAACCAAACGATAGTGCCATCTCTCCAAGAGGAAGATGTGACTTGATGCGGCCAAGTTCACTGGATTTGAAAGTTTCTTCATATCGACGATAAAAATCAAACTCAGTAAATGCAATCTCTTGCTGTATATCAGATAAATTTTGTACTTTTGCCATGAGGTTTTCAACTTCATTTCCCCCGAATTTGACCTTTACCAGAGGTTCGGGGGATTTTTTATTTTCTGATACTAAGATACCAAATATTTATCAATCTGACAATCAATTGGTTGTATTTTAAACTCTTTTGTGCGACTATCCCTAATTTACCGAAATTCTGTTTAATGCTTATTCCTTTGATTGATACACCCGCTGGATTACCTCATTGTCTTGCTACTCAATCGCCCGATAACGTAATTTTGTTATTGAATAAAGAGATTTGCTTATAAAATGTTTGTTCGATGTGCAAAAATGTGATGTGTTATTTGGAAATAAAGAATTTATCCATACCTTTGCGTTGTCTTATCCAATTAATGGCAAGCATATGAATCAAATGTTTATACATATTTTGTTGAGCGGTATTATTATTCTACTATCGAGGGTTAGTGGAAGTGGGTGCTGTGCATAAATATGTATAATTAAAGGATAAACGAAAACCTTTCTCACTTCCCGGTGTGAAAGGTTTTTTTGTTTATAGGAATCTTTGAGAAAAAATAATGATATGGATAATAGGTTGTTTATTTTTGATACGACGCTTCGGGATGGCGAACAAGTACCCGGATGCCAGTTGAACACAGTGGAAAAGATTCAGGTGGCAAAGGCTTTGGAGGCTTTGGGAGTGGATGTGATTGAAGCCGGCTTTCCTGTTTCAAGTCCCGGCGATTTTAATTCCGTGATAGAGATTTCGAAAGCGGTGACTTGGCCTACTGTCTGCGCTTTGACACGTGCCGTACAGAAAGACATCGACGTGGCGGTGGAAGCGCTGCGTTTTGCCAAGCGTAAACGTATCCATACCGGTATCGGAACTTCCGATTCGCATATTAAGTATAAGTTCGGTTCGAATCGGGAGGAGATCATCGAACGGGCGGTTGCTGCCGTGAAGTATGCACGCCGTTTTGCAGAGGATGTAGAGTTTTATGCCGAAGATGCCGGACGTACCGATAACGAATATCTGGCGCGCGTCATCGAAGCGGTGATTAAAGCGGGCGCTACGGTGGTAAACATTCCGGATACTACCGGATACTGCCTTCCTGCGGAATACGGGGCTAAGATAAAATACCTGGTCGATCATGTGGAAGGTATCGACAATGCCGTTATTTCAACCCACTGCCATAACGATTTGGGAATGGCTACGGCAAATACGGTAGCCGGTATATTGAACGGAGCGCGGCAGGTGGAGGTAACAATCAATGGTATCGGCGAACGTGCGGGAAATACCGCGCTCGAGGAAATAGCGATGATCATGAAGAGTCATCATGAAATAGATATCCGGACGAATATCAATACCCGCAAGATATATTCCACCAGCCGTATGGTTTCCAGTTTGATGAATATGCCTGTACAGCCCAACAAGGCGATTGTGGGGCGGAATGCTTTCGCTCACTCTTCGGGCATCCATCAAGACGGTGTGCTGAAGAACGCGCATACGTATGAGATTATCGATCCCCGTGAAGTAGGAGTCGATGATAATTCAATCGTTCTTACTGCCCGCAGCGGACGGGCGGCACTAAAAAACCGCCTTTCTGTTTTAGGAGTGCAACTCGAGCAGGAGAAACTGGATCAGGTGTACGAAGAATTCTTGAAGCTGGCGGATAAAAAGAAAGACGTCAACGATGATGATATCCTGGTATTGGCAGGAGCCGACCGGACACAGAACCATCGGATTAAGCTAGACTATCTGCAAGTGACGAGCGGAGTAGGTGTTCGTTCGGTAGCGAGCCTGGGATTGAACATTTCGGGTGAGAAGTTTGAAGCCTGTGCTACGGGCAATGGGCCGGTAGATGCTGCCATCAAGGCCTTGAAGAAGATTGTGGACCGTAACATGACGCTGAAGGAATTTACCATTCAGGCCATCAGCAAAGGAAGTGACGACATGGGGAAAGTGCACATGCAGGTAGAGTACGACAAACAGATGTATTACGGATTCGGAGCCAACACCGATATCATAGCGGCTTCCGTCGAGGCTTATATAGATTGTATCAATAAATTTAAAATATAGATTCATGAATACGTTATTTGACAAAATATGGGATGCGCACGTGGTGGCTACGGTCGAGAACGGTCCTACGCAACTTTATATCGATCGGTTGTATTGCCACGAAGTGACCAGCCCGCAGGCGTTTGCAGGGCTTCGTGCAAGGGGGCTGAAAGTGCTGCGTCCCGAAAAAGTGTTCTGCATGCCCGACCATAACACTCCGACACACGATCAGGACAAGCCGATTGAAGACCCGGTTTCGAGGACTCAGGTGGATACGCTGAAGCAAAATGCCGAAGAATTCGGGTTGACTCATTACGGAATGATGCACCCGAAGAACGGAATCATTCACGTGGTGGGTCCGGAGCGTGCTTTGACTTTGCCGGGCATGACGATCGTTTGCGGAGATTCGCATACGTCCACTCACGGCGCTTTGGGGGCGATCGCTTTCGGCATCGGCACGAGTGAGGTGGAAATGGTTCTGGCTTCCCAATGTATATTGCAGTCTCGCCCGAAAACGATGCGCATCACCATAGACGGTGAATTGGGCAAAGGGGTAACGGCTAAGGATCTTGCTCTCTACATGATGGCGGAAATGTCTACAAGCGGCGCCACCGGTTATTTTGTGGAATATGCAGGTTCGGCTGTCCGGCGGTTGTCGATGGAGGGCAGGCTTACGCTTTGCAATCTCTCCATCGAGATGGGAGCGCGGGGAGGTATGGTGGCCCCCGACGAAGTGACGTTCGAATATTTGAAAGGACGCGAGCATGCTCCTACGGGTGAAGCGTGGCAGAAGGCGCTGGCCTATTGGAAAACATTGAAGAGCGATGACGATGCTGTATTCGATAAAGAAGTTCGTTTCCATGCCGCCGATATAGAGCCGATGATTACCTACGGCACGAACCCGGGAATGGGGATGGGAGTCACGCAACATATCCCGGTTGCGGAAAACATGGATGAAGTGACGCGGGCATCGTTTATGAAATCGCTCGACTATATGGGCTTTTCTCCCGGAGAGCGTTTGTTGGGCAAGAAGATCGATTATGTGTTTCTCGGCGCTTGTACCAACGGGCGCATCGAGGACTTCAGGGCCTTTGCCTCTGTGGTGAAAGGAAGGAAAAAGGCCGATGGCGTGGTTGCCTGGCTGGTTCCCGGTTCGTGGATGGTGGATGCGCAGATCCGTGAAGAAGGAATAGACAAGGTGCTTGCCGAGGCGGGGTTCGTGATTCGACAGCCGGGGTGTTCGGCTTGTCTGGCAATGAATGACGATAAAATCCCTGCCGGAAAGTATGCGGTTTCTACCAGTAACCGTAATTTTGAAGGGCGTCAGGGGCCGGGAAGCCGCACATTGCTGGCCAGTCCGCTGGTGGCTGCGGCAGCGGCGGTAACCGGCGTGATTACCGATCCGAGAGTGTTTATATGATTTTAAATGGCAGTTGAAGATATGAAAACGAAATTCAATATACTGACGAGCACTTGTGTGCCTCTCCCCCTCGAGAATGTGGATACGGATCAAATCATTCCCGCACGCTTTTTGAAAGCGACAACCAGAGAAGGTTTCGGAGAGAATCTGTTTCGTGACTGGCGATACCATCCGGACGGTTCTTTGAACGAAGATTTTGTTTTGAACAACCCGCTTTATGGCGGTCGGATTCTGGTTGCCGGAAAGAACTTCGGTTCGGGTTCGAGCCGTGAGCATGCAGCTTGGGCGATTGCCGATTACGGTTTCCGTGTGGTTGTTTCGAGCTTCTTTGCAGACATCCATAAAAATAACGAGCTGAATAACTTCGTTCTTCCCGTGGTGGTGACCGAAGCCTTCCTGAAAGAACTTTTCGATACCGTTTATGCCGATCCGAAAGCGGAAGTCGAAGTCGATCTTCCCCGGCAGACCATTACGAACAAAGCGACCGGTAAGAGCGAACATTTCGAAATAAATGCGTATAAAAAGCATTGTTTGATGAACGGATTGGACGATATTGATTTTTTATTGAGCAATAAAGACAAAATAGAAGCATGGGAAAAGAAAGTGTCAGAGTAGAAATCATGGACACGACACTCCGCGACGGCGAACAGACGAGCGGGGTTTCTTTCGTGCCTCATGAGAAGTTGATGATTGCCCGCCTGCTGCTGGAAGATCTTAATGTCGACCGGGTGGAAGTGGCGTCGGCACGCGTTTCAGACGGGGAGTTCGAGGCTGTGAAGATGATATGCGACTGGGCGGCCCGGCGCAACCTGCTTCACAAAGTGGAGGTTCTCGGGTTTGTCGACGGAAAAACTTCGGTCGACTGGATACAGCGAACCGGTTGCCGGGTGCTGAATCTGCTCTGCAAGGGTTCGTTGAAACATTGCAGGCAGCAGTTGAAAAAAACTCCCGAAGAGCATATTGAAGATATTCTCGATGTGATTCGTTATGCCGACGAGCAGGACATATCGGTGAATGTGTATCTGGAAGACTGGAGCAACGGCATGAAGGATTCTCCCGAATACGTGTTTCAGCTGATGGACGGCTTGCAGGGAACGAGCGTAAAGCGTTACATGCTGCCCGATACGCTTGGCATACTCAATCCGTTGCAGGTGATTGAATATATGCGGAAGATGAAGAAGCGTTATCCGGAGGTGCATTTCGATTTCCATGCGCACAACGATTACGACCTGGCAGTGAGCAATGTGTTGGCTGCCGTGTTGAGCGGAGTGAAGGGCTTGCATACCACCATCAACGGGTTGGGCGAACGGGCGGGCAACGCTCCTCTCGCCAGCGTACAGGCCATTCTGAAAGATCATTTCAACGCCGTCACCAATATCGACGAGAGCCGGCTGAATGATGTCAGCCGGGTGGTAGAGTCGTACTCCAGCATTGTGATTCCCGCCAACAAACCGATTGTGGGCGAGAATGTGTTTACGCAGGTTGCCGGCGTGCATGCCGACGGCGATAACAAAGACAATTTGTATTGCAACGATCTTCTGCCCGAACGTTTCGGACGGAAACGCGAGTATGCGCTGGGGAAAAACAGCGGCAAGGCGAATATCCGCAAAAACCTTCAGAATCTCGGGCTCGATCTGGACGAGGAATCCATGCGTAAGGTGACGGAACGTATCATCGAACTGGGCGATAAAAAAGAACTTGTCACGCAAGAGGATTTGCCGTACATCGTTTCGGATGTGCTCAAGCACGGAATGATCGGCGATAAGGTGAAATTATTGAGCTACATCGTCAATCTTGCGTATGGACTGAAGCCGATGGCGACACTGCGCATCGAAATCAACGGGAAAGAATATGAAGAGAGTTCGAGCGGCGACGGACAGTATGACGCGTTTGTGCGGGCTTTGCGTAAAATATATAAGGTGACGCTGAAAAGGAAGTTCCCGATGCTGACAAACTATTCCGTGACTATTCCGCCGGGCGGGCGGACGGACGCGTTTGTGCAGACCGTTATCACATGGAGCTACGAAGATCGGGTGTTCCGTACGCGCGGACTGGATGCCGACCAGACGGAAGCGGCTATTAAAGCGACAATCAAAATGCTGAATCTTATTGAAGAATAAAAACAGAGGAACATAAAAACAGAAAAAAGAATATGGAGTTTAAAATAGCTGTATTGGCAGGCGACGGCATCGGGCCGGAAATCTCCGTGCAGGGAGTGAAGGTGATGAGTGCCGTCTGTGAGAGGTTTGGTCACCGGGTGAGTTATGAATATGCGGTTTGCGGGGCGGATGCCATCGATAAAACCGGCGATCCGTTTCCGGAAGAGACGTTTCGTGTTTGTCGGCAGGCAGATGCCGTGCTGTTCTCTGCGGTGGGCGATCCGAAGTACGACAATGACCCTGCGGCGAAGGTGCGTCCCGAACAGGGATTGCTGGCGATGCGCAAGAAACTCGGATTGTTTGCGAACATCCGTCCGGTACAAACCTTCAAATGCCTGTTGCACAAATCTCCTTTGCGTGCCGAGTTGATAGAAAACGCCGACTTCGTTTGTATTCGCGAACTGACGGGAGGCATGTATTTCGGCGAGAAATATCAGGACAACGACAAGGCGTATGACACCAATTATTATACCCGTCCCGAAATCGAACGTATTCTGAAAGTCGGTTTCGAGTATGCGATGAAACGCAGAAAGCATCTGACGGTAGTAGATAAGGCTAATGTCCTGGCTTCCTCCCGCTTGTGGCGTCAGATTGCACAAGAGATGGCACCGTGTTATCCGGAAGTGCTGACCGACTATATGTATGTGGACAATGCAGCCATGCGCATGATTCAGGAGCCTTCTTTCTTTGATGTGATGGTGACGGAGAATACTTTCGGCGATATCCTGACGGATGAAGGTTCGGTCATCAGCGGCTCGATGGGATTGCTTCCTTCTGCTTCCATCGGCGAAGGCACTCCGGTTTTCGAGCCTATTCATGGTTCTTGGCCGCAAGCCAAAGGCCGGAATATCGCGAATCCGTTGGCTCAGATTTTATCGGTGGCGATGCTCTTCGAACATTTCGACTGTAAGGAAGAAGGCGCCCTCATCCGTAGAGCGGTGGACGCATCGCTGGAAGCGAAAGTCCGTACTCCTGAGATACAAGTCGCAGGAGAATCCGGATACGGAACCGATGAAGTGGGGCAGTGGATTGTCAGGTTTATTGAAAGCCGGAAGCGTGGTTGATAATAACCTGCTGCCGGCAGAGATTGTGTTCTGACGCGCTTTTATCAGCAGTCGGGTAGCGGTTGGGTTTCTCCTGCCCTCTTTCTTGTATTTCGCATAACTGTTGAAACGATGTCGCCGCATGTGTTTTCTACCACATCGCTATTGTGCTGTAGGTCACAATGCCGCTGAGAATAATCAGTCCGACATATATAATAAGGTTCGTTTGCCGGGGTTCCCTTTGCGGTAATTCCGGCATTCGTTTATTGATAACTATCCTACGGGCAATGAGATAAAACACCCCTGCTCCCAATATGCCGATCAGCGCGCCTGCCAGCAAATCGCCGGGATAGTGCAATCCTAAATACAAACGTGTGTACGAATTGGTGAAAGCCCAAAGCAGGATAAATATGCTTAACCATTTCCGGCGGAACAGGCAAATCAGGAAAAATGCCAGTCCGAAAGAGTTGGAGGCGTGGCACGATGGAAATCCGAATCCTCCTCCACGTTTTCCGTCGACTATATGTACCAATTCGGCGATCGGACTGCCTTCTCCCGATGGACGCAAGCGTTCCGCCAACGGGCGGATCACACCGTTGCACATCTGATCGGCAAATCCGATGGTAAGCGCAATGGCGGCTATGTAGCAGAGGGCTGTCTTCCAATGAAAGTTCCTGAACAACACATATAATATAGTGACGTACATCGGAATCCATATCAGTTTTCCGGTGAAGGCACTCATGAATTGGTCCCAAAAAGAATTGTGAAATCCGTTGAGAAACAGAAAAACTGCGGTATCGGTCTCAGATAGGTTTTGAATTAATTCATTCATGTGATAATTGTATACGGGTTGTCTATCGTTTGGCGAGGTCGTCGTAAAGTTTTTGCAGGAAAGCCTTTCCCTTTGCCAGATTGGCTCCTTTCGATCGTCCTTGATCCACTTGTACGGAATTTGACTCGCAGTTGAAAACCAGCTGATTCTCCTCTGTCACCATGCCGAAGAGCGAAGGTTCGGTGAAGTATCCGAAGTGCGGAGCATTGGGATTCAGTATGTTTTTGCTGAAAACAAATTCATCGTGCGGCAGTCCTAACTGAGCAAGCAAGGTAGCGGCAATATCTATCTGAGAGGCGTATGTGTCGATTCGCCGCGCTTCTTTTACCGCGCCTCCGATAAAGATAAGGGGAATCCTGTGCCGTTCCAGCGGATCGTCCAAAGGACGGGGATATGCTCCCCAGTGGTCGGGAACAAGTACGATCAATGTATTTTCCCATAAAGGTGTCTTTTCAATTTCTTCGACGAAGCTGCCTACGCAACTGTCTGCATAGGCAAAAGCGTTGAGCGTTTTGTTTTTCAGCCGGTGAAACGGGACCTCGAAAGGTTCGTGGCTGCTCGATGTCTGGATAAACTTCAGGAACGGTTCTTTCTGTTGCTCCTCTTTCAGATCCTTTAGAAATCGCCGGAACAGGGTGTCGTCATGAACTCCCCACTTGCCGGTGCGTTCGGACACAGGAAAATCTTTGTCGCAAACAATCTTCTCGATGCCCGCTGCAATCAGGTAAGAGCGCATGTTGGTAAAGTCCGCGTCTCCTCCGTAATAATACTCCGGATGATAGCCGGCCTGCTTCAGACTGCCCGGAATCGAAGGGAGTTTCTCCGTCTTCTCCGGATATTTCATAATACTTGTGCTCGGCTGTGCGGGGTATCCGCTGATGACAGACACTAAACCGCGGTCGGTACGGAAACTATTCGCATAGAAATTGGTAAAGAGCACCCCCTCCCGTCCGAAACGATCCATATTCACGGCTACATTGGGCGCTCCGCCGAAGGTTTCCATGATATGAGTCGAGAAACTTTCGAGAATGATAAATATTATATTCGGTCGGTTGACGGTAAATAATTGCGGAATGCTGTCCGTGGGAGCGTTCTTTTCTACGAGTCCGGCAAATAAGCGGTCGGCTTCTCCGGCTTCCATAAACCGATACTGCTTGTCGAAGTTGCTTTGATGGGTGACGGAATACATGAAGCTGAAGGCGGGATTGATGGCAGCATGGTTGAGGCGTTGTTCGCGGCTGAAGTAAACTTTGCTCAGATTCATGGTGGATACGCCGAACCCTCCACGGATAGGAATAAAGAGCAACCCGGTGAGCAATAAAAGTGTAAGCGATACTTTCGGACGGTGAAAAGGAGTCCTCAATTTTCTTTGCTTACGGATGAGCATGATATGGAAAATCCCGTAAACAATTGCCGTATAAATTGTTATCGAGAGAATGTCTAATAAAATAAACCAGATGCTGACACTTGCCATGGCGTCTTTCGGAGAAGAGAGAAAGTAGAAAAGAGGAGTCGCGTCGAGACGAAAATCCCAGAAACCGTAAAGTTCTAAATCCACAACAAAGATGCAGCCCATGGTGAATGCCACCAAACCGAAATAAATCCGGCGTATGTGGTGAAGTACCTCCGAATCGGTCCAGGCCGACACGGCCAATAAAATTCCGGGAATCAGCGTCAGGTATCCTGCCACCGATAAGTCAAGAGGTAGCCCATGCCATATGACAGAGAGATAATCGGTTAAAAAATATTCGGAGTAAAGTTCATGGTAATAAACCATGAATATAGGTTTTTGAAGAATAAACAGAAAAACAAATAAAAGATAAGTTATGAGAAATTGAAAGATTCTCTTTTTCATATGCTGTAAGCTTAAAAAGATTGAACGCCTGCAAAGGTACAACATCTTTTCTGTATCTTTGCGCATCAACCTGATAAAACGAGGTGAAAGATGGTAAAAATTGCAAAGAATTTGACCGAATTGATCGGCAATACTCCTTTAATGGAGCTTTCCGGATATAGTGGGAAGCACGGTTTGAAACAATGTCTCGTGGCTAAGTTGGAGGCATTCAATCCGGCAGGAAGTGTGAAAGACCGTGTGGGACTTTCGATGATTGAAGATGCCGAAGCTCGCGGCGTGTTGAAGCCGGGCGCTACCATCATTGAACCGACCAGCGGGAACACCGGAGTGGGACTGGCGATGGCGGCCACCGTCAAGGGATATCGGCTTATTCTTACGATGCCCGAGACGATGAGCCTGGAACGAAGGAACTTGCTGAAAGCATTGGGAGCACAAATCGTGCTGACCGATGGAGCGGGAGGGATGGCGGCTTCTGTTGCTAAAGCGCAGGAACTCTGCAAAGGTATTCCGGGTTCGGTGATTTTGCAACAGTTTGAGAATCCTTCAAACGCGGCTGCTCACGAGCGTACTACGGGCGAGGAAATCTGGCGTGATACCGATGGAAAGATAGATGCTTTTGTTGCCGGGGTAGGCACGGGAGGAACCGTTTGCGGTGTGGCGCGAGCGTTGAAGAAACACAATCCGGATGTTTATATCGTTGCGGTGGAGCCGGAATCTTCACCCGTGTTGAGAGGGGGAAAAGCGGCGCCTCATCGCATTCAGGGAATCGGCGCCAATTTTGTGCCGGGTATTTACGACGCTTCTGTGGTAGACGAGGTGATGGGCGTGCCCGACGAGGAAGCGATTCGTGCCGGGCGTGAACTTGCTTCGACAGAAGGTTTGTTGGCAGGCATCTCATCGGGAGCTGCCGTTTATGCGGCACGTCGGTTGGCGGAACGTCCGGAATTTGCCGATAAAATGATTGTCGTCTTGTTGCCCGATACGGGCGAACGGTATTTATCGACCGAACTGTTTGCTTTCGACGCCTATCCGTTGGATTGAGAATACACTTTTAATTTGATAAACGAAAATATGTGGCGAAAATATAAACTTATTTCTTTTACCGTTCTGCTTTTTCTCTGCCTTCCTTTCACGCTGTCGGCTCAAAATTATGAGGAGCTTTTCGGGCAGGCGCTTGAATGCATCGGCAAAGATAGCCTGCATCAGGCCGAAACATTGCTTCTTGAAGCTTTGAAACTGGAACCGAAGAATTCGAAAAACGTTTTGCTCTTTTCGAATCTGGGTTGGGTGCAACGCCGTTTGGGTAAGTACGATTATGCATTGGAGTCCTATTCGCTCGCGCTGAACTTCGCTCCGTCGGCCGTTCCTATTCTGCTCGACCGCGCGGCCATTTATATGGAAAGAGGCGAAACCGACCTTGCCTATGTCGATTACTGCCGGGTGATCGACGAAGACAAGCGGAATAAAGAAGCTTTGTTGATGCGGGCGTATATTTACATGCGTCGTCGTGATTATGTAGCTGCCCGGATCGACTATAACCGCTTGCTGGAAATAGAACCTTTAAGCTATAACGGGCGATTGGGACTGGCTACTTTGGAGCAGAACGAGGGAAAGTTTCGCGAATCGATCGAGATTCTGAATAAAATGATTGCGGAGAAGCCCGATGATGCCACATTGTATGTGGCGCGCGCCGACGTGGAACGGGATATGAGGCATGAAGATCTGGCATTGGTGGATCTGGACGAAGCCATTCGTCTGAATGATTCACTTGTGGATGCTTATTTGTTGCGAGGAAGCATTTATCTGTCGCGGAAAAAGAAAGCGGCGGCTAAAGCAGACTTTGAGAAAGCCATTGCATTGGGAGTGCCTCCTTCCGATTTGTACGAACAGCTCAGGCAGTGCAAATGAGTATGTTTTTATAGCTGTTCCACCGGTTGCAAAAGGTTGCTGCGGACTCTGAAAAAAAAGGCGGCGGGCTCTGAAAAAAAGGCGGCGGGCTTTGAAATCAAACACGGCGGGCTTTGAAATCAAAGGCGGCGGGCTTTTTTTGAAACGTCTTATTGATTTCAAAACAGCCTTTGTTCGAAACGTGTGATCTTTCGGCGGCAATTTCGATAGAATGAAGTGTATCGGGTGAACCGACCTAAAGATAAGGGAGTCCGCTCGTGTTTTAATGCGATGAGCAGATTGCCGGTAAAGATGAAACAAGGCAAATGTCGGTCCGCCTGCGACAGATGTTCCCGTCGGATCAGGCGTATTGACGAATCAGTTCGACAAACTCTTTTCCGTATTTCTTCTTTTTGTATTCTCCGATGCCGCTGACGGTTCCGAACTCTTCAACAGACGTAGGCCGGGCTATGCTGAGCAGGTGCAACACTTTATCCGAGAAAACGATATAGGCGGGCAGACCTTCCGCGTCGGCGAGCTGTTTTCTCAATCCGCGCAGGGCTTCGAACAAATCTTCATTCTCTGTATTCGGTAGTCCGAGGGCAATCTCTTTCATAACCGCCGCCTGTTTTTGCTTCTTCTTTTCTTTTGCTTTTGCAGGTTCTTCACGACGAATCACTACCAGCATCGCTTTCTCTCGGCCGAAGAGTATGTCGCTTCCGCTCGATGTTACTTTGAGGTGGTTGTTTTCATTATAAGCTATTTCGAAATAGCCGAGTTGGAGCATTTGAAGCAGGTAGTCGTGCCAGTCGCGCGCCGGGATTTCTCGTCCCGCGCCGAATGTTTTCAGTTCCTGATATCCTTTCCCGGTCACTTCGGCGGAATAGTTTCCGCGCAAAATATCGATCAATACGCTTATACCTACCTGTTGTTCCGTGCGTACGATGGCGCTCAACGCTTTTTGCACAATCACGCTTCCGTCAAACCGTTGCGGAGGATTTTTGCACACATCGCAGTTGCCGCAATCTTCGCCGGCAGTTTCGCCGAAATAATTGAGCAGGATTCTTCTCCGGCAAATATCGGCCTCGGCATATTGCTGCATCCGGCGGAGCTTTTCGAGGTTGATACTCTGTTGATTGCTTTCCGTGGCAAATTTGGTGAGCAGTATCAAATCGGCCAAAGAGTAGAACAATACGGTATCGCTGTTGAGACCGTCGCGTCCGGAGCGTCCGATTTCCTGATAAAAATTTTCGATGCTTTTGGGCAAGTTGTAGTGAATCACCCACCGGACATTCGATTTGTCGATGCCCATACCGAAAGCAATCGTGGCGCATACCACCTGAATGCGGTCGTTGATGAAGTCGTCCTGCGTTTCGTCCCTCTGCTTGGCGGAGAGTCCGGCATGGTATACTCCGCAGCCGATTCCGTGTTTTTTGAGTATTTGCGCCACAGTTTCCGTCTTGTTGCGACTCATGCAATAGATAATTCCGCTTTCGTTCCCGTGGCGTTGGATGAATTCCAGGATAGATTTGTTTTTCTCTTTTGTCTGAAAGCCTCGTTTCACCGTCAGGCTGAGGTTGGGACGGTCGAACGAAGATATGAAGACGCGGGGCTGCCGCAGATGCAACTGGCGGACAATATCTTCGCGGGTTATTTTGTCGGCGGTGGCGGTTAAAGCCACCATGGGGACGTTCGGGAATTTCTTGCGGAGCACGCTCATTTGCGTATATTCGGGACGGAAATCATGCCCCCATTGCGAGATGCAGTGAGCTTCGTCGATGGCAAACAAAGAGATGTTCATATCTTCCAGAAGATAATCCTTCTCGGCTATCAGCTTTTCCGGCGAGATGTATAGCAACTTGAGCTTCCCTTCGATACATGCCCGGCGAAGATTGGCGTTTTCGGTCTCGCTGTTACTGCTGTTCAGGGCGCCGGCGGCGACACCGTTTGCCTGCAAGGCCTCCACCTGGTCTTTCATCAATGAGATGAGCGGCGAAACCACAATGGCGGTTCCTTCGGAGAGCAGGGCGGGCAGTTGGTAACATATCGATTTCCCGCCGCCGGTGGGCATGAGAACGAGCGCGTCTTGCCCGTCTGCCAGATGCCGGATGATTTCTTCCTGCAAAGGGCGGAAACTGTCGTAACCGAAATATTTCTTTAAAGTCTTTTTCATCTTCCGTTTGCTTAAACTTTCCTGCAAAGGTACGTTTTGTTTATGAATTTTTATTATCCCGTGGCGGCTATTTCTGCGTCGAATGATGCTTCTATTTGTTGCAGATGGCGCAGGCTTATATTATCTTTGCCACCATTATTTACGACGAACAAATATTATGAAATTGAAACAGATTCTTTTCTTGTCGGCTCTGCTGCTGACTGTAGGAGCCGGGGCGCAGAGCAACCCGAATGGCAGATATCCGAAACGGGAATTCCGCGGCGCATGGATACAAACGGTAAACAGCCGGTTTCGCGGCATTCCTGCCGAGCAATTGAAGCAAACGCTTATCAGTCAGTTGAATTCTCTTCAGGAGGCGGGAATCAATGCGATTATCTTTCAGGTACGCCCCGAGGCGGACGCGCTGTACGCTTCGCAGCATGAACCTTGGAGCCGTTTCCTTACAGGGGAACAAGGCAGGATTCCTTCGCCTGTGTGGGATCCGATGCAGTTTATGATTGAAGCCTGCCACGAAAGGAATATGGAGTTTCATGCTTGGATCAACCCGTATCGGGTAAAGACTTCGTTGAAGAACGAATTGGCGCCTACGCATATTTACTATCAGCATCCCGAATGGTTCGTAACATACGGCGACCAGATGTTTTTCGACCCGGCGCTTCCTCATAGCCGCGAGTATATCTGCAAGATTGTGACGGACATTGTGTCGCGCTACGACGTGGATGCCATTCACATGGACGATTATTTCTACCCTTATCCCGTCAAAGGGATGGACTTTCCGGATGATGCGAGCTTCCAACGCTATGGCGGAGGATTTTCCGACAAGGCGGACTGGCGGAGGAGCAACGTGAATATTCTGATTAAAAAGATACATGAAACAGTTCGTGCGCTGAAACCGTGGGTTAAATTCGGTGTAAGCCCGTTCGGGATTTACCGGAATGAGAAAACAGACCCGTTGGGCAGCCGGACAAACGGATTGCAGAATTACGATGACTTGTATGCCGATGTTTTGCTGTGGGCACGCGAGGGATGGATAGACTACAATATTCCGCAGATATATTGGGAGGTGGGGCATAAGGCCGCCGATTATGAAACTTTGGTCAAATGGTGGGCGAGGCATGCCGAGAACCGTCCGCTGTTTATAGGGCAGTCGGTGATGAATAGCATTCAGAAGCCCGATCCGGAGAATCCTGCGATCAATCAGCTTCCCCGCAAAATGGCGTTGCAGCGTGCTTATCAGACAATCGGCGGAAGCTGTCAGTGGTATGCCGGTGCGGTGGTGGAAAACGCCGGACTTTACAGAGATGCTTTGGTTAAAGAGTATCACAAATATCCGTCGCTTGTTCCGGTGTTCGACTTCATAGACAACAAAGCTCCGGGTAAGGTGCGGAAAGTAAAAAAAGTATGGACTGAAGACGGATACATGCTCTTCTGGACGGCTCCGAAAGCAAAAACCGAGATGGACAAAGCCGTGCGGTATGTCGTTTATCGTTTTGAACCGGGTGAAAAGGTCGATATCGACGATCCTTCTCATATCGCAGGCATCACGAACAAAAACCACTTCAGGCTTCCCTATGATTCGGGGAAAAAGAAATACCGCTATGTGGTTACAGCGCTCGACCGCTTGCACAACGAATCGAAGTCGGTAAGCAAGAAAGTGAAGTTGTAATCTCTAATAAAGCAGCAAGCCGGCGATTCCGCAACCCACAATCATCAGGATGGGATTTATTTTATACTTTCGGGTTCCCACAAAAGCTGCGGTAAAAATCAATATGCTGATGACGAACGTGTAAGTGTCTGTGACGGGCGAACCGAAATTCCCGGCGTTCATCAGCATCAATGCCGCCGAAGCCAGCAACCCCACAATGGCCGGTCGTAACCCCTTGAAGACGGATGTTACGGCCGGATGTTTTTGATACTTCAGAAAGAACCTGCTGATTGTAAGCATCAGGATAAACGAAGGAAGAATGACGGCGAACGTGGCGATAACCGCACCCCACACGCTGTCGGTTGCTGTAAACCCAACATACGTGGCTGCGTTGATTCCGATAGGACCCGGCGTCATTTGGCTGACAGCTACGATGTCTGTGAATTCCTGCGCACTGATCCACTCATAACGGGCCACCACTTCACCCTGAATCATCGAAAGCATGGCGTAGCCTCCTCCGAATCCGAAAAGACCTATTTTGAAAAATGTGTAAAACAGCTGCAAGTAAATCATAGCTTCCTTTATTTTTTCTGTTTCTTAGTCTGTATGACTCTTTATTCATGGTTTTTGTTTCGTCCCGCTTACCGCATTGTTCTCCGCCGTCCGGCTCTCTTCTTTTTTTATTTTTCCCCATGCAAATCCACCTAATCCGGCTGCTATGATAATCCAAATCGGAGAGAAACCGAGCAACCAGATGAGCAATGCGGATAAAACGGGTATCCATATCGTGTAACGGTTGATGCGGGCTGCTTTGGCCATGGTGAATGTAGGTGCGGCGATTAAGGCTACCACGGCGGGGCGGATGCCTTTAAAAATGCGTTCGACTACGGGGTTGTCTTTAAAATTGTGGAAGAACAGGGCAATAGCCAGTATGATGGTAAACGACGGTAGGACAGTTCCCAGCGTAGTGACGATACTTCCGCGAACACCACGCAGTTTGTACCCGATAAAGATTGCTATGTTTACAGCCAGCACTCCCGGCGACGATTGCGCTATGGCAAGCAGATCGATGAAATCTTCCCGCGCGATCCATTTCCGTTTTGTCACAATCTCGTTTTCGATAAGGGGAACCATAGCGTATCCACCTCCGATGGTGAAAGCTCCTATCTTAAAAAAGATTCCGAACAGTTCGAAGTAGATATTCATTCTTTTCAATTTCCTCTTTTTATCTGTGTTCTCTAATCTTTTTACCGTATTGGCTGGGACTTACGTTGAAATGTTTTTTGAATACTTGCCGGAAATATCTGGCATCGTTGAATCCTGTCATTTCAGATATTTCGGTTATGTTGTGCTCTCCTTCTTTCAGTAGGCGGATCGCATATTCCAACCGGATGAGACGGATGTAATCGGCAGGCGCCTGATCCGTCAGGGATTTTAATTTGTTGTAGAAGCTGGTTCGGCTCATCCCCATCAGGCTGCAAAGCGTCTCTACATTAAACGACTGATTGTCTATGTTGTTTTCCACATGTCGTTTTACGGTAGAAATAAAGTTCCAATCCATATTTGTTCGTTTTCTGAGTTTTATAAATAAGTAGCTGGTAAGAGTTTAGAAAAAAAGAGTTATTGGGTATTATCAGGCTGTTCATGAAAATATATGCTTCTTTTTTCTGGCATTCGCAAACCGCAGCAGTTTGGATGAAAGAAAACGATATTAAAAAAAAGAAATCTTTTTCTCATATGAAACAGACCTTTTGAATTTGCTTAATTGTGTTCTTTTTTGATTTAGGAAAGATAGACAAAAATAAGTTTTTTTTTTGAGAACGCAAATTTATATTTCAGAATAACATGAAAACGTGTTTCAACAAGAAGCAATTTTATATTCTTTTATTTGCCATTGGGCATCCGGCAGATGCAGCAATCCCCTTATCAATATCTGTTTCGTTAACTGAAAAAGATTTGAATAAGGGGATTGAAAAAAGAATTTAACGTATCTATAAAGCTTTTGGAAAGCTTTGTTTATCGTTGGTTTATTCTCTCTTTCTTAGCGTTTGAATCGACTTTTATTTATTTTACTTTTGCTTCAATCCATTTCCGAGCATTAACGAATGCTTCTATCCACGGCGTAACTTGGTCGTTATTGATGCGTTCTGCCGGGTAATAAGCGTTTTGCCACGGGAAGACGGCACGTTCCAAATGGGGCATCATGGCGAGATGCCGGCCGTCCGCGCTTGCCAAAGCAGCTACCGAGTGGTCGGATCCGTTCGGATTGCCCGGATATTCGTCATAGTTGTATTTGGCCACTACATTGTATTTGTCTTCGTCATAAGGCAATGAGAACTTTCCTTCTCCGTGGGCTACCCAAATCCCCAGTTTACTGCCGCTCAACGAGCCGAACATTACGCTTCTGTTTGTAGGAATGGTGACTCCCACAAAGGTAGATTCGAACTTGTGCGAGTCGTTGTGCAGCATTTTGCCTTTCTTCTTCAGTTCCGGGTTGATAAGGTTCAGCTCCATCATCAGCTGGCAACCGTTGCAAATGCCCAAAGACAAGGTGTCTTTGCGTGCGTAAAACTTATCCAAAGCGGTTTTTGCCTTTTCGTTGAACAGGAAACCTCCCGCCCATCCTTTGGCGGAACCTAACACATCGGAATTGGAAAAGCCTCCGCAATAAACGACCATGTTCACATCTTCCAAAGTTTCACGCCCGCTGATGAGATCGGTCATCGTAACGTCTTTCACGTCGAATCCGGCGAGATAGAGCGAATAGGCCATTTCGCGTTCTCCGTTGGTTCCTTTTTCGCGGATGATAGCTGCGCGCACGCCGGTCGGAGTACGTCGGTCGGGGCTGATGCCGTATTGAGAAAGCTTGCCTTTGAACTCCGGCATAAACGCAAATTCTACGGGCTGCATCTTGTAATTTTCGAAGCGTTTTTTAGCACAACCGTTCATCGACTGTTTCCGGTCGAGCAGATAGGAAGAAGTATACCATACGTCTCTCATATAATCGATGCCAAACTGGTAAGTCGCACCGTCTTTTGATACGAGTATATGCCGTTCATCTGTCGGTTTGCCCAACTTCACGAAACCTACGCCCGCTTCTTCTAATGTTTTTTTCACTTCCTCCTTGTGTTTGTCGCTCACTTGGATGACAACACCCGGATTCTCGGCAAACAAAATTTTCACGATGTCTGCCTCTTTCAGTCTGTCGAGGTCGATTTCCATACCGCCTTCGGTGTTGGCGAAACACATTTCGAGCAATGTGGTAATGAGACCGCCGGCAGATATGTCGTGTCCTGCCAGAATCAGTTTTCTGTCAATCAGTTTCTGTATGGCAAGGAATGCGTCGCGGAAATATTCGGCGTCTTGTACGGAAGGTACGTTATCACCGATTTTTCCCAACGATTGGGCGAATGCCGAACCGCCGAGTTTCAGCTCGTCGAAGCTGAAGTCGATATGATACAAAGTGGTCTTCGCATCGTTTACCAATACGGGAGATACCACTTTTTTTACATCCGACACTTCGCCTCCGGCGGAAACAATTACGGTTCCCGGAGAAATGACTTTTTCTCCGTCGGGGTACTTCTGAGTCATCGAAAGCGAGTCTTTTCCGGTGGGCACGTTGATTTGCAGAGCGCAGCAGAAATCGCTCAACGCTTTCACGGCTGTGTACAGACGAGTATCTTCGCCTTCCTGCGAACGGCAGGGCCACATCCAGTTGGCCGAGAGGGAAATGCTGTCCATGCCTTCCGCCATCGGCGCCCATACGAGGTTTGTGAGCGCTTCGGATACGGAAAGAACCGAACCCGCCGCCGGATCTGCCAATGCTGCTTGCGGAGCGTGCCCGATAGAGGTGGCGATCCCTTTTTCGCCGCGGTAGTCAAGAGCTACCACGCCGCAGTCGCTCAACGGCAATTGAAGCTCTCCCTGGCATTGCTGGCGGGCGACTTTCCCCGTCACCGAACGGTCTACTTTATTAGTCAGCCAGTCTTTGCAGGCTACCGCTTCTAATTGAAGCACATTGGTGAGGTATTCGTGCAGTTTGGCTGCATTGTATTCCGGCGCTTTATAAGTACGTTCCACTGTTTTGTCTACCATATATGTCTTGGGCGACGAACCGAACATCTGGTCTACCGCCAAGTCGAAGGGGCGCACACCGTCGGCTTGTTGGAAAGCGAAGCGGTGATCGCCGGTGGTTTCGCCCACCACATACATCGGAGCACGTTCGCGTTCGGCTATTTTACGCACGTGTTCGAGTGCTTCCTCTTTGATGAGCAGTCCCATTCGTTCCTGACTTTCATTGGCTATAATCTCTTTGGCCGACAAAGTTTTGTCACCGATGGGCAGTTTGCTCATGTCGATTAGTCCGCCGCACTCTTCCACCAGCTCCGACAAACAGTTTACGTGCCCTGCCGAACCGTGGTCGTGAATAGAAACAATCGGGTTTGTTTCTTCTTCGCAAAGAGAGCGCACCACGTTGTTGGCACGTTTTTGCATTTCGGCGTTGGCGCGCTGCACGGCATTCAGCTCGATACCGCTGCTGTATCGTCCTGTATCGACCGAAGAAACGGAGCCTCCGCCCAGTCCGATGCGATAGTTGTCGCCGCCGATCACAACGATTTTATTTCCCGCTTCGGGCGAGCCTTTCAGGCAGTCGCGCTGTGTGCCGTAACCTACGCCTCCGGCCAGCATAATGACTTTGTCATAGCCGTAAACCTCGTTGTTCTCGGTATGTTCGAATGTAAGTACCGAACCGCAGATGAGCGGTTGCCCGAATTTGTTTCCGAAGTCCGACGCACCGTTAGAGGCTTTGATCAGAATCTGTTCGGGAGTTTGGTACAGCCATTTGCGTACCGGCAGTATCTCTTCCCAAGGGCGCTCTTCATCCGTGCGAGGGTAAGAAGTCATATAAACGGCAGTCCCCGCAATGGGCCATGAACCTTTGCCTCCGGCCATACGGTCGCGTATTTCGCCTCCGGTACCTGTGGAAGCGCCGTTGAAAGGTTCTACCGTTGTGGGGAAGTTGTGTGTTTCGGCCTTCAGCGAAATTACGCTTTTAATATCTTTGATTTGGAAAAAATCGGGTTTGGAGTGGTCGGCGGGAGCGAATTGTTCCACTATCGGACCTTCGGCAAAGGCCACATTATCTTTGTAAGCCGAGATAATCTTGTTCGGATTTTCCTGAGTGGTCTTTTTAATCATTTGGAACAGCGAAGATTCCTGTTCTACTCCGTCGATGATGAACGTTCCTCCGAATATCTTGTGGCGGCAATGTTCGGAATTGATTTGTGCGAATCCGAAAACTTCGGAATCGGTCAGCTTTCGTCCGAGGTCTTTTTCCACTTTCTTCAAATATTCCATTTCCTCTTTCGAGAGCGCCAAGCCTTCTTTCTCATTGTAGGCCTCCAGATCATCGATATAATAGATTGGCTCCGGCTGACGATTGGTCGTAAATATTTGCTGATCCAGGCCTTTATACATGCGCTGTAGCATTGGGTCGTAATCGGCTTTCTCGTCTTTCACGGGGAAAAACTCTTCAATGCGGACGATTCCTTCAATACCCATGTTTTGGGTAATCTCTACGGCATTCGTACTCCAGGGAGTAATCATTTCACGTCGGGGACCAACAAAATATCCATCTTGTTTTTCTTCGTTCTCCATCACAGCTTCGCCAAAAAGCCAGCAGAGTTTATCACTTTCATCGGGAGTGAGCCGGTGATTGCTCTCTACGGCAATCATGCTCTTGGAAGGGGTTCTGAAAAAAAGAATCATGTGTATTTTAGATTTTACGTTTTTTCTGTGGTGCAAAGATAAATAAAATCGGCGGTGGCAAGAAGAAAATACTCATAAAAAGAACATCATCATTTAAAGGGAATGTAAACTTTGTTGTTCCGCCCGGATACGATGGTGAAAAATAAGAGGAAATATGCTAAACACTTTACTTTCTGTTTAAAAAGTTATTCGTCTGCCGCCCGTGTTTCATTCGTTTTTCGTCTGTGTTTTATTCGTCTATCGAACGGCAGACGGATAAAACGCAGACGAAAGACGAACAAGTTTTATTATAAAAGTTCTAGACTGTAAAAGCATTCGAGGATAATATTCGTATGGATTCGAGGAACATGCAAAGCGTATGTTCCGAAAAAACGTTAATATACTAGCTTCTTCTCATAAAAAAGTGCGATATTTGCCGCATGATTCAGTTGGAAACTATATTTGATATTTTAATTAAAGGCTTTATCATAGGCATTGTAGTGTCCGCACCTTTAGGCCCGGTAGGGGTTCTTTGCATCCAGCGTACGCTGAACAAAGGACGTTGGTACGGATTTGTGACCGGCTTAGGAGCTTCGTTGAGCGATATTGCTTACGCGTTGCTTACAGGCTATGGTATGAGTTTTGTTTTCGATTACATTAATAAGAATATATTTTACTTACAGCTATTAGGCAGCATTATGTTGCTTATTTTTGGAATTTACACTTTTCGGAGCAATCCTGTGCATTCCATTCGACCGGCTTCGTCAAACAAAGGTTCTTACTTTCATAATTTTATTACCGCTTTTTTCGTCACTCTCTCCAATCCTTTGATTATTCTTCTTTTTATCGGACTTTTTGCCCGCTTTGCTTTTGTACAACCGGGAGTATTGGTATTTGAAGAGATCACGGGATATGTTGCTATTGTTTTGGGGGCATTGGTGTGGTGGTTTGGAATCACTTTTTTTGTAAATAAAGTGCGTACGAAGTTTAATTTGCGTGGCATCTGGATTTTGAATCGTGTGATTGGCGGTGTCGTGATACTGGCCTCGGTCGCAGGGTTAATTTATACATTGCTTGGAGAGTCGCTTTATTAAAAAGGAAGACGTATGAATCGGATAGCACAGCAACTGAAGGAAAAAAACATTGCGGAATATCTTATATATATGTGGCAGGAAGAAGATTTGATTCGTGCCTATGATTGTGAACTCGATGGATTGGCTGCCAATATCATTGCTCGCTACCCGGAGGAGCAACGGGCTGAAATGACGGAATGGTATCGGAACCTTATCACTATGATGAGGGAGGAGGGGGTGAGAGACAAAGGGCATCTTCAGATTAACAAGAATGTTGTTATTAATTTGACGGATCTTCATAACACATTGCTCGCTTCGTCTCAATACCCTTTTTATAACGCCGCTTATTTCAAAGCCTTGCCATTTGTTATAGAATTGCGTAACAAAAGCGGGAAAAAAGATGAGCCTGAATTGGAAACTTGTTTCGAAGCGTTGTATGGAGTATTATTGCTTCGTCTGCAAAAGAAAGCCATCAGTGAGGAAACTTTGAAAGCGATTGAAGCGATCAGCAGTTTCCTTTCCATGCTGGCAAATTATTATGATAAAGACAGCAAAGGCGAATTAAAATTAGCGGAGTAAATGAGAATCTTAGTAACAGGTGCCAAGGGACAGCTTGGAAACGAAATGCAAGCTTTGGCACATGAAAATCGGCAACATATTTATTACTTTACGGATGTACAGGAACTGGATGTCTGTAATGAAGAGTCTGTACGGAAGTATGTTTCCGGAAAGGAAATCGAACTGATTGTGAATTGTGCCGCTTACACGGCAGTGGATAGGGCGGAGGATGAGAAAGAACTTGCCTGGCAATTGAATGCTGTAGCTCCGGGAATCTTGGCACGGGCTGCCAAGATTGTTAATGCCGGGATGATTCATATTTCTACGGATTATGTATTCGACGGCGTTTCGCATATTCCTTATACGGAAAAGTGTATGCCTTCTCCGGTTTCTGTATACGGGTTTAGCAAATTGGAAGGAGAAAAAGAGGTTATGCGGCATTGTGAAGATGCGGTAGTGATTCGCACTGCATGGCTTTATTCTGTCTATGGGAGTAATTTTGTGAAAACGATGATCCGATTAGGGAAAGAACGTGAAGAGTTGAGGGTAGTGTTCGATCAGATCGGAACACCTACTTATGCCAAAGATTTGGCACGGGCTATTTATTCTATTATAAATAGAGGTATAGTCAGAGGAGTCTACCACTTCAGCAATGAAGGAGTTTGCTCATGGTACGATTTCGCATTGAAAATTCACCGATTGGCAGGCATAACCTCCTGTAAAGTGAAACCTTTGCATACGGAAGAATATGACTCAAAAGCAAATCGCCCTTATTATTCAGTGCTTGATAAGACAAAAATAAAAGAGACGTTTCATCTTGAGATTCCTCATTGGGAGGACAGCCTCAGGGTTTGTATGGAATCTTTAAATTTGAGAAAACAGGAATGAATAAGGTTACCCAAAGTGTACTTACATTCTTAATGTCCATTTTATAAATATGGTTGACAATTCAGAAATACAAAGGCGGCGAACGTTCGCCATTATTGCCCATCCCGATGCGGGAAAAACTTCTTTGACCGAGAAACTGTTGCTTTTTGGCGGACAGATTCAGGTTGCCGGTGCGGTAAAGAGTAATAAAATTAAGAAGACTGCGACTTCCGACTGGATGGAGATTGAAAAACAGCGTGGAATTTCGGTTACTACTTCTGTTATGGAGTTCGACTATCGGGATTATAAGATTAACATTCTCGATACACCGGGACACCAGGATTTTGCGGAAGATACGTATCGTACGCTTACTGCCGTAGACAGCGTAATCATTGTGGTCGACGGCGCAAAAGGTGTGGAAACACAGACAAGAAAATTGATGGAAGTTTGCCGTATGCGGAATACGCCGGTCATCATTTTTGTCAACAAGATGGACCGTGAAGGAAAAGATCCTTTCGACTTGCTTGATGAGCTGGAAGAAGAACTTATGATTCAGGTTCGGCCATTATCGTGGCCTATCGAACAAGGCCCTCGCTTTAAAGGAGTATACAATATATATGAGCAAAAGCTTGATTTATATCAACCGTCGAAGCAGATAGTGACGGAAAAAGTGGAAATCGATATAAATACCGAAGAGCTGGACGGGCAGATTGGCAAGCCATTGGCAGATAAGCTGAGGAGTGACTTGGAACTGATTGAAGGCGTTTATCCGGAATTCGATGTGGAGACATATCTGGAAGGTCATTGCGCACCGGTTTTTTTTGGTTCGGCATTGAATAATTTTGGAGTACAGGAGTTGCTGAACTGTTTTGTAGAAATAGCTCCAAGCCCCCGTCCTGTGCAGGCGGAAGAGCGTGAAGTGAAACCGGAAGAACACAAATTTACCGGATTTATCTTTAAAATTACGGCGAATATCGACCCGAATCACCGCTCGTGTGTAGCTTTTTGCAAAGTATGTTCAGGCAAATTTGTTCGCAATGCGCCTTATCTTCATGTACGTCATGGGAAAAGCATGCGTTTTTCGTCGCCGACGCAATTTATGGCACAGCGCAAAACCACAATCGACGAAGCTTATGCGGGAGATATTATCGGATTGCCGGATAACGGAACCTTTAAAATCGGCGATACGCTGACTGAAGGCGAATTGCTTCATTTCCGCGGACTGCCCAGCTTCTCTCCGGAAATGTTTAAGTATATCGAAAATGCCGATCCGATGAAACAGAAACAGCTGGCGAAGGGGATTGATCAATTGATGGACGAAGGGGTGGCTCAGCTTTTTGTCAATCAGTTTAACGGACGTAAGATTATCGGTACGGTAGGGCAATTGCAATTTGAAGTAATACAGTACCGTTTGTTGAATGAATACAACGCTTCTTGCCGCTGGGAGCCGGTAAGTCTTTATAAAGCCTGCTGGGTGGAAAGCGATGATATCGAAGAGTTGGAAGCTTTTAAAAAACGCAAATATCAATATATGGCGAAAGATCGTGAAGGGCGCGACGTCTTTTTGGCCGATTCATCTTATGTGCTTCAAATGGCACAAATAGATTTTAAGCATATAAAGTTTCACTTTACAAGTGAGTTTTGATTTCTGATTTGAGTATTTTAACGAATTATTCCGGTAAAAAAGGACTTTTTATTTCTGATATTAATGGCGGGAGATACTATCAATAATACGAATGCGGCATTCTGGAGGAAAATTCAGAAAGGAGATGAAGATGCTTTCAGGCAGCTTTATGAACAGAATGCAGATTGGCTTTATGGATATGGTATGAAGATAGCCGGTGATGATGATCTGGTAACAGAGGCTATACAAACGTTATTTGTATACATCTTTGAAAAGAGAAAGACTTGTTCTGTGCCAAAGTCAATTACTGCTTATCTTTGTATTTCCTTGAAACGTATTCTAATCAATGAACTGAAGAAGGATCATAACGGAACTTTCAGGTCGTTGGAAGAGGTGGAAACGAGTGAATATAGATTTGATTTGGAGATAGATGTAGAAACTGCTATTGTTCGGTCGGAAATGAAAAAAGAACAGCTGAACTTTCTGCAAAAAGAACTTAATAGTCTGACTAAGCAACAGCGCGAAGTTTTGTATTTGAAATATTACAAAGGGCTTAGCTCCGATGAAATTGCTGAGGTGATGGGATTGACTTCTCGCACTGTTTATAATACTGCTTATATGGCAATATCCAGGTTGAGAGGACGTTTGGTCCCATTGTTGTAATTAAAGTTAGCGATTGCTTTATTGTGTTGAATGAAATGAAGGATTGGAAAGAAATATTAGAAAAATATTTGGAAGAAGGAAAGCTGCCTTTAATCGACTCGGTATTTACACGTAAAGTCGAAGTAGGCGAGACTTTAAAGAAGCTGCGTCAAGAGAGCCGTTTGACTCAGACTGAGAAGAAAAATAGATTGTTTCGTAAAAACATGCTATATTGGAGCGCTGCGGCAATGTTTGCTATTCTTTTGGGGATAGGCGCTTATTTTCTGTCCGAAGAAAAACAATCTACGGGCACAATGATGGTGGAATGCGAATTGCCGGATGGGAGTCGCGTGCAAATGATGGAAAACTCAATGTTATCTTTCAATAGAATCGGATGGCTTTGGAATCGAAGTTTGCATTTAACGGGTAAGGCTTTCTTTAGTGTGATTCCCGGTAAAACTTTTGTAGTTCGCACACAAGCGGGTAATGTGTCTGTGTTGGGAACTAAATTTTGGATAGATCAAAAAGAATATGAAATAACCGTCAGTTGCAAAGAGGGGTGTGTAAAACTAGAGACTCCTGTTGGAGTGACGGCATTAGCGGCAGGTGAAAGCGTGCATTGCGACGAGAAAGAGATGGGGGTCGTTGAAAAAGAAATAAAGCTTCGGAAAATTCTGGGTTATGAAAATGATCCGTTAATAAATGTAGTGGCGGATATTGAAGAAATATTCCATATTAAGGTGATAGGACGTGAGAAATGTGAAGGATTGTTTTATAGCGGCCTTATTTATACGAGAAATTTGGATGAAACTTTAAAGAGAGTATTCGGATCTTTGGGAATATCTTACGAAATTCGCGGGAAAGAGGTTGTTTTATTGTGAAAAATTCCTTTAATTACAGAAAAAGAAACTTTTTGCAAACAAAATATGTTTTTTTTTTGTTTCTTTGGTAAAAAAAGAACCAAAGCTTCTCTTTAGAGTGTAAGTGCTATGAAGAGATAGCAATTAATTAATTTAAATAATTAAGACGATGAAAAAGAGATTTATTACAGCAGTTCTGATTTTTATGAGTGTTTGTGCCGTGGCACAACAGAAAGAAAATCGTGATGCCGATGGCAAAATCTTGCGTGGTCCGTATGAGACTAATAAGACTTTTGACAATTGGTTTTTTAGTGTAGGAGGTGGAGTCAACATCTACGAAGGTGAAGAAGATAGCAAAGCCGACTTTGGTAAACGCTTGGCGCCTGCGCTCGATGTTTCTATCGGTAAATGGATTACTCCATGGTCTGGAGTTCGTTTACAATACGCCGGACTTAAAGTAAAAGGCGCAACAAGACCCGGTGCTCCTTTTGCTGACGGAATGGAGAAAGATTATACGAAGAAGAAATTTGATGTAATAACTGTTCATGCCGATTATCTGTGGAATCTTTCCAATGTCATGTTGGGATATAACTCTAAGCGTGTATGGAATTTTATTCCTTATGGAGGCTTCGGTTGGGTACAAGCTAAAGGCAACGGTCATGAAGATAATGAACTTGCCGCATTTGTCGGTATTTTGAACACATTCCGTTTGGGTAAACGTGTGGATTTGACTTTGGAAGGACGTCAGATGCTTGTTAACCAAAGACTTGACGGAGTTGTTGGTGGCGCGAAAGTTGAAGGTATGTCTTCTGTAACATTAGGATTGAACTTCAAACTTGGCAAGACCGGTTTCAATCGTGTAACTATGCCGGAACCGGTAGACTTCAGTTCTTACAATGACCGCATTAATGATTTGCGCGCACAGAACGATAAATTGAGAGCTGATAATCAACAATTGTCAGATGAGTTGATAGCAGCCAGAAATCGTCAACCGGAGACTGTAACTGAAGTTATCACTGCTCCTTTGGCTCTGTTCTTCGAAATTGGTAAAGCTAAATTGGATTCTAAAGAATTGACTAATTTGGATTACTATGCTACCCACATTATGAAAGCTGATACCAACAAAACATTTACTTTGATTGGTTCTGCCGATAAAGATACCGGTACGAAGGCTTGGAATCAGAAGTTGAGTGAAAAACGTGCAGATTATGTATATAATTTGTTGGTTGAAAAATATGGTATACCTGCAGATCGCCTTGTGAAGAGAGCTGAAGGTGATACAAATAATCGTTTCAAGGAAGCTGTATTGAATCGCGTAGTTATCGTTGAATAATTTCGTATTCATTTATTTCTGAGTGTGTGAGGGGAAAAGGGGTGTTTCCTCTCACATTTTTTTTGCCTAAACTGTTTTATTACAAAAAAGAATGATTATATATAATAGTCGACTTGCAAAGCTTTTTGTAAAAGCAGAAAATAAACATTATTTTATGCTTTTCGGAATCTGCTTTACCTATCATAAACATTGTGAATATTGGGAAGAGATGGAAATGCTCATCCATAAAAGACAATATATGGAATGCATGCTTCTTGCGGCACTGCCGGCCTTTGTTTTGGCTTGTCTTTTTTCATGGTGGTTTCTATTACTTATTCCGTCCGCTTATCATATTCTGTATTGGTTGGAGCTTTTTTTGATAAAAGTTTCGTCTTTCGATAAAGAGGCTAAGAAATTCAGCAATGATAGAATGTATTTTAGAAGGAGGAAATTTGCTCCATGGACAAGATTTTATGCGCGAAAGAATGTATGATTTCCATTTTCCTTTACCTTACAAACTGATTTTTGAAAGCTCTGCTTTAAAAAAAATATTTTATAAAAGACAAGCGTTGGGGCATGATTGCTAATGAAAGAGGTACAGTCTTGAGATAAAAAGGGATATTCAGTCAATGTGCTATAACCATAAAAGCCGGTATGTGAAATGAGATATATCAATCATTTCACATACCGGCTTTCATGGTTTATCTGCTTCCTTAAAAAGTGTGTGTTAAAGCAGAGTTTTATTTTGCCAGTTCGTTGATAACATCCATAATCTGCCGTCCGATTTCCTCCGCCGCTTCCATCGTTGAAGCTTCGCTGTACACACGGATAATCGGTTCGGTGTTGCTCTTGCGCAGGTGTACCCACTTGTCGGCAAAGTCAATTTTCACTCCGTCGATATCATTGATTTCTTCATTCTTATAAAGTGCCTTCACTTTAGCCAAGATAGCGTCCACATCTATTCCGGGAGTCAGGTCTACCTTGTTTTTTGCGATAAAATAAGGAGGATACGTAGCGCGAAGTTCGCTCACTTTCTTGCCCTCATGAGCCAGATGACTGAGGAATAAAGCGATACCCACCAAGGCATCGCGTCCGTAGTGGCTTGCCGGATAAATAACTCCTCCGTTGCCTTCACCGCCGATTACGGCGTTTGTTTCTTTCATCTTCGTCACCACATTCACTTCGCCCACGGCAGAAGCATTGTATTCCATTCCGTATTTGCGTGTCACGTCGCGCAAAGCACGGGTCGAGCTTAAGTTGGAAACCGTATTGCCCGGAGTATGCTTCAACACATAATCGGCCACCGTCACCAACGTATATTCCTCGCCGTACATCGTTCCGTCTTCGCAAATCATTGCCAGACGGTCTACGTCCGGGTCTACCACAAAAGCCACGTCCGCCTTGCCGCTTTTCATCAGGTTCATGATGTCGCCCAAGTTTTTCTCAAGCGGTTCGGGGTTATGCCGGAAATCTCCGGTAGGTTCACAGTAGAGTTTTTCCACATGTTTCACTCCAAGGCGTTCGAGCAATTCGGGAAGAATGATTCCCCCCACAGAGTTCACGGCATCAATCGCCACGCGGAAATTCGCCTTCTTGATGGCCTCCACATCCACCAGTTCGAGAGCCAATACACTGTCGATATGTTTTTGGTTGTAAGAGAGGTCTTGGCGGTAAGAACCCAAGCGGTCTACATCGGCATAGTCGAATTCTTCCGCTTCGGCAATGCGAAGAACCTCCTCACCTTCGGCAGCGTTCAGGAACTCGCCTCGTTCGTTCAAAAGTTTAAGCGCGTTCCACTGTCTGGGGTTATGCGAAGCCGTCAGGATAATACCTCCCGAAGCGCCTTCCATCGTCACGGCAAGTTCGGTAGTCGGAGTAGAAGCCAAATCGATATCGACTACGTCCCATCCCATTCCCATGAGGGTTCCCACTACTACGTTCTTTACCATTTCGCCGGAAATGCGGGCGTCGCGCCCTACAACAATCTTATTGCTTTTAACTTTGCAAGTCTTGCGAATCAACGTAGCATACGCAGAAGTGAATTTTACAATATCGAGCGGATTCAATCCTTCACCCGCCCCTCCGCCAATGGTACCGCGGATTCCGGAAATCGATTTGATTAGAGTCATGGTGTTAACTAAATAATATGTTTAATGTAAGTGTTCTTAGCTTTCCGCTTTCGAGAACCCTTGAATATAATAATAGTAAGGAGTGACATACCGTTGCGCGGAAGAGTGTCCCATTTTCGACGGTATGATGAGTCGGATGCGCGCGTTATCCCAAAGATAAGGCAAAGAAAGCAACCATCCGGCAGGCACGGCAGAACTTCCATAATACTTTGACCACATATAATCCATTTCGGTAAAAATGCCGTAAGCGGATGATACGCCGTTATCTACATAACGGAAAACTGCCGGTTGCGTATATGTCTGATTTGCGTCTGCCCAGTCGGGTTGAAAGATGTTGAAACAAGCCGTTTCGCGTGTCGCCACATTCTTTTCCAAATAACGGGCGCAGATTTCTTCTCCATCCCTGAAGCGTTCTTTCGTCGTTTTATCGCCCCGGTTTATGATTTGAAGATAAACTCCGTTGGAAAAAGCCACGAACTCATCGAAATCATCTCCCGCTTCTTTCGAAGCTGTGATGGTATCTTTTTCAAATTCTTCCAATGAAATGACATGGATAGCGCTGTCTTTAATAAACTTTTTCACCGCATCTCTTTCTTCTTCCAGCATTTCTGCGTAAGTTTTCGTGTTATCGCACGATTGGAACAGGCTTCCCGCTACCCACAAGGAAATCAATATAAATATAAGTTTCTTCATTATCTGCCATTTAGATATATTCTGTACAAATGTATTTCAAATTCACGGAAAGTATGGATAGCTTGGTCGAAAGTTCGTATCTTTTAACCTTTTCCTATCCTCTTTTAACCTTCACTTTTTCACTCGTTCGCGGTCAGTAAAGGCTTATACTTGGCAAGGGCTTGTTCGAACACCGCCTTGGCCTCCTCCATCGTGCCGAAGAACTCACCGCCCGAAGCGTTCAAATGCCCGCCTCCGTTAAAGAATTCCGCCGCCAACTCGTTGCAGGGAAATTTGCCGACAGAACGAAGCGATATCTTGATTATCGGTTTTTCGGTATCTTCGCGCAAGAAGCAGGAGAAACAAACGTTCTTGATAGAGAGAGGAATGTTGACAAAGCCTTCGCTGTCGCCTTTCACATAGTCAAACTTGCCCTGCTCTTCTTTGGTCAATGTAATCAAGGCCGCATTACAATCGGAATAAACCCGCATGTTGGACAGGACGTAGCCCATCAATCGCAACCGGCTCTCAGAGTAGGTGTTGTACACTTTCCG
This sequence comes from Bacteroides pyogenes DSM 20611 = JCM 6294, assembly GCF_000428105.1. Taxonomy (GTDB): domain Bacteria; phylum Bacteroidota; class Bacteroidia; order Bacteroidales; family Bacteroidaceae; genus Bacteroides; species Bacteroides pyogenes. The sequence goes on along the minus strand of NZ_ATZH01000030.1, from coordinate 21,614 downwards.
GTAAATATCGTCCTTGTCTATTCCTTTAGAGAGCAATTCGCCGATAATGAAATAAATCTCCCGGTTGTTCGAGTTATAAGTAAATCCGCCCGTATCGGTCATCATGCCGGTGTAAATACATTCGGCTCCCTCTTTCGTGATATCGCCGAAATAGCCCATGCGGCAGATAAGGCGAAACACCAACTCGGAAGTGGAAGAAATAACGGGATAGGACATGGTGATCCGGCAAAAATCGTCCGGATACAAGTGGTGATCGATCAATATCTTGCGGGCGGGAGATGCAGCTACGGCATCTTCCATCGCATCGATGCGCTTCAGGGTGTTGAAATCCAGGCAGCAAATCACATCCGCCTCGGCAATCAGTTTATCGGCAAAGTCTTTGTAACGATCGTACAGCAGAATATCTTTGCTACCCGGCATCCATTTCAGGAAGTCGGGGAAAGCGTTGGGAACTATCACATGGACCGTTTTTTCCTGTGATTCAAGAAAATGGTACAACCCTAACGACGATCCGATGGCGTCGCCATCAGGAGATACATGGGATACGATTACGACTTTATCGGCGCGTACAAACCATTTGCTGAAATGGTCTATTTTTGCCTGTTCTATAACTTTGGTCAGCATGGTTCAATGAGGCGGCAAACGCCGACTGCGAGTTTCCCAATCGAGATTGCCACGTTTTTTGTTAGTTTAATCTTTTCATTCTGTCACGAAAGCATAGCCAAATCCTTTCCCGGCATTTGTCTTTCCGCCGGCAGACGTAAGCTGCCCGGATGAACTCCGGCGGTTTCCGGCACACTTTCATTAATTTCCGCAAATGTACAATATTTCTCCGTACTTAAAGCAAAAACCGGACAGAACCTTTATCGGGCAAGGAGATAAAGCGGATTCCCAATTGTTCGCATTCTTTTTCGAAAAGACGCCTCCGCCGGTCGGAAAGCGACGCATCCATGACCACGCACGAAGGGGCGAACAGCGGGACAAGTTCTTGCAACCGCCCGCCATAACCGCGACAAAGATAGAGGTAACGAACCGGCAACGGGCCGCGCGCTGTTTTTCCGCGCCAGCGATTATCGGCAACGATACATACACGGCAATCGTAGAAAGTAAGCAGGCGTTGGCGAATGAAGAAGTTTCCTTCGCGATGGTCGGCAATCACATGTTTCGGCTCGTTCAGCCGGCTGCGTTGCCAGAAGCGTCCTGCCGTGCGCCGCAAGCTTTCGGTATCGGGCACGCTGTCCGCATAGCTCAGCCACGAGCGCCCGTCACCCTCCACGCAGTGAACAACCGGGCAATTGGGCAGGTTGTAAAAGACAATGCTCCGCTGCGGGCGATGGCGCCAATCCGTTATCGCGCGGAAAGCGGCTAACGATAGCAGGCAAAAAAGACATGCCTGAAGGTATCGTGCCCGGCGCATGTGCGCAAAGCATAGCAGAAACATAAGAAAAAGGTAGGCGATTAGGGCTTCCGCCGGGCTAAACCGGATGTGGTCGACCGACGCGTAAGGAAGCTGTTCCGCCCACTGCACAAAACCGTTGAGTGTTTTCAGCAGCAAACGGACAGGAAGCGCCGCGACAGCCTGCGCCGCCGGAAAAGGAGTGAGCGCCAGCATCAGGACCGCCGCATAAAGAATGATTGTGACAAGCGGCAGAACCACGAGGTTGGTGAGCAGAAAATGCACGGGAAAACGGGAGAAGTAAACCCAAACGAGCGGCGCCGTGCCCACTTGCGCCGCAACGGACACACTCATCAGTCCGCCAATGTATGTGCCCGTTCGTCCTTTCAGCGAAACAAGCGGATAGATAACGGGATGCAACAACAGGATGGAAGCAACCGCCAGAAAGGACAATTGAAACCCGACATCGAACAGCCACGACGGACGATAGAGCAACATGGCGAAAGCTGTTGCAGCCAGCGTGTTGACCGACAAGGACTTTCTTGCCAACAGGCTGCCGGATATCCAGATGGAAAACATGCAGACGGAACGAACCACCGATGGCGCGAAGCCGGTGACAAAGGCGAAAAGCCACAAAACGGCCGTCAGCAGAACTGCTCCCGCCACTCTTCCTGTACGGGAACGCCTTGTCAAAGGCTTCAGGATGAATAGAAGCAACCCGGTCAGCAGGCCGATATGCAAACCCGACAAAGCCAATACGTGGCTGACTCCGGCAACCGAATAACTTTCGCGGATGTCTTCGCTCAATTCACGTTTATCGCCTACCGTGAGCGCCGAAAGCACAGCCAATTCATCACCGTCGAAACCCAACGAACGATAAATATCGAGCAATTGCCCCCGATAGTTGCCTGCCAGACCATGCCACCCGGGAGGACGGCGCATCGGGAGTTTCGTCCATTTGCCCGAAGCCGCGTATCCCGTACCTGCTGTCCCTTTACGCAAGAGAAAGCGGGCATAGTCGAATTCATCGAAGTTGTTCCGGTTTGCCGGCGGAGAAATGCGCGCGAACACCAGCAATTCGTCTCCTTCGCGCAAGGCGGCCGCAGCGGAATCCGCCTGAAAATAAACAATTGCCCGGCGAGAGACCGGACGAACGGACAGCGAATCGCGATACGACCTTACATCGACACGGCAAAGGAAACTCTTCGCTTTCCGTTCGGGCTTGTCGGACAGAGATAGGTGATACGCCGTTTCTCCTTCGGGAAAAGCGTAAACCGACTGCCGGAGAGAAAGAGTAATGGCAATCCATCCCCCGGCAAAACAAAGCATCGTTACGGACAATCCGAAACACCACCGTAGGGTATGCCGCTTCAGGAAATGACACCCGACAGACAGCACGGCAAACAGCACAAAGAGAAAAACGGGGAGAGACAAACCCGTCGGCCGGTCGAAAAACCGATCTCCGCAAAAAATGCCTGCTATCCATGGAGCAAGCAGACGCACGTAAGGATATCGATGCAACGAGGCAGTAGGCAACATGATCGCTTCAAATCCGTTATTGATACATAAAGCTTTTAAAAATTCTTTTCCCGCATCGTTCCGCTCCAAGACCTGCCGAATCCCTTCGCTTCTTCGCACTCATGTACGGACTCCTCAGAAGATTCTCTTTCTTAGTTTCATGCAGTCTGCCATTTCCATCCTCCAAACGGATAGGAGAGAGGACCTTTTATCTCCATTCCTTCGGAAGGATATAAGTCGCTGAAAAAGAGAAAGATAGTTTGTAGAGGCCGTCGATCGAAAAAAAGGCGCCAATGCTTAGAAAAAAAGGCCGCGGGCTTTGAAAAAAACACGGCGGGCTTTAAAAAAAAGGCGGCGGGCTTTGAAAAAAAGGCGGCGGGCTTTCAAACCAAACACGGCGGGCTTTGATTTAAACATTACAGGCTCTGTTTCCAAACATCAGAGGCTCTGTTTTCAAGCACCAGAAGCTCTGTTTTCAAGTACCAGAGGCTCTGTTTTCAAGTACCAGAGGCTCTGTTTTCAAGTATCAGAGGCTCTGTTTTCAAGCATCAGAGGCTCTGTTTTCAAGCACCAGAAGCTCTGTTTTCAAGCATCAGAAGCTCTGTTTTCAAGTATCAGAGGCTCTGTTTTCAAACATCAGAAGCTCTGTTTTCAAACATTACAGGCTCTGTTTTCAAACATTACAGCCTCTGTTTTCAAGCATCAGAAACGCTGATTTCAAACATTACAAGCCCTGATTCCAAGCACCAAAATCCTGTTTTCAAGCACCGCAGGCTTTAAAAACAACATCCGATTGCTTTTTCGTAAAGAGCTGAATGAGCAAAAAAACAATCGGAAGTCTGTCCGGCAACGACTTTGCTATAATCCGTGCAACATCCGAATCATTTTCTCGGGTTCAGGATCGGCGAAAATTGCATTGCCTGCAACCAGCGCATCGGCCCCGGCTTCTACCAAGCGGGCACCCGTTTCGAGGTTCACTCCGCCGTCTACTTCAATCAAAGCCTGCGAACCGGTACGTTCTATCAATGCTTTCAGCTCACGCACTTTCTCCAGCGAATGTTCGATAAACTTCTGTCCGCCGAATCCGGGATTCACACTCATCAGCAACACCATGTAGACATCGCGGATAATATCTTTCAATACATCCACCGGCGTAGCGGGGTTGATCGTCACCGCCGGCTGCATTCCGGCTTCTCTGATCTGTTGAATCACCCGGTGCAGGTGCGGACAAGCCTCATAGTGTACGTTCATCGTATGAGCGCCCAGCGCCTTTACTTCGGGAATGAATTTCTCCGGACTGACAATCATCAGGTGAACATCCAAAGGCTTCCGGCTGAGTTTTGCCACGTACTTCAAGACCGGGAAGCCAAACGAGATATTCGGCACAAACACGCCGTCCATTATGTCGATATGCACCCACTCCGCTTCGCTGCGGTTGATCATTTCAATGTCTCTCGCCAGATTTCCGAAATCTGCGGAAAGAATAGAAGGAGCGATTATTGGTTTCATTTTTCTTATTGTTTTATTAGATTAGAAATAAGTTCATTATGCTTTTACAAACTTTCACGCCGGCATTGCGCTTCCCATTGCTTCCGACCGGAGGAGAGTCAATTTACTTTATACGCTTCGGTCAGCCGGAATCCGCGAAGCAATTCGTCCGTTTTCAAACGTTTCTTACCCGGCAGTTGCAACGAAAGGATGGAGAGGAATCCGTCGGGCACGGCTATTTTGATTGTCTTCTTTCCATCGGTGACGATGGTTCCCGGAATAAGTCCGTGCTTTTCAACGTTTTTTTCGCTTTCGAAGATTTTCAGCACCACTGTTTCGCCTTCCGGGCTAATCAATTCGGTCCATGCGCCCGGATACGGAGACAGTCCGCGCACGAAGTCGTATATCTTTTTCACCGGCCGGTTCCAGTCTATCCGGCACGTCTCCTTGAAAATCTTCGGAGCCGGACGAAGTTCGCCCGCCACCGCCATCTCTTCCTGAGGCATCGGCTTCACCCTGTCGTTCAGAATATCGTCTACTGTCTCCACAACCAGCTTGCCGCCCAGCATCATCAGTTTGTCGTACACCACCTCCACATTGTCCGTGTCGGCAATGGGCACCCGTTGCTGCCGGATCACCTCGCCCGTATCTATTTCGTGCTTCAAAAAGAATGTGGTGATGCCCGTCTCCGTATCGCCGTTTATCACCGCCCAGTTGATGGGCGCCGCTCCGCGATACTGAGGCAACAGCGAAGCGTGAAGATTGAAAGTGCCCAGGCGAGGCATATTCCAAACCACTTCCGGAAGCATGCGGAAAGCCACCACAATCTGCAGGTCGGCTTTCCAGTCGCGAAGCGACTGTATAAATGATTCATCCTTCAGGTTCTGCGGTTGCAACAACGGGAGATTCTGGCCCAAAGCGTATTGCTTCACCGGAGAATACTGTATCTTATGTCCCCGTCCGGCGGGTTTATCGGGCATGGTTATGACGCCTGCCACTTTATATCCGCCTTCCACCAATTGGCGCAGACTCTCCACCGCAAAGTCGGGAGTACCCATATATACTATTCTTAAATCTTTCTTTTCCATTGCAGTTTTTTGTTAGAAATCTACTTTTATTCATACGTAAAGCCTCAATCGTCTCGTTCTCATCGCCATTTGTTTAATCTTCCGAGAAGTGTACCAACACCTCTCTGTACGAATTGAAGATTTTCGACTTCGAGACGAATCCTTCATAGCGTCCCGCCTCATCCACCACAGGCAGGTTCCATGCTTTCGTATCGTCGAAAGTCTGCATCACCTGCTCCATGCCGTCGGTATCGTATATCTTGGCAGGCGCCGAAGTCATCAGCTTGTTCACCGTAAACCGGTGGTAGAGTTCCTGACGGAACATGATGTTGCGTATGTCGTCCAACAATACGATGCCAAGCAATACGCCCGTTTTCTTATCCGTCACCGGGAACACATTCCGGTGTGACGAGGCAATGGCTTTCACCAGTTCGCCCAGTTCCATCTCCGGATGCACCTCCACGAAGTCTTTCTCCACCACATTCTCCATAGTCATCAAAGTCAGCACGGCTTTGTCTTTATGGTGAGTAAGCAATTCTCCTTTCTTTGCCAGACGCATCGAGTAGATACTGTGGGGTTCGAAAGCGATAATCGTAAGATAGGCGCTCACCGATACAATCATCAACGGGAGGAAAAGGTCGTATCCGCCGGTCAGTTCGGCTATCAAAAACACCCCTGTCAGCGGCGCGTGCATTACTCCGCTCATCACCCCCGCCATTCCCATCAAAGCAAAGTTCTTCTCGGGCAAATAAGCGGAGAAAGCGAAATCATTGCTGAAATGAGAAAAAACGAATCCGGCGATACAGCCCAGATAAAGCGAAGGAGCAAAAATACCGCCACATCCTCCGCCACCGTTCGTTGCGCTGGTGGCGAATACTTTCAGCAGAATGATAAACACAAGATAAATGAGCAGCAGGCTTCCATAGCCGTAGAAGAAAGAGTTGTCCATCACCTTGTCCCAATCGGCGGCATTGGTTCCGTTCAAAAGCAGTTCGATCGTATCGTAACCCTCGCCATATAGCGGAGGAAAAAGGAAGATAAGCACGCTCAGCATCACCCCTCCGAGAGCAAGCTTCTTGTAGGGGTTGGAAAGCTTGGCGAAGACTCCTTCCGCAAAGCTCATGGCGCGGGTGAAATAAAGAGAGACGAGCCCGCAGAGAATGCCCAGTAAAATTACGTATGGGATACGTTCCAGCTCGAAGGCCTGATCGAGGTGAAACTTAAACATGGCTTCCGTTCCGGACGTGACGTACGACACGGTGGCTGCCGTGACGGCGGAAATCAAAAGGGGAAGCAAGGAAGACATCGTCAGGTCGATCATCAGCACCTCCAGCGTAAACACCAGTCCGGCAATGGGCGCTTTAAAAATACCGGCTACGGCTCCCGCCGCTCCGCAACCCACCAGCAGCATCAGCGTGCGGTGCTCCATTTTGAAAACACTGCCCAGATTGGAGCCGATGGCCGAACCGGTGAGCACAATGGGCGCCTCGGCTCCTACCGATCCTCCGAATCCGATGGTAATGGCGCTGGCAATGGTGGACGACCAGATGTTATGTCTTTTGATTCGTCCTTGCCTGCGGGAGATGGCATACAATATCTTGGTTACCCCGTGGCTGATGTCGTCTTTCACAACGTTCCGCACAAACCAACCTGCCAAAAAGATTCCGACAATGGGATATACCAGATATAAGTAGTTAGCTCCTGTAGCGGTAAAGTTGTCGGTCAGAAAATCTTTAATCTCATGAATCAATGTTTTTAAAAACAAAGCGGCGATGGCCGAAAAAATACCTACGAGAAAGCTCAATATCAAAATAAATTTCTTCTCCTTTATGTTCTCTTCGCGCCACTTGATAAGTCGCTGCACCAAACTTACTTTTTCTTTCTCCATTTATTTCCGAATAATTTTAATGACTCCTCCCGGTTCCAGTTTAATGATACTCGAAGGCGACGGACGGCTCATGTCGTCTTGCCGAAAACTTACGATGTAGTCTACAGCCGACTTGATGTCCTCACTTATTTCGCTGAAATTGGCTGCTCCCGGTTCGCCGCTGATATTGGCGGAAGTAGACACTATCGCTTTGCGGAATTGCCGGCAGAGCTGTTTGGAAAAAGGTTCGTTGGTGATGCGGATGCCCACGCTTCCGTCTTCGGCCAGCAGGTTCGAAGCCAGGTTACGAGCTCCGGAATAGATAATCGTCATCGGTTTGTCGGCAACTTCCATCAAATCCCACGCCACATCCGGCACATCCTGCACATAGAAGTCTACCTTTACCGGCGAGTCCACAAGAACCAGCATCGCCTTGCTGTCGGCCCGTTTTTTTATTTCATACACCCGGCGCACCGCCTCTTCGTTGGTCGCATCGCATCCTATTCCCCATACCGTATCGGTGGGATAAAGAATTACGCCCCCTTCATTCATCACCTGACAGGCCTTTTTAATATCTTCTATCATTTCTTGTAATATTTCTATTGAGAATAACACACAAAAATAGTACTTTTGAGTCGAATACAAAAAGATTAGGTAAAAACAATGGAAGAAATCACTTTTCATCATACGTTGCCCATACAACTGCGTTTTAACGATGTGGACAAATTCGGGCACGTCAACAACACGGTTTATTTTTCTTTCTATGATTTGGGAAAAACAGAGTATTTTGCCAAGGTATGCCCTGAGGTGAACTGGGAAAAGGAAGGAATCGTGGTTGTGCATATTGAAGCCGAATTTCTTTCACAAATATTCGGTTCGGACCATATAGCCGTGCAAACCAAAGTTTCTGAAATCGGCACCAAGAGTTTTCACCTCATACAACGGGTAATCGATACGGAAACACAAGATGTTAAATGTGTGTGTAAATCGGTAATGGTTATGTTCGATTTGGAAAAACATGAATCGAAACCTTTGCCTAAAGAGTGGATAGAAGCTATTTGCGATTATGAGGAAGAAGACGTCAGGAGAAAAAAATGAAAATACGGCAATTCTATAGAAGACGCATCATTGTACAAAAAAATATGTAAACACTTCGATTATTTTCCAAATCTCCTTGTCATTGAAATTTCGCTGTCATTGAAATTTCGCTTGGGTAAATCATAGCTGCAAACTATAAAAAGATGACATGTGCCCATGAAAACTTGATTTTCATTTCACATGTCATCTCATATTTTCAGAAGATCGGCTGAATAAACCTTGCGGATCTTCAAGCCACCCTCACGGTTTTTGGGGCAATTGTTCTGTAAACGGCCATGTCAGGCACAAAGCTTTTTCCCTCTTTTTATCATCCATGGATGAATAAAATAAAAACGATGAAAACAAGCTTTATGCACAAGTAATTAAGGCCGGCAAGAATCAAGATTCAACTTCCGGAGTAATGAGCTTGTAGCCCTTTCCGTGAATATTGATGATCTCGATAGAATCGTCTTCTTTCAAGTGTTTACGCAATTTAGTGATGTATACATCCATACTGCGCGCATTGAAATAGTTGTCATCAATCCAGATGGTCTTCAATGCAAAATCGCGCTGTAATATTTCATTTGCATGGGCGCAAAGCAAAGCCAGAAGCTCCGATTCTTTGGTGGTCAGCTTCGTTTGCTTGTCTTCCGTAGACAAGATTTGTTTCTGCGTGTCGAAAGTAAACTTACCGATCTTATAAAGGTTGCTTTCCTTGTTTTTCTTTCCGCGCACACGTCTCAGGATCGCTTCGATTCTGAATGTAAGCTCTTCCATACTGAAAGGTTTGGTGATGTAATCATCGGCGCCTATTTTAAATCCTTCCAGAATATCTTCTTTCAACGTTTTAGCCGTCAGGAAAATGATAGGAATTTCAGCATTGGCGGCACGCACGTCCTGTGCCAATGTAAACCCGTCTTTCTTGGGCATCATCACATCGAATACGCACAAATCGTATTTGTTTTTAAGAAAAGCCTTGTAACCGGCTTCCCCATCAGGATACAACTCGGCGGAATAACCTTTTGCCTGTAAATATTCTCTTAAAAGCATGCCAAGATTCTCATCATCCTCGCACAATAAAATACGCAATTTTTCGTCCATATCAATTGTTTTTTAATAAAGGTAATGCTATAATAAATTTAGTTCCTACGTTCTGGTCGCTTTCGGCGCGGATGGTTCCCTTATGATCGACTATAATTTTTTTCACATAAGCCAATCCCAAACCAAAGCCTTTCACGTCGTGCAGATTACCCGTATGCACACGATAGAACTTATCAAATATCTTTTTTAAATTTTCTTTCTTGATACCTATCCCGTTGTCTTTTATCGAAATCATCAATTTGCCGGCTTCATTCCATGTCTTCACGTTCAACTCCAGCTCTTCTTCCGGCTTTTTATATTTCACCGCATTGTCCATCAGATTGAAAATCACGTTGGTAATATGCATCTCATCTGCAAATATAACAGGATCGGTGGCCTGAAGGTTCGATGTAATTTTGCCATTATATCTTTCTACCTTCAGCGCAAAGGTGTTAATGACTCCTGTAATCAACTCATTCGCGTCAATTTCTTTCATCTTCAGTGTGGCCTTTTGCCGGTCGAACATGGACATCTGCAAAACCTTTTCGACCTGAAAACGCAAGCGCTTGGTTTCATCGTTTATCACTCCCGATATATGCTGGAACATCTGTGGGGATTTCCCTACGGAAGGGTCTTTCAACATCTGGGCAGCCAGTGATATCGTAGAAATCGGCGTTTTAAACTCATGAGTCATGTTGTTGATAAAATCATTCTTCATTTCTGTCAGTCTCTTTTGACGGAACACAATATAAATGGTGAAAATGAATGTAACCAACAAAACGAATGTGAATATCAATGACGGAATCATGAAACTGACCGAATTGAAAATATATCCTTCTTTTCCCGGAAAATGGACTTTCAAGATACTCATTTTTGCAGGAGGGTCATTTTTGAACAGTGCCTGCTGGTAAGAATCATCGCTTCCTTTAGCCTCATAATCTGCGCAACGATACACTTCTCGGCCATCTTTATCGATGACTGTAAAATGATAGGGCAAATCTATGCCGTTATTATAGAGATTGGATTTCAAGTAATCGTCCAAATCCTTGAAGCGTACCCTGTCGCCTATCGAACGGTCGCCGGCATGATAAATCATCTGCCAAACGACTTCATCGAGCAGTGCCCGCTGATACATATACCGATTCTTAATGCTCTCTACCAACGACCGCGAAGTCTCCGGAATTGTTTTCGTTCCCCGATAGGGGGAAATCATGGCTTTGGGTAAATCCGAAGGCTTAGTAGTCATGACTTTCAATTCAAAATCCGAATACATCTTCCCGTCGCGCGATCTTACCGTAAAGCGTTGTGTTTGCTGCATCAGGCGATCTTGCTGTATGGATGCATTGTTGGCTGTCAATGCTTTTCTCTCGGCTTCAGAAATATCTTCGATCAGCCAACGTCTCGTTTCGGCATATTCCACATCTTTGGAAACCTGATTCAAACTATTTCGCACAGCCGAATCAAATTGTTCCTTACGGGTTTTAATCATCTCTTCTATATAGCTTACCTGCAAAAACAGTAAACTAAGAAAAGAAAGCCCCATCACAACACTCAATATCCAAATTGTTGACTTCTTCATGACAGCAAAATTAACACTCCCTAATTAACTTTCATCGCGTATTAACCTGAATTAACTCGGTAAAAGCGCAAATTAACTCAAATCTCGAATTTGATTAATAATCTGACTAATAAAGTAACCTCTGAGATTTAGGATGCTGCAAAAATAATGAAAAATTAACGATTTGTGCAATGAGGTACTCTTTTCTTTAAAAGGTCAGCGTTAAATGGAGAATAAGCCCGATGCGAACAGTAGAAACAGACTAATAAAAAACGAACCGGCAAGTTGTATGATACTCGTCGGTTCGTTTTTTTTAAATTATATTTATAGTTAGTCCTCAACCTGTTTAGCCTCAAAGTCTTTTATCAGCTTGTCTTGCACATCGGTCGGTACGAGCTCATAGCTGGAGAACTTCATGATAAACGAAGCTCGACCTCCGGTCAGAGAGCTAAGGGCAGTAGAATAAGACGACATTTCTTTCAATGGAACTTTAGCGACCAACTTTTCGAAGCCTTTCTCACTGCTCATTCCCATAATCATGGCACGGCGCCCTTGAAGGTCTCCCATTACATCGCCCATCTTATCCGAAGGAACAAATACTTCGACATCGTAAATAGGTTCCAAAATCTTCGGTCCGGCATTCTTAAAGGCTTCACTGAATGCATTGCGTCCGGCAAGCATGAAAGATATTTCGTTAGAATCGACAGGATGCATCTTACCGTCGTAAACAATCACGCGTACGTCACGGGCATACGATCCGGTCAAGGGGCCTTGTTCCATTCGCGACATTATTCCTTTCAATATGGCAGGCATAAAACGAGCGTCAATCGAACCGCCCACAATACTATTGATGAATACCAGTTTTCCGCCCCATTCCAATGGAATCTCTTCGGTTCCTTTCACATTAATCTTAAACTCTTGTCCATTAAACTTATAAGTTTCGGGCACAGGTATGCCTTCTTTATAAGGCTCTACGATGAGGTGTACCTCCCCAAATTGACCGGCTCCTCCCGATTGTTTCTTATGGCGATAGTCTGCACGAGCGGCTTTCGTAATAGTTTCCCGATATGGTATCTTGGGCTCTTCATATTTCACCTGAAGTTTTTCATTGTGCTCTAAACGCCATTTCAACGTGCGAAGATGGAACTCACCCTGCCCGTGTACCAATGTTTGCCTCAGTTCTTTCGATTGCTCAACTACCCATGTCGGGTCTTCTTCGCGCATACGGTTCAATATGGTCATCATCTTTTCCACATCGGCCTCATTCAGTGGCTTTATGGCACGCGAATATTTAGAATTCGGGTATTTAATGAAGTTAAACTTATACTCGCAGTCTTTACCGTTCAGCGTATTTCCGGTCTTCACATCTTTTAGCTTAACAGCCGCGCCGATATCTCCGGCCCGCAATTCTTCCACCTTGATACGATTAGCTCCGGCCACCGCATAGATTTGTGCGATACGCTCTTTCGATCCACGGTCGGCGTTCACCAAATCGTCTCCTTCGCGTACTTTTCCGCTCATCACCTTAAAGTAAGAAACTTCGCCGATATGAGGTTCGACGCTTGTTTTAAAGAAGTAAAGTGATTGAGGTCCATTTTCGTCGGGAGCCACCTCTTTTCCTTCAGTATTTTCGACTTTCGGCATTTCTGAAACAAATGGAACCACATTGCCTAAGAATTCCATCAGGCGGCGAACTCCCATATCTTTTCCTCCACAAACACAGAATACGGGGAATATTCCTCTCGCAACCAACCCTTTTCGAATACCTTCACGCATTTCGTCTTCGGAAAGAGAATCCTGTTCGAAGAATTTTTCCATCAAGCCTTCATCATTTTCGGCGGCGGCTTCGACCAATGCTTTATGCATTTCCATCGCCTTATCCATTTCGTCGGCCGGAATATCTTCAATTATCGGCGCTCCCCCCTCGGGTTTCCATGAATATTTTTTCATCAACAACACATCAATCAATGCGTTGAAACCGGGACCGGTAGAAATAGGATATTGAATAGGAACTACCTTCGCTCCGTAAGCTTCTTTCAGTTGTTCCAAAATATTATCGTAGTCGCATTTTTCATGATCAAGCTGGTTGACCAGAAAAATAACGGGTTTATTCAGTTTCTCAGTATATCGGAAGTGATTTTGCGTACCGACTTCAACGCCATATTGGCCGTTGAGAAGAACTATTGCGGTGTCGGTCACGTTGAGAGCAGTAACAGCGCTGCCAATAAAGTCGTCCGAACCTGGACAATCTATAATATTCAGTTTTTTATTGTTCCATTCTACATGAAGAACGGTAGAGAAAACAGAGTATCCGTACTCTTGTTCAACAGGGAAATAATCGCTGACCGTATTTTTTGCGGCAATTGTTCCGCGACGTTTTATAACACCACTCTCGAAAAGCATAGCTTCCACGAGAGTGGTTTTCCCAGAGCCAGAACTTCCCAATAAAGCGATGTTCTTGATTTCGTTAGTCTGATATACCTTCATAATATATAAGATTTAAAATAATTATTTTATATGCGTTTACCGCATACTTTTTTTAGCGAGTCGCAAATTAGAGATTAATTAGGGGAAAAGCAACAAATATAACAGTGTTACAAAACAATGCTATGAAACATATTTCCGATAGAGTCATGCCAAGCGAGTATGATATCCTCTTGCTTTATATTGTGGTGTGATGAGGATTGAATGTAAGTTGTTGGAGCCAAACAAAGCATCTTCAATACAAAAAGCTGTTTCAAAAGCACCCAACGGCAATGCTTGCCCTCCTCAAATAAAAAAGATAAAAAGAATGAAACAGTTATTTTTTATAACAAGTTCAATAGATTCAATGGTCAAATATAAATAAAAACTTTCAAGTCTACGAAAAAGATTTTACTTTTGCAACCGATTCGAACAAACATTGAACGGCTATCTATGGCAGGAATTTATATTCATATTCCTTTCTGCAAGACTCGATGCAGCTATTGCGATTTTTACTCTACTACCCGAAATGACTTGAAAGATAAGTTTGTAGAGGTTCTTTGCAAAGAACTTGAAATGCGAAGTGGCTATCTGGCTGATAAACGCGTAGAAACGATATATTTCGGAGGAGGCACTCCATCGCAACTGTCTGAGCAAGACTTCAAACGGATATTCAAAACCATTCGCCAATGTTTCGATACACAGCATTGCGGAGAAGTTACTTTGGAAGCCAATCCCGACGACTTGACCGAAGAATACGTGCTAATGCTCCGGGAACAACCGTTCGACCGGCTGAGCATAGGCATACAAACATTTCATAATGAGACTCTGAAGCTGCTCAACAGAAGACACGACGCTCAGACTGCCATTGAGGCTGTGGGCAGATGCAGGCAAGTCGGGTTCGATAACTTTAGCATCGACTTAATGTATGGCTTACCCGGCCAAACAATAACGCGCTGGCAACACGATCTCGCACAAGCCCTGGAACTGCGTCCTCCGCATATTTCTGCTTACCACCTCATTTATGAAGAGGGAACGCCGCTCTATAAGATGCTTCGCCTACAACAAGTGCATGAAGTGGATGAAGAGAGTAGCGTCTGTTTTTTTTCCACTTTGATGAATACATTGAGCAAAGCAGGTTACGAACATTACGAAATATCCAATTTCTGCTTACCGGACAAATACTCCCGCCACAACACTTCTTACTGGCAAGGAATACATTACTTGGGATGCGGTCCCTCGGCACATTCGTTCAACGGAACAACCCGCGAGTGGAATACATCTTCCCTCCAATGTTATATCGAAGGCATTGAAAAAGGGAAAAGGGCATTCGAAATGGAACAACTCGATTTGCCCACACGCTATAACGAATATATCATTACTTCGCTACGCACCATGTGGGGAATCTCGATCGAGAGATTGCAGAAAGAGTTTGGCGAACAGTTCTCTGCTTGCTGCCGACAAATGGCTGAGCCTTACATTGAATATGGAAAGCTGGAAGAACGAAACGGAGCATGGAAGCTTACACGGGAAGGGTTATTTATTTCAGATGGCATCATGCGCGATTTGCTATGGGTAAAAGAAGAATAGAGACGGGAGGAGGCGGATGACAGAACCGGAAATACGAAAGTTACTGCGCCAAATGAAAGAGCAGGATTCGCAAACTGCGTTCCGGCGATTCTATGACATGACTTACGACCGATTGTTTCGTATTGCATTTTATTATCTGAAAAAAGAGGAATGGGCGCAAGAAGTCGTGCTCGATGTATTCTTGAAGTTGTGGAATCGGCGCAATGTTTTGCCTGAAGTGCTGAATATAGAAGACTATTGTTTCGTTTTAATAAAAAATGCTTCGCTAAACTACCTGAAGAAAGAAATGAAGCAATCTCCACCGTTGTCCATCACCTCCTCGTGTGGACCGGAAGCCACAACTAATTCCCCCGAAGAATGCCTGATTAGCGAAGAATTGTTTGCCCGTTATGTAAAAGCTCTTGATCGTCTCCCCGAGCGTTGTCGAGAGGTCTTTATCCGTGTCCGTGAAGAGAAGCAAACTTATGCTCAAGTAGCGAAAGATCTGAATATCAGTATAAAAACCGTAGATGCACAGCTGCAAAAAGCCTTGAGTCGACTGAAAGCGGCTATCAGCAGCTAAAGGCTTACGTTATATTGTTTTTTCTACCTCGCATTTTATTTACTTAATAACCGGCAGGTGTCTTTTCTTTTTCAGCTACTCGGAAAAGAAAGAGGAGAGTATGATAGCTCTCTTGTCTTTATTTGTCTTTTTTAACAGATTTGCGATAGGGGTATTGGCAGATCCTGCGGTCTTTATGAACAGATAAACCAAATAATTATCGTAGACACATGAAAAGATTGCTTATAGAAAACAACAGGAAATTTCTCGTAATGACCTTCTGCTTGCTTACAATCTCGTGCGGAAACAGCAATGATAATTATCCGCAAGATTATGTAGGATTTAAATACGCTTTACGAAAAATATTAATTGGATGTAACCAAACGGAATTTGAAACGGAATTTAAGATTATAGCCGCTCAGAAAACAGATTATGCCAGAACTGTTGTCCTTACAACCCCCGGATCTTCTCTTGGAGAAGTGTCAGCGCTTCAACTTTTCGAAAAAGAAGTCACGCTCAAAGCCGGAGAGAAAACAGCAAGCATAAAGGTCAAGATATTCCCTAAACGAATGATAGCGGCAAAACAGAATATACAAATTAGTTGTATCCCTCAATGGAAAGAAGGAGAAATCAGTAAACTTTCCGTTCAACTTAAAAAAGTGAGTCATCAATAAAGAGTACAGAAGAATGAAATATAGCGATGCTGAGTTAGAAAAAATACTCGAAAAATTAATCGATTCTACACGATCTCCACGGAAGCAATTTTCGGCAGCAGCCGGTTATCCCCGCATAGAGAAAAAATTATTCCATCGGAAACGCCGCCAATGGCTTGGAAACGGTCTCGCAATAGCAGCTTCGGTGGCATTGGTTTGTTTATCGGCGTGGATGGTGTTTTACTACTTACAATCTACCCAAATTCAAAAAGTTTCTACTATGAACAGTATCGGCATAGTTCATCTTCCGGACGGAACAAAAGTAACTTTGAATCACCATTCTTCACTTTCTTACCCCAAACACTTCAAAAGAAAAAACAGAACAGTGACACTTACGGGAGAAGCTTTCTTCGATGTAAAAAAAGACAAAAGACATCCGTTTATTGTAGAAACGGAAGCAATCCGCGTGCAAGTATTAGGTACTCTTTTCAATATAAACGCTTATAAAAACAATTCCTGTATAGAAACGACATTGCTTGAAGGTTCAGTAGCAGTCGGTAACCGGGAAAAAACGGACTGCTTAATATTAAAACCAAATGAGAAAGCTATATATAATAAGGTAGGAGGCCGGCTTATTCGGAAGATAGCAGAAAACAGCGCTATCGACATAGCTTGGATACATGGCGAGCTGATTTTCGAATCTACTCCGTTGAAAGAGATTATACAAGAGTTGGGCAATCGGTTCAATGTCGACATCGTGATAGCCGATACCGCCATACAAAACTATCGCATTACGGCACGTTTCCCGAATGAAGAGACATTGGAAACCATTTTGTCTGTATTGCATAAAGCCGGCTATTTCGATTACACCTTAAATAATGGTAAGATAATTCTCACAACTAATCCAACTAATCAATGAATATAACAATGTTGAACTATAGACTACTCAAAGCGTGCTTGCTGACATGCCTGCTTATTGGAAGTGTTTTGTCGGCAAAAGCACAATCGCCCGAGACATACTTGAGTTTCACACTGCGTAATGCAGATATGAAAGATTTTATAAAACAGATAGAAAAATCTACCGGATATTCTTTTGTTTATGGAGAAGAGGTTAAAATAAAACGGAAAATAAGTTTAGTCGTCAAACATGAACCGTTACATGAAGTTCTCGAACATGCGTTTTCGGAAGAAGGAATCAGTTGGCAAATTTCCGGTCGTTACATTCTATTGAAGAAAAAAAGAGAAAAAAGCCGATTATCTCTTAGAAAATTTACAATTAGCGGATATGTAACAGATTTCCTTTCATCTGAAACACTGATAGGGGCAAACATCGTTGAGCGTAACCTCCAGCAGGGAACTACTACAAATTCATACGGTTTTTATAGCATCACGCTACCTGAAGGAGAGGTGAGCCTTCATTTTTCGTATCTGGGCTACCAAACAGAAATGCGTTCCTTCCGACTTCGTCAGGATACACTGCTTAACATCAGCATGAGAGACGCCAATCAACTTCAGGAAGTAGTCATTATATCAGATAAAGCAGAAGCCGGAACTATGGCAACACAAATGGGCGCAACGGAGATTCCCATGGTGCAAATTAAGAAGACTCCTAATATCTTAGGTGAAGCGGATGTGATGAAGACAATTCAGTTAATGCCCGGAGTCCAGGCCGGAACAGATGGGACAGCAGGATTGAATATCAGAGGTGGAGGTCCCGATCAAAACTTGATTTTGCTCGATGGCATACCGGTATACAATGTGGATCATCTATTCGGTTTTTTTTCGGTATTTACCCCTGAAGCCGTTAAAAAAGTCACGTTTTTCAAAAGTTCGTTTCCCGCGCGGTTTGGCGGACGTCTTTCTTCTGTGATCGATGTACGTACCAATGATGGCGATATGAAGAATTACCACGGAACGCTCAGCATCGGATTGCTAACGAGCAAAATTAACTTCGAAGGTCCGATTATAAAGGACAGAACATCGTTTAATTTTTCTGCACGTCGCTCTTACGCTGATTTATTAGCCAAACCGTTCATGGCAAAAGAAGAGAAATACAACTATTTTTTTTATGATATCAATGCTAAAATAAACCATAAATTTTCTGATCGAAGTCGTTTGTTTTTGAGTTTTTATAATGGGAAAGACCACTTCTCCAATCAGTTTGAAGAAAATGCCACCTATTTCGACGGAGGAAGAATGAACTGGGGCAACTCCATTTTATCTGCCCGCTGGAATTATATTTTCAACAATCAACTGTTTGGTAATACGACTATAGCCTTTAATAATTATTCGCTGGACATGCATTCATACTC
The DNA here is from genome assembly GCF_000428105.1 of Bacteroides pyogenes DSM 20611 = JCM 6294. Classification (GTDB taxonomy): domain Bacteria; phylum Bacteroidota; class Bacteroidia; order Bacteroidales; family Bacteroidaceae; genus Bacteroides; species Bacteroides pyogenes. Next base: position 3,004 of record NZ_ATZH01000030.1, on the reverse strand, counting down.
AAACATTCGACAGATAAACGAGGGAGAAACCATCACTAATAAATACTCCGGGAACTACCGGTCGGGTATTCGCGACTGGAGTTATCTGATAGATTTCGACTATAATCCAACTCCAAACCATCATATCAAATTTGGAACGGGGTATTTATATCACAACTTTCGTCCGGAAGTGATGACTTCTAAAATAACCGAACATACTGAAAAACAAAGTGAGCAAGACACCACGTATCACAGCATAGGCAACAGTCGTATATACGCTCACGAATTATCTGCTTACGCTGAAGACAATATAAAGATAGGAGACAGAATTCGAGTTAATATGGGGTTTCATTTATCTTTCTTCAACGTACAAAAACGTAGCTATCTGTCATTGCAGCCTCGTTTATCGGCTCGTTATCAAGCGAACAGATCTATTTCTTTGAAAGCATCGTACACGAAAATGAATCAGTATGTACATTTATTGTCGTCCGCTCCCATCGCGATGCCTACGGATCTGTGGGTGCCGGTAACCAAACAAGTGAAGCCGATGCGCGCACATCAATACGCTTTGGGCGCTTATCATACGGGAATCAGTGGATGGGAATTTTCTATAGAAGGATATTACAAGAATATGCGCAATGTGTTGGAATATAAAGAAGGAGTTAGTTTTCTAGGTTCTTCCTCAGGATGGGAAAAGAAAGTTGAAATGGGTGACGGACGTTCGATGGGAGTTGAGTTGATGGCGCAGAAAACGATAGGCAAAACAACCGGATGGCTGTCATATACGCTTTCAAAAAGCGACCGGAAATTTGCTCAAGGAGGTATCAATAACGGTAAACGCTTTCCTTACAAATACGATCGCCGACATAACGTGAACCTCACCTTGAGTCACAAGTTCAGCGACGCCATCGATATGGGAGCATCGTGGGTGTTTTATACCGGAAGTGCAGCCACTATTCCCGAAGAAGAAACCATGATTATCCGCCCCGAAGGTTCAAATAATGGAAGAAGCGATTGGAGTTATTATTCTTATTATAATATTATGACTCAAAATTCTCCGCTGGACGAGGCTCCTTATGTGGAACATCGGAATAATTACCGATTGCCGTCTACTCATCGATTGAATATAGGTATCAATTTTCACAAAAAAACAAAAAGGGGAATGCGTACTTGGAATATCAGTGTATACAATGTTTACAATGCAATGAATCCGACATTCGTTTATCGGACGATGAAAGACAATCACCCCTCAAGAATGGTAATCACAAAATTTACGCTACTTCCTGTAATTCCATCATTTACATATACTTATAAATTTTAAACTGTTATGAAAATAAATATTTCCATCGTGTTCTCACTTTTTATGGTATTAATTTCTTCATGTAAAAATGAGATTCCTTTTGATATCAAAGAAAATCCTCCCAAGTTGGTAATGAATGCGTTCATCAATGCAGACAGTCTGACTAACTATCTATATCTTAATTTTACCGGACATGGCAGCCCCGGACATGTCAAAGATGCTTCGCTTGAAATACGCGTAAACGGAGAGCTAAGGGAAAAATTGCGTCCGATGGATAAAAAAGAAACAAATCATTTGTCACAATGCATGTTCAAGCTATCCGGTACATTTCTTCCCGGCGATTTGGTACGTATTGACGCGCGAACCGATGACGGCATGCATCATGCATGGGTGGAGGTCGGCGTGCCGAAACCAATGCCGCAGATACGAGAAGTCGAAACAATGAATGTTGCTTTACGACATCATGGAAGGATAGAAAACTGTCTGCGCTATAAAATCACACTGAATGATATTCCAAACGAAAGGAATTTCTATAGGCTGATTGTAGACAAGCGAACAGAGTGGGTCAGTTGGTTTGAAAACAGAAATGACTGGCAGTGGGGAAATGAAGGGAGCAAACAGAAACGAAGCATTATAACCAGTATCTATCATGATTACAGTTATATCTTTCGTGAAGATATAGTATTGACAGACGGACGTCCGCAAAGTGATGCGGAAGAGGAGAACGGGATGTTCGACAATGTTAGCAACGTATATGGGGTCTTCGATGATTCACGCTTCGAAAATTCTTCTTATGTGATGACTGTTTACAACGATCCGAAACCTCAGGCATATAATGGAATTAATAACAAATTAAGCTGCAAAGTCGATGCTGTCATACGTGTGCTTAGTATCACCGAGACAGAGTATTATTATTTAAGAGCCTTGAATATTGTAGATTCGGATGCGTTTGATGAAGTCTTGAACGAAGCCATCAATTACCCAAGTAATGTACAGGGAGGAACGGGGATTGTAAGCATCAGCACAGAGACCCATAAAACGATTCGTTTATTTGAAGAAAATTACGATTAAGCCTTAGATAGAGACTTTTTACGTTTTTCTATAAAGAAATTCATGACTAAAATGATTCTTAATTTGCTCCCGTTCATGGTTGGCGACAGATATCAATAAGCTTATCAATTCATTTCATTTTAATGCAAAATTAGGAGTTAATATTTGCTTAATAATAATTCGTTTCCGCACACAGCTGACAAATCATGTTTGATTTACTGTTTAAACTATCAAAAAGAACAACCTTCTCTTGATTTATATCAAGAAAATGCGGTAAAAAGCATCTTTTCTCCTTCTATATTTTAATGTTATAAAACACATTCCTATATTTGCGTAGGTAAAAAGAAAAACTTAAAAGAGTTTTCAATAGGTATTAGATTTTTTCGGCCCTATAACGAATCGTGTGGGTAGGCCATGTCAAGTTTACCCGACATGTAGTAGATCATTCTTATGAAGTTGTCTACGTTGCTGTATCCCCTAGCTCTTCTTTTGGCCAGTTGAATTTTAGAGTTAATACCTTCTAGCACACCATTGGTAACGCCTCTATTCTCAAAATAAGAGACTATACCAGACCAATGTGCTTTGATGGTGTTTACAAATTTGCGAAACGGTTCTAACTTGGCATCAATGGCAACATCGCACCAAAATGCCAAATAGCCCTTAGCTTCTTCTTTA
>NZ_ATZH01000029.1 GCF_000428105.1 Bacteroides pyogenes DSM 20611 = JCM 6294 | reverse complement strand
TTCCCAAGCTGGGGGTCGCGAGTTCGAGCCTCGTTTACCGCTCTTTTTGAAAATCAGGCAGTTACAATATTTTGTAGCTGTTTTTTTTGTGTCATTTTTTCAAAACAAATCCCGCTTTTGATGGTTTTTGAATGGTTTTTGCTATATTTGTGGTGCAAATTTGGTGCAAATATTTGCACCGCATCAATCAAAATTATGGCAACTATTAGTTTCTACCTTGACACAAGGCGGGCAAAGAGTGATGGTACATATCCTTTAAAATTGAATGTGAGAAACAGAGGTAAATTCCTCTTATCAACAGGGTATTTCTCATATAAGGATAGATGGGACGGTAACGGATACACGAATAGCGAGCCGAACTACAAGACGAAGAACGCCGTGTTGCGTAAGATGATTAGCGACATGGAGAACGTTATATTCCGGCTTGACTTGGACGGGAAAATGAAAGAGATGTCGGATAATGCGTTGAAATCAGAGCTGGAGAAGTGCCTGCCGGGATATACTCCTAAAAAAAAGAAAGTATTTTTTATTGATTACATGACTGAATTTATGAATATGAAAGTCAAGCAGGGGACAAGAGATGTATATACGACGACGATAAATAAGCTAACAACATTCGACCGTACATGCACGTTCGACACAATGAATGTAGATTGGTTGAGACGGTTCGAAAGGCACATGATAGATTCAGGGATGAAAATAAACGCCTATGCCATTCACTTGCGCAATATCCGTGCGGTATTCAACTATGCCATTGACGAAGAAATAACAACCTTATACCCGTTCAGGAAATTCAAGATAAAGAAAGAAGAAACCCGGAAGAGATCATTGACTGTCGAGCAGTTAAGAGAATTAAGAGACTACCCGTGCGAGCCATATCAAGAGCGGTATAGAGATATGTTTATGCTAATGTTTTACCTTATCGGAATCAATGCTGTAGACCTGTTCAACGCAAAGGAATTGGTAAACGGACGGTTGGAGTATCACCGGGCGAAAACGGGGAAATTGTACTCTATCAAGGTGGAGCCGGAAGCAATGGAGATAATCAATAAATATAAGGGCAAAAATTATCTTCTCAACGTGATGGACGAGTACAAGAATCATAAGAACTTCTTACATCGCATGGGCATCGGCTTGAAACAGATTGGCGAATGTAAGCGTACCGGATTGGGAGGAAAAAAGCAAATCACCCCGTTGTTCCCTGATATATCCAGTTATTGGGCACGGCACACATGGGCGACTATTGCCGCAGGTCTTGATGTTCCGAAAGAGACAATATCGGCTGCTCTGGGGCATCAAATCGGATCTGAGGTTACGTCTATATACATTAATTTCGACCAAAAAAAAGTAGATGAAGCAAACCGAAAGGTGATTGACTTCTTGAATAGTGCCAAAGTTGAATAATTGTAAAGTGCCATTAATATATATGTCCTCTTTGTCTTTTTACTATAATTTTGCTATCTTTTTTCATTACCAATCAGATTCATTAGTATTGATGCTCTTTTGGATTTCATTAAATTGCAATTCGATAATATTAATGAGGTTTTCAAAAGCATCTTTATATCTTTTCTCTTCTCTGGATATTTTGTTTAATTTCTTTGGGCTGGCAATTGGATACTTAGAAAGAATGGATGTTTTGCAAATTCTTTGATCTTCTTCAGGATGAATCCAATTCCCTTCTATTTCAATATATTGCGAGATTATGTACTCTACTTTTATCTTTCCATCTTTACAATCTATTCGTAGCGTGTGTGGAACCTCAAAAAAAGTTTCCCTTCCCATCATACTATTTGTCCAAGAAAAAATATTAGAAAATACGCCTTTTGCTATGATAAATCTATTTTCGTCATTTTTTATTTGTATAACATTCTTTACATCTGCATAGGCTTTTCCTAAATAGACCAAAACATTACCAAATAATTCGCTAGAAGATTTATCTATCGACGAATTTATAATTTTAACAAAAGATAGACTTCCGTCATCGTTTATCGTATAATTATTTTGTGACATAACGAACATCGGAAGCAATGCCAATAAAATTAAAAGTCTTTTCATCCTGTTGTATATTGGTTACACGTAGTTATTTCCCTTTCTCTCTATGATGCTATCGCCTATATTACTCAAAAAAAACATTTGAAAGTCCGTATTCTTTTTCAAAAGCACCTTCGCTCAACTCCATCTTGGAAAGTAAAACTTCATCCTTTTTTTAACATTCATTTCAACAATAACCGTTATAACACGGGCTTATTTCCAGTATCTTTGTGTCAGCGTTTGTACGGAACGCGTCAATCAAGTTAGTAATTCAATAAACATATTCTCCAAAACGCTTAGTGAAGCACATTGGTTTGAATGGCGCAGAACCCGTACAATTTGACTGCGCCATTCTTTTTTATATACGGTTTTCAACTGCCCACCGTGCGGGACTTATCACCCCGTGAGATAAAAAGGCGGAGAGTAGAAATAGGTACGGATTTAAATCCTGCTCTGTGTCGAAGGGTTCACAACAGGTAACCAGTGTAGCGAAAGCGACAATCCGTAGGTCGGGAGATGCCTTTCCTGTTTATCTGCTTGGTTTTTCGATCTTTTTCACGCATTTTTGAGCGTGTGATAAGTTTTTAAAAAGCATCGAAAAACAACCCAATTAAATACTGGGAGAAAGAACCCGGTATATCATCTTAGCTCAAATAGCTTTTCATGCCTATATCGCATCTTTGCAAATCCATCCCTTAACGAGGAACATTTTTAAAATATCATCTTTTTCAATCTCAAAAGCCGGACTTTCCTCTTTATTCTCACTTTCGCATAACACACACCCATCGTTTTTGGATGGCTTAATATATTTAATTGTCCTATATCCGCTTTTGGTAACCACAAGGTATATCCGCCCCCATTCGATGAATTTCTCTCGCCACGGCATTAAAAGTACCACCTGTCCGCTCTTTATTACGGGGTACATGGAATCACCGTATGCGTTTATTGCAAACTCGCAATCAGAAAAACCGGGTATGATAATATCTACGAACGACTCATCAGGGTTATCGAGAAATTGTATACCTCCCATACTACCGTTTACGGTTGGGTAATATTTAATGGTTCTACCCAGACCGTGATTGAGAGGCTTTTCTTGTTTATACATATCCCCCCTGCCAGTAAGTATCCACTCTGTATTCCATGTGGGATATATCTCCGCAATTCTCTCTATCTTATTAGGCTGTATGGATTTCCGCATTCCAGATATAAATCCTTGAGATACCCCTATTTCACGACAGAAATCTGAATCTTTAATGCCGTAATCTTTAATTATCTCCTTAAGCCTTTCCTTGACGGTGTTTCCCATGATTTCGTTATTTATACTGTTTCTAAATTATAGCAATGCAATAATATTTTTACGGGATTTTATTGCAAATATTATAGCAATGCAATATATTTGCACTGTAAAACAAAACGGATATAAAAAGGGCTGTCACGGAAGCGCCCGTAATTCTATCAGTTCTGTATGTAAGCGATACAAAGATAGACAGTCCTTTTTAATTATCCAACAGTTTTCTAAATGTTTTACGGCAGATTGCGGCAGCGTGGAAGTTCCCGCAAGTAAAAAAAGAAATTGGTAAATCCTCGTCCGAGTAGTAAGCGAACTTCCACATAACGGCTTACGAAAAGATGGGGATTTCTTTTTAAAAAATGAACTATGGGACGCACTAAGATTCAAGCAAGGGTAGAGCCTGTGCCGAAAAGGTGGCTCAACAAGCAAGAGGCGATGGCGTATCTTGGAGTAGGGGAAGACTACTTAACGAAGCTAAGGAATAACGCAGAGGTTTCTTTCTCACAGGACGGACGGATGATATGGTACGAACTTGCGAGCCTTGATAGATTCGTACTAAAAAACAGGGTGGTATGATACGAAAAGATGACATGATGCGGAAGTACCAGATTGAGCAAGGGTTGAACGCTCTGTACAAGGATATAGAGAGAATCAACGGGATGGATGAAAAGGACGTATGCGATCGGTACAACGTGGATAGTAAGGAAGAGATTGTAGAGGTGATACAGGAAGAGATAGAGAGTTACGAATCGCTATTGAGCGAGATTGAAGACTACGAACCTAACTACGAAAAGACAGCAGACAAACCTTTCATTGTCTGGTAGCCCGTTGACGAAAGAGCGGCATCCGTGAGCGAGACACGGGCGGGCACAAATGGATAGTTCTTTGACTTATTGTAAAGTCTGTTACGGCTAAAAATATAACCCGTAACATAAACGACAATCATATTAACGCACATAAGCAAGTAGGAGCTTGCGAGCTGTGCAATGTTTAACGATTAATAGAAAACACCGCAAAATCGTCTTTGAGCAGTAAGCATACGAGGTAGGCGTTCGTACTGTTTTCGACACATATAATCCCGTGGCTTACCTAACTTTAGTTAAGCAGTAAAGCAACCATCGGAACGCTCACGGGAACGAACTTTAAAATTCATAGTTATGATAAAGAAATTTTTGACAAGGTTGAAAATTCGGAAACGACAATCTTTTTTCATTCGTCTTTACCTAAAGACACTTAAGTATTCGGGCGAACGCCCCGAAACTGCACTTGATACCGCTTGCGATGTATACTATGTTTATTTTGGTAAAATACCGACTTCCGTGTTAGAAAAACTCCGCAAAGAGCGGGATTATCCTTAATGAATATATCCATATTAGTCGGATGCGCGACAGCAATCGAAAATCCAACTTCCTAATTTTATCATTATGAAAAAAAGAACTCGCAGATCTCATTCCTCACAATATAGAAAAACGAGGAACAATGTTCACAAAGGGTTCTCCACCGAATTTTTGAAAAGCGATGAAGGTAAAGAGTTGTATTCTCGACTTCAAACGACAATTACAGATTACCATTTCCCTCCTTCGTGTTTATCAAAGATACTCTGTTCAATAATTCAAAAAATCCGTCTATTTTAATAGTTATGATAAAAAAAATACTACGCTACGTTCAACAACGCAGGGAAATTAAACTCCGCAAGTGGTGCGTGTCACAAGCGGCGAAAACAGATTGTAATGGTTACGACTTACCTTACATTGCCTATGATGTTTACAAATGGGTTATAAAGGGCAAATAATCATTTAAGCTCAATCGGTATATTGAACTTAATCTTAGATAGAGATGTTTGCTGTGTTTCGCTATCTCCCTTAGCACCTATTGTCAAAGCACCTAATAGAACGCCAATGCCTCCATGAGTACCGTCTTTTACGCCATCAGTGAGAGAAACCTCAAATTCCAAGTTTGAAATCATGGTCGCATTAGCACTTGGGCCCGGTGCGTTTTTTACATAAGGGATTCCATCTGAAACGATTCCTCCTGACGGAAGTACAGATTTGCCTGTAACCTTTTTAGCATCTGAAATTCCATCGTAAATATTTACGATTACGCTTTTTACAAATTCATTCAACTCCATAATTCTTAATTTTTAGTATTACACCTCAAAGTTAAGAAAATCCCCCAATATAACGAGATGTTGCCGACCGAATCGGTTTGGGGGAACAAACCAACACTAATTATTATGAGACTGAAACCTGTTATATTATTAGGATGCTGGATATTATCATCCATCGTCTTTCTGTCCGCTATGCTATACAGCGTATCACATGCGGAGCTTACAACAACGTTGTTTGTGTCTTTCTTTTTCGCAGCCTACTATTCAGTGAAGGTCGAGAAGCGGAAAGACGAGATTAACCGATTCTTTGAAAGATAAGTTGTTCATGATAGGAACCTTTGGTTAGGGTTTTTCGGTGTGCGGTCTGTGAAGATAGCGCACCTTTTCACTTAATACAGAAAGTTATATAACCATTAAAACATACGATTATGAGTTTATCGACAACAGTAGGACAATTGAAATCCCTATTAAGTGGGGAGAGTGTAAAATCAAGATTCCATGAAATCTTGGGGAAGAAAGCTGCCGGGTTTACGAGCAGTATTATATCAGTAGTTAATAGCAACAGCTTGTTGCAAGTAGCCGATCCTCAATCTGTACTGAATTCAGCAGTTATTGCCGCTACTTTAGATTTACCAATCAATCCCAATTTAGGGTTCGCTGCAATTGTGCCGTACAACGACCGCAAGTCGGGTAAATGTATCGCTCAATTCCAGCTTATGTATAAGGGATTAGTGGAGCTTTGCCTACGAAGCGGACAATTTGCATCCCTCATTGACGAGGTAGTATACGAGGGACAGATTGTCAAAAAGAATAAGTTCACCGGAGAATATATCTTCGATGAAGACGCAAAAACATCCAACAAGGTTATAGGCTATATGGCTTATTTCCGCCTTGTAAACGGATTTGAGAAGACATTCTATATGACATCAGAAGAGGTTACCGCTCACGCTAAAGCCTATTCTCAATCCTTTAAAAGCGGATACGGGGTGTGGAAAGACAACTTTGATATCATGGCGAGAAAAACCGTATTAAAGCTCCTTCTTTCTAAATACGCTCCAAAGTCCATAGAGATGCAACGTGCAATCACATTCGACCAAGCAGCTGTAAAAGGAGATTTAACAGAAACGAATGTAGATGAAGCTGAAATAGAATACATAGACAACGAATCCGGCTCCGACAAAATCAAACAGGCGGCAGAGGATGCGGTTATTCAATCCCAACAGAAAACCCTGTTATAATGGAAGCCCAGCGTACATTAGATTGGTATCGTGCGAGGCTTGGGAACGTGACAGGTTCCCGTGTCTCCGATATCATGAAATCAGGAAGAAAGAAAGAGGGTGTGTTCGGTGATACGGCAATGACTTATATCTATTCACTTGCCGCAGAAAGGGATATGAACCCCATCATTCTTGATGACGACATAGCATTCGAAGAATACCTCGAACAAGTCAATGTCGAAACCAAAGCAATGAGATGGGGAACGGAGCAGGAAGAGAACGCACGCTCTTTCTATGAAAGAGTAACAGGTAGGCGGATAGTCGAGGTCGGTTCATGCAAACATCCGACAATCGAGCACTTCGCAAGCAGCCCTGACGGTTTTTTTTATGACGAGGACGCAAAAGAGAAAGGTGTTATTGAAATAAAATGTCCCTCACAGGCTGTCTTCATGCGATATGCAGCGAATGTATCCGACAATGAAAGCTTGTTGAGAACGGAACCAAAGTACTTCTATCAGTGTATGGCTCATATGATGTGCACAGAGGCTGATTGGTGCGATTTTGTTGTATTCAATCCCTTTCAGTCGCACCCTATGCACATTGCGAGGATATACCCTGATTTGGGCGTATTCAAGGAAATGGAAAGCCGTATAATACAAGCGGATGAACTAATCAACTCCCTAATAAAAAGATAACTTAATTATGAGTAATTTGTATGGTTCGCTCTGCGTGAGCGACATTCCCAAAGAGCTTTTCAAGAAAGCTGAAAACGGTAAGATATACTTGAATATCGCCGTGATTGAGAGAAAAGAAGTGTCCCAATTCGGGCATACGCATTTCATTTCCTGCGCTCCGAAGCAGGAAGAGCGCAAAGAGGGTGTCAACTACTTCTGCGGCGATATGAAGACATTCGCCCCGAAAACTCCCACCCCCGAACAGGTAGAACAGGCTCCTCCTGCACCTATAGACGACCTCCCCTTTTGATGTATGCAGTACGATGGAAACAATCCCCTGCATGTAGAACAAGCACGTACACGACTTGAACAGCTTATCAAGAATAAGAAAGTGTTCGAGTTGACAGAGAAGAAGCCTAAGAGAGGTTTGTCACAGAACAGGTATCTGCACACTATCTTGGGTTTCTTTGCTTGTGAGACAGGCAACACCCTTGAATGGGTGAAGCAACAATACTTCAAGAAGCTGGTGAATCCTGCGATGTTCATCCGGGAAAAGGAAGATAAGTATTTGGGCACAATCAAAGTGCTTCGCTCTTCTGCCGACCTTGATACTGCTGAAATGACAACCGCAATTGAGAGGTTCAGAAATTGGGCAAGCGCAGAGGGCATATATTTGCCATCCCCCGATGAAGAGAGGATACTCCAACTTATGGAAATAGAGATAGAACGTAATAAGCATTACTTATGAAAATCGAACTCCGGGCACAGTCCTACAAAGCAATCATTGAGGCTCTGGAAGCCATGTGCCCGGAGCCGAGAAACGACAAAGAGTATAACAGGCAGCGCAGGTTCAGGCTTGCGTTGAAAGAAATTAAGAGATATGGAAAAACAAGAATTAAAAATCAACGTGCCGATTCCTGATGGGATGGTATTAAAGAGTGTAAGAAGCGAAATTAAAGACGGTACAGTAGTGATTATCCCCGAATACGAAGAGAATCCGAAGTATAAGGATGGTGACATATTGGCGTTGTCGGATGGTTCTGTCCTTATCTACGATCCGGACAATTCTAAATTAACCTGGAATATTGGGAATAATTACTACGCTGCGATAAGAAATGACTCCTCTTTGTCAATAAATAACAGAAGAGATTCCTCTTCATTTTTCGGGATCTGTAATGATATACGAGGTTTCGCCACCGAAGAAGAAAAACAGAAACTCTTTGGCGTTTTCGCTAAAAACGGGTATAAATGGAATGCGGAGACAAAAGAACTCAAAAAGGTTTTGCCACGAGCTGCGAAAGGTGAAATATTCTTCACGTTCAGCGGATTCTTCGACATCTACCAAAATAAGGAAAAATGCGACCTTTTGTGTGACCTCTATTACAAAGCAGGCAACTACTTCCTCACCGAAGAAGAAGCTAAGAGAGCGGCGGACAAGGCTAAGGAAGCTATTAAAAGATAGAGTTTATGAGCATCAATTGTTCGCTTTCAATAATGAACGACAAGGTGGAGGTGGAAATGAGGGCTGTCTCCGCCTTGAACAAAGTTAAAGAAGAAGAGAAGAAACACATCGGGCGTATGGTGACATTGAGAACGACAAACGGAGTAATCAAGACCACACGACCAGAGATTTATAAACATTTAATTAGATAACAATGAAAGATTATTTTTTGTGCAAAATCCGCTACGAGAAGACAATGGAAAACGGAATGCAGAAGAAAGTAACGGAGCCTTACCTCGTAGAAGCTTTGAGTTTTACAGAGGTGGAGGCACGGATTATCGAAGAAATGACGCCGTTTATCACAGGTGAATTTGCTGTTTCGGACATAAAACGTACCAACTACAGCGAGCTATTCCCATCTGATGAGGAATCAGCCGATAAATGGTATGAGGGCAGATTAGCCTTTATCACGCTTGACGAGAAGAGCGGGAAAGAGAAACGTACATATACCAACGTGCTTATTCAAGCGTCCGACATTCAGGATGCAATGAAGAAGCTGGACGAGGGTATGAAGGGGACGATGGCGGATTACCAGTCCATATCGCTGAAAGAAACGGCGATTATGGATGTGTATCCGTACATTGGACGATAACAAGGTCGGGCTTTGCAAGGCGCACCTCCACTCTGCATGGTGGAGACGGGGCGGACGCAAACAGGCATGCAGAGTAGAATATCGCCCATCGGGGTTCGATTCCCCGAAGTCCACGAATGAAGTATCTTAAGAAGGCTTCATAGAGGATGCCGCCGAGTATGCAAGCATAGGCGGAATAACATCCTCGCCCAACGGAATATAGTGTAATGGCAGCACAATAGATTTTGAATCTATTAGTGGCGGTTCGAGTCCGCCTGTTTCGACTAATTAAAACAATTGAGATATGAATAAAATTTACACATTATGCCGTTCCGTAGAGGAATCCGATGCGCTTGGGCATTTTATTATGAGAAAAGGATATGAGGGTGTGCAGAATGATAGTTACAGGTATTGCAGACTTGAGATAGAATGGGCTATTAAGGAAAATTCAAGACATTACAGAAACTACTGCTTCGTTGGAGTAAATGGCTGCCAAATGGTGGTCGGTAAAAACAAAAAAGAAATGAGGCGTAAAGGCTCTTATAAATACATTGAAAAAGAGCGAATGTTTAGAATGTTGTTAGGAATACACTGAATGCACTACATCAAAATAAAAAACAACACAATTTAAGTAGATTGTTGGTGCGATAGTGTAATGGAGCATTACGGACAGGGACGAGACGCAACGGCAGTTTATCGAAATTGTATCGGGCGCAAGTGAGACGGGATGCCGTAAATGCAGGTTCGAATCCTGCTCGCATCACAAATTAATAATTAAAACTTATACGTAATGATTAAAGAAGCATATTACTACAACAACACCGAACTGTTATGCGAAAAGTAAGCACTAAGCAAGCCGCACGCAACAGAGAGGTAGCAAGAATTAAGTCTAAGCTACCTCTTTTTTGTGCCATCTAAGATGTAAACTTAAAATCAAATTATATGAAAACAAATCAGGAAATGGTTCGCAAGATGGGGACATTTAATGTTATCCAGCGGACAAAGGACGGTATGTTCAACGCTACAGAATTACTCAAACAGTGGAATAAGAATAATGGTCAGCAAAAACAGATGGTTCATTATACCGATAATGCTTCCACGAAAGAGTTTATAAACGCCTTGCTTATAGAGGAATCTCTTAAAGAACGGAATTCCGTTGTTATGCAATCGAGAGGGAAAAAGGGAGGTACTTGGATGCATCCACTACTTTTCATAGACTTTTGCATGTGGTTAAATCCGGGATTCAAAGTAAAAGTTTTGAAATTCGTATCTGATGAAATGATAAAGTACCGTAATGAAGCCGGAGATGCTTACAAGGAATTGAGTTCCGCAGTAATGAAGATAGTCCCAAAAGACTTCATGCCGAAAGCTATGCAGAAAATCGGAGAAGCATTGAACTGGGTAATATTCAACAGCCACGAGAAGCAGATGCGGAATAAGCATGGAGAAGAAGCCAAACAACGGGAACTGTACCAGCTTGAGAAAAAGCTGGCAGACCTAATCAATGAGGGATTTATCCCAACCTATGACGGTTTGATTAATTATCTAAGAAACCAGTATCACAAGAGGAATAACCCTCGAGTATTTTTAACGAAATCAGCATGAAACAAACAAAGTTATTCAACCGGATATGCCGCTTCGATGAGGGGGCGGCAAGGAGATATTTCAGATTATAATAAATTACGATATGAACGAAGTTAAGATTTTTCATAACGAGCAATTCGGGCAAGTTCGGGTTGCAATGAGCGAGAGTAATGAGCCATTGTTCTGTTTGGCGGACGTGGCAAAATCCTTAGGTTACTTAAATCCTGCAAAGGCTGTTATAGACCATTGCAAGGGGGTTACTGTTTTGGAAACCCCTACACCGGGAGGTATTCAACAAATGAAATACGGCAAAGAGAGTGAGGTGTACCGATTAACAATGAAGTCCAACCTGCCGAACGCTGAAAAGTTCCAAGATTGGGTTTGCGATGAAGTGCTTCCGTCCATTCGTAAGCATGGGGCGTATATGACAAGCGATACGATTGAAAAGGCTCTGACATCTCCCGATTTTCTCATTCAGCTTGCAACCAATCTAAAAGAGGAGAAGCAAAAGCGCATTGAAGCTGAACAGAAGATACAGCAGGATGCTCCAAAGGTGTTGTTCGCCAAAGCGGTGGAAACCTCTCAACGCAGCTGCCTTGTGTCCGAACTCGCAAAGATACTCCAACAGAACGGGGTGAGCATCGGGCAAAACAGGCTGTTCCAATGGTTGAGGAACAATGGTTATTTGTGTTCTAAAGGTCAGTACTACAACCAGCCTACCCAAAAGTCAATGGAGTTGGGATTGTTTGAAATCAAGCAGACAACAATCAACAAGCCCGATGGGACGATACTCGTCTCTACGACTACAAAGGTCTCGGGTAAAGGACAAATCTACTTTGTGAATAAGTTCTTAGGTAAGGAGGTAGCATGAAACAAAAATACTTCGCAAGGAAAATCAAGAACGCATTCGGAGTATTCGACAGCAAGACCGAATACGAACGCTTCCTGTATTTGAGATCAATGCAAGACAGAGGCATAATACAAGGGCTACAGCGGCAAGTAAGCTTCGAGATAATACCAAAGCTTGTCAAGATGGTAAAAGTGCCGCTAAAGACAAAAATAAAGCTCGTTGAGAGGGTGGATGAGCAGGCAGCACATTACACCCCTGACTTCTGTTATTACAGAGATGGGAAATACATCATCGAGGAAGTGAAATCGAAAGGAACGGCTCTTGCAAGAGATTATCCCTTACGCCGTAAGCTTATCAAACAGCTCATCGCCCGGCACAATCAATCTGTCGGGAGTGAGGAATGGGTATTTAACGAAATCAAAAGCGTATGACATACAGGTTAACAGCACGTGCCTTTCCCAACGGAGAGGTATGGTTCTTTGAAAAGGAAGTCAGAGAAAAATATGGAACTCTTCGCCTGAAATTACGAAACAAATAATAATCGCAATGGACGGATTTATAAAACTAAGCCGCAAGTTCTTCTCGAATGATTTGTGGAATGAAGCCCGGACTTTTAGCGCTTGCGAAGCGTGGTTAGATTTAATACAATCAGCACGATTTGAAGCAACGCCACGAAAGGTGAGTATCGGAGGTCGAGAAGTAATCTGTGCACGTGGGCAATATCCTGCATCTATCAGGCATTTAGCCAAGCGATGGAGATGGACGGAAAGAAGAGTGCGAACCTTTTTATCTCATCTGAAAAAAGAAGAGATGATAACTATTCAAGTGGAGCAAGGAATAAGCTTGATTACTCTTTGCAAATACGATGAATATAATTCGAGTGACACAGCGAACGACACAGTAAGTGACACAGCGAACGACACAGTAAACTCGTTAACAATCAGCCAATTGCAACCCGAAGTGACACAACGAGTGACACAGCCGTTGACACAGCAAGTGACACACCCTATTGCAACGGCTGATAAAGTGCCCGGTGAGGCGGCAATTAGTGCAGCAAGTGACACAGTAAATACTCTGACAATCAATCAATTACAGCGGCAAGCGACACGAGGAACAGGAAGTGGCACAGATAACACGCTAAAAAACAGCGATTTAGGGGATGAAGCGACACAAATACAAAGAAAGATATTATATAATATACTTGATAATAATAAAAAGAAAGAAACTACTCCTAAAGGAGTAGCAAAGAAAGAAAATCTTTCTTTGTCCCGGAAAGTTGAGAGGGTGGACTATAACGGATTGATGGAATACTATAACGAAACTTTCAAGGGCAAGCTGTCACAGATAGCATCCATGAGCGAAAATCGGAAAAAGGCTGTAAGGGCGCGAATCGCCGAATACGGGAAAGAGTCCATACGGACAGTGTTTCAAAATGTGCTAAACAGTCCGTTCCTGCTCGGGCACAACGACAGGAATTGGAAAGCTGATTTTGATTGGATATTCAAACCTGCAAAATTCACAAGAATATTAGAAGGGAATTACAATGGGAAACGAACTGATACTGCGGCAACAAGAAGAGAATCGGTTAGCCGCCTTAAAAACATCGCCGGAGCAATATTGCAAGGCTCTCAGCCCGAAGACGTATGATGATGTGTTCGATAGCCACGAGCCGTCAATCGTGACGATAAAGATGAGATACGGAGAACTGAACGCTCGTGCGGCTGTCGCATATCTCCTTGCCGACGCTTTAGAATTTTTCAACGCAGGGGAAACAATGTCGGATACACAGGTGGCAATGACGGTAGACCTGATAATCGAGGAATACCCGCACCTTAAAACTGACGACCTTAAACTCTGCTTTAAGAATGCGATGAAGCTAAAGTACGGGCAAATATACAATCGGATAGACGGGCAGGTGGTATTGTCGTGGTTGAAGAAGTATAATTCAGAGCGATGCTCTATTGCTGACAACCAGTCATACAAAGAGCACAGGCTTTTAATTGAGTCTGACAGCAAGCCTACTTCCGGGATGTTCTACGAAGAATACAGGGCGGAGCTTCAAGAGAGAGCGAGAAACGGCGACAAAGACGCTGTTACAGCTCTGGAATTATCAGACAGGATAAGCAACATGATTCAAGAACGCAGAGTTGAAAGGCAGAAGAAAGATTTGAATGCGTTTTACAAAAAATTGGAATCTGAAAATGAAACTGACAATCAAATGGAACAAGAAAGCCACACCCGACATCATGGAGCGGATAAGGAAGAGGTTTAACCTGTCCTCTTACATATCCGTCAATTGGGAAACTCCGGGAGAGTTCAGCGAGTCCGATTTGCCGGACTTGGAAAAGGTGGCTGATTTGGGATACATAGAAATTAGAAGAAAATGAAACGAGAGATATTCTCTTATGCCGTGATTGCGATAGCTTTTGCGGCATTTTTATATGCGAGAAAATAACCGAGTGGTTTATAATGAAAATGATATGAGACATGAACGAATATATGGATTTTTTAGAAAAAAAGAAGAAAAATATAGCCAATAGCGGGTTTGAAGTTTTGGAAAACGAATTAAACGAGAACCTATTCCCATTTCAGAGATATTGTGTAAAAAGAGCATTAAGCGCGGGGAAGTTCGCGATGTTCGAAGATTGCGGTCTTGGTAAGACCATACAACAACTTGAATGGGCAAAGCAGGTAACCGAACACACTCGTATGCCTGTGATAATACTTGCTCCTTTGGGGGTTGTTCCACAGACCATCCAAGAGGGTAATAAGTTTGGGTATTCCGTTAAAGAGTTAGGACTTACAGTATTCGACCAAGACCTATCACCCGGAATCTATATAACTAATTATGACAACATGGATAACATTGATTGCTATCTATTTTCGGGGGTTGTACTTGACGAAAGCTCTATTCTGAAAAACTTCGATGGAAAAACAAAGGGAGCTATTATTAGAGAGTTCAAGGATACCCCTTACAAGCTTGCATGCACTGCCACTCCGTCCCCTAATGATACAATGGAGCTGTGTAATCATGCCGAGTTTCTTGATGTAATGAGCAGAAACGAGATGCTTGCTATGTATTTTGTGCATGATGGGGGATCTACGTCTTCGTGGAGATTGAAAGGGCATGCCGAGCAGTCTTTTTGGGACTTTGTATCGACGTGGGCGGTGATGCTATGCAGCCCGTCTGATATAGGATTTGACGGATCAGGGTATGTTCTTCCCAAGCTTAACATAGTCGAGGAGATGGTAGAAGTGGAGAAAAGAGATAACGGAATGTTGTTCAACGATGTAGCCGTATCAGCAACTTCTTATCATTCTGAACTTCGAGATACGATGAATGAAAGGCTTTCTCGCGTAGCGGAGATTGTAAATAGTTCAGATAAGGAGTTCATTGTTTGGATAGGTCATGACGAAGAGGGAAAGATACTGAAGCAATTGATTCCCGGCGCTGTGGAAGTGAAAGGAAGCGACAGCAAAGGGTATAAAAAGGATAGGCTTTTGGGCTTTGCAAAGGGGGAATTCAGGGTTCTTATTACAAAGTTGAAGATTGCGCAATTTGGGCTGAATTATCAGAATTGCAACAATCAGATATTCGCTTCACTTGACTTTTCATTCGAATCCACATATCAAGGAATAAGGCGGTCCTATAGGTTCGGTCAGAAGAACGATGTTAATATCTACCTTATTACAACAGACACAATGCAGAATGTTCGTAAATCATTCGATGAAAAACAAAGGCAGTTCAATGAAATGCAGAAGGCCATGAGCATGGCCACTAATCGAAATGTGAATAGAAAAATAAAACTTATGAAAACAGAATCGAAAAAAATGTATGAGTCGGAATCGTGTAATATCCGGCTTGGAGATTGCGTACAATTGATTAAAGATGTGCCGGATGATAGTGTAGGGTTCTCCATATTCTCACCGCCTTTTGCCGAGCTTTATACATACTCTGATAAACTCGAGGATATGGGAAACTCAAAAGATTACAAGGAGTTCTTTACCGCATTCCGGTTCTTGGTAAAAGAACTATATCGGGTTATGTGGAGCGGGCGTAATGTGGCTGTACACTGCATGGATTTGCCAATACAGAAAGGAAAGGAAGGATATATAGGGCTTCGTGACTTCTCCGGAATGATACTGGACGCATTCACGGATGCCGGATTCATCTATCATTCCCGTGTAACCATTTGGAAAAACCCGGTAACAGAGATGCAGCGTACAAAGGCTCTTGGGCTTCTGCATAAGCAAGTGAAGAAAGACGCCGCTATGTCAAGGGTTGGTATTCCGGATTACTTAATGGTTTTTCGTAAACCGGGAGAACATAAAAACCCTGTGCGGTGCAACATATCCGTAGATACGTGGCAGAAATACGCATCCCCTGTGTGGATGGATATAGATTATTCCAACACACTTAACGGGAATAAGGCTCGGGAAGAGAAAGATGAGAAGCATATATGCCCATTGCAACTCGAAACTATCAATCGCGCAGTAACATTGTGGAGTAATGAAGGGGATACCGTGCTAACCCCATTTCTTGGTATAGGTTCGGAAGTGTACCAATCAATTAAGCTTGGACGGATTGGAATTGGGTTTGAATTAAAAGAAAGTTATTTTAATGAAGCAATAAAAAACTGCAAATTGGCAGAATTTGAGAGCCAACAAAAAACATTATTCTAACATGCAAGGAAGTAATGAACTGAATACACGGACGAACATAGTATTCGTCCTTACCGATGTCCTTGAGACAAACTTAATGGACATGGAGAATGAGTACAGGAAGCAGGGGTTCGGGCTAAGGCACGACACGAAGCGCAACTACAATACCGCCATCGCTTCAATCAAGAAGATTAAGCGGGATGTAGACCATTGCAGCCAAGAGACACAGGAGAATTTCGGGAATGATGCCGATGTGGTGAACGCCCTGTTATTGACGCTCATAGACAGATGCGGGGATGACGACGAACTTGCGTTCAAGTTCTACAACTATATAAAATCGTTCCCTTCGAAACTAAAGTTGAACTTAAAGATGGATGATGCCTTTGCTCATCTGTTTGAAAAATGAAATACTTGATACTAAAGCAGGAAATAATCACGGGTGATTCAAAGCTGATCATCCGTGAGAACGTAGAAACCTCCGATGTCGAGGGATTCAGAAAAGAGATTAAGATGGCAATGCGTTGCGACAGGGTGTTGTTGACGTATTGCGAAGTTTAATTCAAAACAATATAAAAAAGAATATTATGGCAAAGATTTATGTAGCAAGTAGTTGGAGAAATGTATTTCAACAGGACGTTGTAGCTATTCTCCGTGATTTAGGACATGAGGTATACGATTTTAAGAATCCCCCTCATGGAAATGGTGGATTCCAATGGTCTGATATAGATCCAGATTGGCAGAACTGGACAACGGAGCAATATAGAGAAGCGCTTAATCACCCAACTGCACAGAAAGGTTTTGATTCAGATTTCAACGGTATGCAGTGGGCTGATGTCTGCGTTATGGTTCTTCCTTGTGGCCGGTCAGCTAATACGGAAGCTGGCTGGATGAAAGGTGCAGGTAAGAGGGTGATGGTTTATTCTCCGAAAAAGGAAGAACCGGAACTTATGTATAAGATATACGATTTTGTAAGTGATAACATATTTCGTATCAACGATAAGATAATTGGAGTATAACAATACAGATATGAACGATGTGCTATTCAAAAAAATAAAAAGAGCAAATTGTAAATACGCTGAATACTTATCAGCTTGCGATGAAGTAGCTAAGGCTGCTCAAAAACATATAAATTGGAACGATAACGTAGGTTGTGCCTATATGCCGAGCGACGGTCTTTGTGTGGAGATTGAAGCCAATGTTTGCCCGGCTACAAGATTCTTTGAGCTACCTGAACTTATCGGTGATGATATGATTGATGAATACACATATAGAACCAATTGTATTTAATTTAAATCAAAACAAAAATGAGCAAAACGAAAAAGATATTAGACGCTTGTTGCGGAAGCCGGATGTTTTGGTTCGATAAGCACAACCCTCTTGCGATATATGTGGATAAGCGTTCCGAAACTGTTACGGCCAAGGACCGGGATAAAATAAGGACTATCGAAATAAAACCGGACGTAGTAGCCGATTTCACCAGCTTACCGTTTGAAGACAATTCTTTTTATATAGTTGTTTTTGACCCTCCGCACCTTAAGACACTTGGAGAAAAATCATGGATGGCAAAAAAGTATGGTAAACTTTCAGATGATTGGCGGGAAGTCATAGAAAAGGGCTTTAATGAGTGCATGAGGGTTTTAAAGCCTAACGGAACGCTCGTATTCAAATGGAACGAAAGCGAGATAAAGGTATCTGATGTATTATCCCTTATTCCTTACAGGCCCTTGTTCGGGCACACGACGGGAAGGCAGAGTAAGACGATGTGGATGTGCTTCATGAAAGATGCAGATAATAATATATAATAGAATAGTATGAGTAACAATTTAAAAAACGCAATCTGCGCATTCATTGCGTGTATAAGCGCCTACTTATACGGAGTATCAGAAACTAATTCATGGTACATAATCAGTAATAAACCTTCGGAGGATGTATCTATGATTTCAGAAATGCTATTTGTTCTTTTTGCCGCATTTTTTATATGTAGATTTTTTATTGAAATATCCGATTGGGATTAATGAAAAGAAAGATATGAATAAAGATAAAATGATTAAATGGATAGCTAGCCGTAACGTTGGCTTATCTTCAAGAACAATGTGGGGTGCGCTAATGGGAACCAAGTGTGACGGAAGCGATTACCCACGTGATGTAGATGACTTTTCACGCTGTTACTCCCTCTACGTGTTTTGTGAGGTTTCCAAAGAAGATTTGGAGCGAGTTGCAGCCGTTTATCCTTATTGGAAGCCTATTGTAGAACGTTGGGATGAACTCTGTTCAATGTACGAGAAAAGAGACTACGGGGGCATCTATAAGGCTTTAAGCTCAATGCGCGAAAGGATTATGGGACTAAAGAATCTGGATAATGTTGGACTTAAATAAATTAGAAACAAAACTCAACGAAGCTCTTGAAGAAGAAACGGTAGAGAGCATTAAACTCTGGGTGAATATGAACAGAATAATTAAAACAGTATGCTCCCACTTCTCGATAACGGAAGGGAAGCTAAAGAGAAAGACAAGAAAGAGGGAGGTTGTACTCCCTCGACAGGTCGCAATGTATCTGGCTGTCAAGCATACGGAGCTATCTACTGATGAGATAGGTGGTTCTCTTGGTAAAAGCCGTATGACCGCTTTATACAGCTTCTACAAGATTAGAGACCTTATGAAGATTGATAAGCAGTTGGAAGAACAAGTAAAAGATATGGAGGAAGAACTATATGGAAGATAAACTAATGACTGCGGTTATTGCATGCTTCGCCGCAGGGGTAGTGTTTGGAGCGTGCATAGGACTACTAATAGGAATAATGTTATGAAAAAGAAGATGTACATAAGCCTGCCGATAACAGGTCGGCAACTCGATGAAGTAAGGGAATATGCGGAGAGCATGAAACTTCATTGGGAGAAATTGAGATACGATGTGATTACTCCGTTTGACGTATCGCCAGACCCTGATAAGCCATATTCATTCCACATGGGCAAGTGCATTGAAGCATTGCTTGAATGTGATGAAGTCTACTTCTGTTTGGGTTGGCAACGTTCGAAAGGGTGTATGGCGGAATTTGAGATTGCGAAAATTTATGGTAAGGAAATATTAATCGGATAATTTATGACACACAAAGAAGTTTGGAAGGCTCCGTTTAGAACGTCCTTCCCGTATATTTTTACCTCTAATGGTAAAATGGCATTAACTATTTACGACGATAAGGCAAAAAGACTCTTAGATACAATCTGTTCTATTTTGAATGGTAAAGGAGGGACTATAAAAACTGTTGAACGAGAAGACGCTATTACTTTCTTGGTAAACGGTAGCGTATTGGTGGTACGTGGTTGGGGTTATCTCACAGGTATCGGAGGGCTGAACTTGCCCGAAGAAGAAGCGGCTAAAATACAAGACGAGTTTTCCGACTGGATATACGAAATCTTAAAAGCCCATGTGTTATGAGACAAACCGTTGAATCCGCCTCTCTGGAGTACTTTAACAAGAACTCCAAGTACCGCCCGGAGATGGAGGAAGTTGTCCGCACGGCCTTTGAGGCGGGTGCGGAGTGGAAAGAACAAATTTTAAACAACCAACAAAAAATAAGAAACCATGAAAGTAGAAATCAAAACAACAAGAGAGGTTGATGTAAAGTATCTGAAAGTAGATGCAGGTGTACGGTATTTTGAAGACGCCGAAGTAAACGGCGAAAGAGATATAGACTTTTGCGAAAGCAAAGGGCAAGGAGTTCCCAAAATTCCCTGCGTGGTAAAAGTTAAAGAAGAACCGGAGAGAAATATCTATTCTGACCATTACCGCTGGTGCCCGGTTATTAATGTTGAGACCGGGCAAATCGTAGATTGGCCTAAAGGAGTTGATGCGGACATCCACTACAAGGTTTGCGATGACGGAACGTATTCCCTGCTCGATAAGGATAAGAATGTGTTGATAGAAGTTAACAGCTACGTCCCGGACATCCTTTGCCCGAAAGAAGAGGGCTATGGGGATTACATCATTATGGACGTTGACGAGGACGGGTATATTGCCGGATGGAAATGCAACCAACAGCTGATTTGCGGACTAATTGAGGGGGATTTCAATTGAATTGATTAGGGGGATTAAACATGCTGATAGTAAAAGAATATAAAACGAGACCTGAAAGCGATGGTCAGATTTTCGTTGAGCTAACAAGTAATAGAGGGCTTGACGTGGAGAACTGTGACAGGCTTGGATATTGGTGTGATAAGCCACACTTGAAGCACTTTATATTCAATGCGGCTCGAATGTTTGACAACAAAGAGTTGATTGAAATTTTTACGGAAATAATAACAAGGAGGATAAAATAATGAACCTAAATAAATTAAGAGACGAAGCCTATCGCATAGCATGCGAACATGGATTTCATGAAGAAGAACATAGAGACGAGCATTGGCTAATGCTTGTAATAACTGAAATATCCGAAGCGGTAGATGCTGACAGGAAAGGAAGAAGGGCAAACTATAGCGAATTTACTAAAGATATGGAAGAATATAAGGTATTCCTTCCTCTGGAAGAGCGAAAACGGTTATTCAATCTGTACTTCGTAAAATATATCAAGGGAAGTGTAGAAGAAGAGCTTGCCGATGTGGTTATCCGCTTGTTGGACTTTGCAGGATTGAGAGGGATAGACCTTTCCAATGTACCCACTGGTTGCATAGATGGGTCATTCATCTGGCAATGCTACTTCTTGTGCGAAAAGATTTGCCTTTATCGCTATGAGGGAACACTTGATGAAGTTTTGGTTAGAAATGTTATGTCATATGTTTTCTGCATCGCCAAAGGAATGGGAATAAACCTACTTCCCTATGTAAGAATGAAGATGAAGTATAACTCCATGCGGGAATACAAGCATGGGAAGAAATATTAATATAGATAATTAAAGTAGTTATGACACGAGAAGAAATAAGTCAAGCAGCAGAAGAATATGCTAAAAATTACGGATACTTTAATTGCGATACAGGCGACGTGTTTGTAGCTTTCGAGGATGGAGCCAAATGGGCTTTGTCCAATATGTGGCACAGTATTGACAAAGGAGATTTACCGAAAGAAGACGGTAGGTATCTCATCCTAATGAGAAATGGATATCCTTGTGTGGTTGAGTACAAGGATAAGTTTTGGAACGTTATTGGGTATCAGTCGGATGTAGCATATTGGATGGAGATCCCAGAGATTAAAGAGGAAGAAAAGTAATAAAATGGAAATATACGAACCAAAAGGCAGAGCGAGAGAGTATAGCCCCCTCGCTCTAAATTACTACAAAGGGTGTACGCACGGATGCAGATACTGTTACGTGCCTAACATGATTGGCAGGTTTAACTCAAGCTATAATCATGCAGAAGTCAACGCTGATGTGTCTTTCGAAAAGATAGAGAAATCGGCGAAAAAGTTCTATGGATGCGGAAAGCAAATTCTTTTGTCATTCACAGGAGATCCATACTGTGGGGTTTGCCCGGAGATAACTACTGAAGTACTCAAAATATTAAACAAGTATGAGCACAAAGTAGCCATATTGACGAAAGGTGGAAAGAGGTTGCTTAATGATTTTGATATTATAAAATCATTTGGCGACAGAATAAAGGTCGGAGCGACATTTACCTTCGACAACGAGAAAGATTCTAAAGCATGGGAACCCGGAGCAGCATCCCCAGAAGAGAGGGTTGAGGTTCTAAAATTCTTCGCTGATAATGGGGTGAAAACTTGGGCGTCATTTGAGCCGGTTATATTCCCTGAACAATCACTTGCGATGCTTAAGGAAATAGCCCCATTCATTGACCATGTCAAGATAGGGAAGCTCAATAACTATAAAGGTCTTGACAAAAACGTAGATTGGGCTAAATTCATAAAAGATTCAGTCGATATATGCAGAGAGGGGAAGGTTCCCTTTTATATAAAGAAAGACCTTAGGGAGTTTAACAAGGGTGTAGGATTAAGCACCGAAGAAGCTGATTTTGATTTTCTGAATTTATAAAGAATATGATTATGGAATATACCAATGTATGCTTTGAAACAGAAGAAAGAGGATGCTCGGATATGGTTTTTGTAACTATTATTAAATGATTAAGCTATGGGATTTAGAATAAAATTTATGCGTGTTCCAAAAGGTTTCAAATTAAGAAACTCTTTTAAAGACGATGAAGATTATGAGGCTTATTATGATGAATTTGACAAGGTAAGTGAGGATGTAAAACCAGATACTTGCACTAATATATACCACAGAGTTTCGAATGGAAATAATAGGCTTTATACACAAATTGATGAAGATGAAGATACAGTTCTTGGCACTGTTTCAAAAGAGCAGTTATTTCAATGGATTGTAGAAATCAAGAAGATGTTTCTTTCATATTTGGAAACCATTATTGGTGATGACGAGGATAGTCTGATAAGACTAAAAGACTATGTAATAACAAAAAAGCGTAGGTGGAGCTGTCATTGGGTAGGGGTTCCAATATCTATGGAATTTAACCTGAAAGAAGACACAGACATAGATAAAATGCTTGTGTCGGGAAGTTATACTTATGAATATGAGGTTTTTAATTTCATTTCCATTTATAAGAATTTTGACTTCGAGAAATACGAATTAGTAATGTATGGAGGATAGAATTATGCAAGCATATATAAACCAACCCCTATACGCCAAGTGCGTGAGACAGGCGAAAGAAAGCGCATACAATACCACCGATTGGGAAGTAGAGCTATGCGCCAAAGCCTTGTATCAAGCATCGGAGTGGGGACAGACAGTCGAGAAGAAAGAAGAAAAAGCATCGGTAGTGCGCATCCCCAAGATTGCGCCCAAGAGGGAACAGAAAGAAAGAACAAGGGACTATCTTATGAGAAACTCGGAGATAATCAATCAGATGAGAAAGAACGGATGGACTATCGGCAAGGTTGCCGATTTCTTCAACGTCAACTACTCTACCGTGTGCGGGTTTTTGAAGTTCTTGGCAGAGAGCGGGAGGTAAATGATAAGCCGAAGAACTATCCATTAAAAAATGGTCGCATTTTCCCGCATCCCTGAAACTTCTATGCGTCTGCCATAAAACATTTAGAAACTATTGTATTAATAGAAAGGACTGTCTATCTTTGTATCGCTTACATACAGAACTGATAAAAATATGGAAGAAAGAGCTATTGATAGATTACGTGAGTTTGCTAAATACGCTCGTAAAAAAGGGGTTGTCAAGGGCGAGAATTCGTTTGAGGCTTATTGCGGACTATCAAACAGGTACATCTATAACTCTATAAGAAATGGAAGAGGGGCTATTGGAACAGATGTCATAGCTCGTATTGTAGATAAGTTCCCGGAATTAAATGTAAAATGGCTTTGTACAGGCAAAGGGAACATGATCGAATCAGATGTCGACAACAATGCAAACTACAAAGCGGCTTACGAAGGAGCTATGATGCAGATAGAAGCTTTACGCAAAATTATAGAAGGAAACGAACGAAGATGATTATACAAGAATTACAGCGGGCACAAAAAAGGCGCAATCTTCACAGACTACGCCCTTCAATAATACTTGGACTTGATATACAAGTCTGATGCAAAGATAATGATTAAATCCTGAAAAGCAACCTTATTTATCCCAAATTCGAACCCTATCGAGTTCAAATTAAATCACCACTTCCACAAATTGTAGCTCACCCCAACCCCTATATACCAGCCATTCGGATAACCATATCCGGCTTGTATGCCGATGCCAAATCTACGATTACTTAGTCGCTCCTTTATGTATATATTGTTTGTCTGACTGTATATCTCTATACTATCTAAATTAGCCATATATCCGGATACCCAAGCGGTGTAAAGGCTGTCTTTATAAGTCTTTTGCTCGATGGGTATGATAACAGGAACGGAGTCTATCTGCATAGAATCGGCGTGTATGGAGTCTGATTGTATAGCCGGAAGTCTGACTGTATCTCTTCGTATGAATAACACCTTATAGGGTATTGGAATAGTATCACGTACAGTATCTATTACTACAACGGTATCTCGCTTTACTTCGTCAGGATTCGATTGGTGCGGACGTAGGAATAACCATACTATCACACCAATCAATAATCCAACCAATATCCACGGCAAGGTTTTCATAGCCTTTCCTTTAACACCACGTTCTCTACCATCTGAAATACCTTGTCCATCGCTTCTACATAATTGGGAGCGGTGGCATACTTGGAACCTATCCCGTCAACAAGTTTTCTAACAAAAGCTTTCGGATCGTTCCGGCATGTCCATGCGTCCGCATATCCCGGCTTTTTCAGAATAGCGAGATGGTCTGCCAAGCAGTCGGACACAGTGTCGTAATCACGGAACAACCGTTTGACGGTATACTTGTATCTTCGTTCGCCTACCTTGACCACCTGCATAACCTTTTCAGGAGCCTTGAACGTCACATCCGGACGTGAGAAGTACTCGGTAGTGGTAACCAGTTGTACCGCACCTTTCCATGTGCTCCCTTTCGTTATTCCGAATAGGTTGTTACCTATTGCGCTCTTCCCCCAGCCGGATTCCAATGCAGCCTGTGCGGTTACAAACACGGGGTGAATCTCACCCATTTTTTTAGCTTGCGGATAAATCCACTTAACAAATTCATCTACTCTCATATTTCTTAAAAAGTTTGAAATAAATAGTTAAAAGCATATAGCAAGTCTTCCTTGAATTAATAATGCCTTATATTTGTCCCGTTAAATCATTCTATCTATAGGGGTTACATCTCTTTGGTGAATGGCTATCACCACTCGTTCCCCTTAACAGAATAAAGCCCATTGCCCTGTAGCTTTGGGCTTTTTCTTTCGCATCAATAGCCAGATGCGGAAGATGTAGCGACCGCCGCATTGGCGGGTCTGCAAACAGAAAGGAGGTGTAATACTCAATGAAGAATGATTTAACGGAAGACGGAAAAGTTCGCATATTCTGTCGATACATAATTCGAAAAGGCAGAAGAATCTACCCCAAGCGGGCAAAGTTCTTTTCCTTTTTAGTTGACGTGAAAGACCGGAACTGCGCATAACTTGAACGTCAAGGGAGTATTACAGGATGCTCCCATTTTTCTTTATGATTCGCCATCTTCGTTTCTCCTTTTGAAATCTTCATCTTCGCTCTTTTTTACGACCTCTTCCATGTCCTCTTTGGCGACATGGAGCGTCCTGTTGAATACTAATGTTATCGCTCTCCCCAAGTCGATGTCGTAGCCTTTCGGTTTGAGAATATTCCCGATAATGGATATACCCTCTATCCCGCAAACAAGCAGGCATCCTGCGACATCTATTCCCATTGTACCGCCAGCCGATTTATTAATGAAAACGACCATGACAACGAACGAGAAGTATGTCACCATCTTTCCCATCGTCGCACGTATCGCACGGCTTATGCGCACTTTCTCATTCATCAGCAAGCTCTTTCTTACACCCATCGCAAGGTCGCAGATAATGACCGAGAACATGGTTATCAGCCACGGGAACATGGCTTGCAGGCTCTCGATGACAAACCCGCTTGCAATTGTCCCGAAGACGCTTGCTGTGAACTGGTGTACCGCCTTTTCTTCCATTCTTGTTTGTGTTTTTATTATAAACTAAAACAGGGACGCAACCAAAGCTATGACGCCCGGCACGAGAACGGTAGCCAGCACATCCAGCCAATCGAATTTCCCTCCCCACAGCATGTCCTTGTACTCGACAGACAGGGCGGCAATAAGAACGGTTGAGAAAGCCATTACAGCCACATCCCCAATTCGAATGTCTAAGACAACACCCTGTATCATCATCGTAATGAATATAAGCGCACCTGCTACCAAGTGCTTCGGTCGGTTACTAATCTTCACCCAGCCGAACAGTTTTTGTAATTTTTCTTTCATTTTCATATATAAATTAACTCCGTATTCTTACCTGTCTAATAGGAACAAACAGACTATTTTTATACAGTATCCCCCCGTCCATACTGTGTGATTCACTGCCCGCTATGACACAATATATGCCTTCCCAAGCTTCCAATAAAAATCGATGCCCTTGCTGGTTGAATACAACCTCTTTGTTCCCGTTGCTCGCATTGACAATAAGTACAGAATTATCAATGTATCCATCGCATACGACTACCTTATACATTGCATCCCCTTTGAGGCGAAACAGGTTGATGTGTTGCCCGTGGTCGCCATAAAAATGCCAACTCCTGTTTATCTTTCCGGTAAGTACCGGAATTGTCATATGAGCATAATATTCAAGCCTACCGGGAGTATTCGGCCATATCTCTATTGCGGAGTGCGCCGCTCTTCCGAACTCCCCCCTGCACCATATATTTGAAGCGTAGAACCGGAGTGCCCGACCATCTTTGGTTCCCTGATGGTATAAGTCCCCGTTCGACACCCACATCTTGCCGTCACTTCCGAATTCGAGTGCTGCTAATGTCTCGCCTGCTTGATTGACGCACTTAAGCTTTTTGAACGAACCGGAAACACCTTTCAAATCTCCGGCATATTCCGCATCACCATTGTTGAACTTAAGCTTACCCCCGCAGAGATGCCCGTCTCCATTCTCATTAATCAAAGCGTTGAACCCGCCCGGAGCATCAGGGTTCGGACCAGCTTTGAGAACGTTTGCTTCGATAATGGTAGCCTTCAGCGTGTCGATAAATGCTTTGTCGGATACAAGGGTATTAATAATAGCCTGATGTATCGCTACCTTAGTCAAGGTAGAGATAGGACGCCAATACTCCTTGTTCGTCAACTCTATATTCTTGGGAACGTTCTTAATCGCTTGGTAGTATTGGAAGTTGTCCTGCTCATCCTTGACGAAGACAGTCGCGCCGAACATGGAGTTACCCACATACGATTGCGATTTATCATGCGGAACAGGAATAGACGTCATCGGCGTAGGCTTCACATCCTCCGTATCGGGTATTGTTATTGCTTTCGTCTGTATCATTGTATCCACTGCTTAATGTTCGTATCATCGTACTTGAACTCCACATTGTCATCCACGCCGTCGGCATACTCGGTTCCCACATTCAGCGTGTCGGTATTGCTTGCAACTACCTGACCGTTCACCAGCCACTTAAACGCTCCGCCATTGTTCATCGCTACTGCCGTGATGTCTTTCAGGCCGTAGGTGATGCGGGCTTTGAGTTGCACATAGTCCTTGCCGCCAATCCTTACTCCGTTCACAACAGAACGCACAGGACGAGGCATGTCGAGTATCTGCCCTGATTCGTCCGCCTGCTCCCAGCTGGTGTGGAACCTGCCACGAACGGTTATATCGACATCTAATGACGATTCACCCGCTTCTCCCGTTTCGCCCTTCAAGTCTTCTACATGCGGGATGTAAGCGGTGGGGATTTCGGGCTCGCCGGGAAGGACACGCTCGATTTTCGGAGCGGCGTAATATATTGTCGTTGCGTCTGATGCTATGCCGTCGTTATTGTTCGGGTAGTATACATAAAAACGCAAAAAGGTTCCTTTCTCCGGAATTATTGCCTTGCTGATTACCCTCTGCCATTCGCTTGATTTTTGCAAATCTACCCTCCCATATACTTTAACTCTTTTACTGTCATAAAGAATTACATAAGCTCTTCTATGCGTTTCTTCCATATTTTCATTTTTATAATATATGGAAAAAAATAACTGCTCATTGTCCTCAGTTGTAACATATTCCCCAAAGTAGACCGGGTCAGTACTACGCTTTCCCCTTACAAGGAAGACACGTCTTCCGAGAAATTTATCAGACAGCAGATCCACCGCTCTATTTGGGTTGTCTCCTGTGATATTAACAGGTTCTTTCGTTAGATTCGGACGCACCGCTACCCCATCCGCTTTAATGCCCGTATCCTTGTAGCCCCTCTTTTCGCCCTCGACCTGTGCGGTCGGGTTCTCTGCGTCATACTCCCACCATGTTTTTGTGCGCTCGGATATGTAAGGAGAGTTTCCGTTATCGCCTTTCGAGGACAATCCGCTGTCGACGAGTTTTTTCTGCTCGTCGTCCCACAGCTTCCAGTTCTTTGTCACCGGATCGATTTCGGGCATCTTGATAGCTTTTGCTTCCGCAATGCCGTCAGATGTTTTTTTGTCGAATTTACTCTGCACTTCGACAAGGAGAGCCTCACGAGCCTCGTAATAAGCCTTGAACTTGTTAGCGAACTCTGTCTTGTTGATGTCGCTTGTTGCCGATGTGTCAGCGAGCAGCGGTGTGATATATGAATTGAGGGCATTGTAAGCATTCTCGTAGGCTGTTTTGCTCGCCTTGTACTTGTCCGCCAGCCCTACGTTTTTCGCTTTCTCGATTTTTATTTCTTCCCACTCGCGCGATGCTTCCCGCTTTTCGGTCGGGGTGAGCTTGGAATCGTTGGCGATATCTGACAGCAGGGCATTCGCCTTGTCGGCTTCGGACTTGGCGTTCGTGATGCGGGCTTCGAAGTCCTCCGGAGCGGGCTGTATAGAGGTGGGCTTGTTGCCTTTTTCCAATTGGATGTTCATTAAGGCGTTGCCATTCGTACCATATTCTCCCCCTACACCTTTAAGAACTCTGAGCGGGTTGCTTGTCCTTACAATCTTTCCGGCTTTTTTCCCGCCTCCGGTCGGGTTGGAAAGAATGTTTCCGATAGGTTCTTTCGTCCCGTCCCCGTAGTAAAAGAAGATTGAGGCGATATTTCTTCCGGTCGATGTTTCATCAGAAAGGTATTCACAAGAGAATGTATAATAAGAGCCATTTTGGAACGCTATTTCGTTATTAGTAACGAGAAAATGAAAATTCGTTGTTCCACCCGGCAAGACATTTTTATTATACATATTACTCCAAGAGCCTTGAAAATAATATCTTGGATCATCGGATTCTCCTATATACATCTTTACCCGCTTCAAGTGTTCGAGGGTGAGCAGGTTGCGCCCGCCCACCTGTACACCGTCTATTGCGGATTGTTTAATCTTCTTGTCAATCGCTTGCCTGCACTTATCTATGCAGTCCGTCAACGATTTGACGTCAGCTACGTAAACCTGATACTTCGCATTGTAATCGGCTCGCTCCTGCTCGGTTATCTTATTATCAGCAATAGCGGTTGCGATTGATTCTTGCAGCTTGTCGATGCTGCCCGTACTTGCCGCAAGGAGTTTCTTCGACTTCGTTGTGAGTTCCGACTTTAAATCAGCCGGCAAGAACTCGTTGTCAAGTATGTAGTTGACGTTGCTTTGCAATTGCGCCTGCTCAATGTCCAACTTCTTGGATAGCTCGCTCAAATCGCGACGCTCGGCTTCGGTGATTATATTGTCACGGAAAGCGTCCGCTACTCCGTTCTCTACGCCATTCATCGCATCCGTCAAGTCCTTGATGCTTTTCTTCGCAGTATCAAACTGCTGTGAAAGCTTCTGGTATTCTTTTTTGAATGCCTCGAAGTCCGTCGCGCTGACATACGGGTTTATCCAGTCCACGTCCGCAAAGGTCGTATTGTCACGGATAGCCCACAGCCGGGTATTCTCGTCTTTCAGCCAGATGTCCCCTTTCTTATATCCGCCCAACGGCTTCTCTGTGTGGATAGTCAGCTTCTCCCTGCCCATCTTAGCTATGTCCGCAAGGGCTTTCGTCAGAGCTGTGTTCTGAATCGCCTCCCACTGATACGATGCAGGGTCGGAAGCCGATGCGCCGGGACGCAATACGAAGATATACGATACTGTCGTATCCAAATCGGTGTAGGTATCTCCCACATGCGTACCGTACACGTCCGCAATCAGGTTGGGTTGGGTGATGGGTTGTCCCTCCGCGTCATATAACCAAGTATTGGTAGGGTTCCCATCCATAATAGGTGCACCTTTTCCCTGATAGGCGTACACCGCCTTGTCGACCTGCTTCTGCAAGCCCTGAATGAGTTTCAACAGGGCATCCGTGCTTTCCGATGTGGCGAACTCCTGCTCAATCTGCGTGCCGTCGGGGTTGGTAATGATTATCTTTCCGGCTTCTACCGTAATCACCGGTGAGGGTGCGTAGTTGCTCCATAGGGCTACCGTGTTGAGCGTGTATTTTGGCTTGAAGACAGAGTTTTTCTTCGCTGCGGATGCCACAGGATCGAGGACATTCGAACGCCCGTATATGGCTATCCAGCAGAACCGCTTCGCTTCCGTAGGGGATACGGGGTTTTCATCCCATCCCGCCTGTCGCAGACTGTTGTTTAGTTCGTCTATCGTGCCCCAGCCCGTTTGCTTTGTCGGAGCCTGCGGAGCGACGCTGTTAGTTGTCAATATGAAATACTTCACAGCGTTAGCATCATCCTCCGGGACAATGCGTACACCTGAATCCACCCATACCTGTTGTGTGTTATCGAATACCGCCAAGTTACCGTTGGGTAGCAGGCGGGGAGGTTGACCGTCCATGCGGTCGGGAATCGTTGTAATTGTCGATTTTGTTGCCATACTATTTTAGTTTTTTATACTCATTTTCCAATATATCTTCATCAAACACCGCCACAAGGTTACACGCCCACATCACATCACCGGGAGTAAGGCGGTATACATCCTTTCCTTTATTCGCCTCGTACCAGTCCTCATCCGATAGGTTGTTATCATCGTGTCCCAGAGGGTTAATGCGCTTGAACTCATAGAGCCTTAGCGTGCTTCTTTTCATTACCTCCGTCACATCCTGACCGTTACGGACGAACTTTGCCCGCAAGTCTACCGCACCGTCTCCAAGCTCGGCGAGCTTTTGGTTTGTATTCACGTCAACAGGTGCGCCCTCTATGACGTTCACAGCGTATATGTCCCAAACGGGAGGGATGATTTTCTCCACCTCTTGCGGCAGGTCTGTAAGGTTGCTTGCGCCCGTAGAGCCGTTACCGATATTCACAATGCCGCGTATCTTAACTCCACCTTCCGGTGTGTATTCCATGTACGTGCTCTTATCCCTCGCACCTGCGTAGAAGTCACCGTATATCCTCTGATACGGCTTACCTGTCACCTTGTCGTAACCTAATTCTATTATCTCCTTATGAAGCAGGGAATAGCTGTTGATGCCTGCGTAGAAGGTGATGGACGGGGCTTTCTCGCTGACGGAAGAGAGCACAATAGCTCCCTGACGGGCGATGTCCGTTTCGTGTCCCAAGCCTACTATATCATCCCCCGCTGCGGGGGCATTGCTGTCTTGGTCGCAGTGTGTCTTACTAAGGTCTATGTAGTCCCTGCCTACCGCTACCACCTTGCGCCAGTAGTAACGGTTCGTGGCTCCGCTTGATGCTCCCTCGTTGATGTTGTCCTCCTTGCTTATTGCCAGCGTTCCGGGCGTGAACTCGTTGTGTATCTCTATCCCGTCCTGACGGGCAAGAAAGAAACAGCGGTAGTACCCCTCGTGCTCTTCCACACGTATACACTTCATGCCTGCGGGTGAGAGTATCTGCTCGCCCCCTACATGTGTCTTCTTTCTTATCTCCAGCGTCTCGAAGTATGCCTTTACCTTGACGTATAGTCTGTCTACTACCGCCTGCGTTGTGCCATCGGGCAATACTTCTACTCCGCTACCGTTCTCTCCGATGTGGATGCCTTTCAAGGCTTCGATGAAGTCTTTTGAGGTGATTTTGCCTTCCGAAGTTAAGCCTTTCAGGAAGGTTATCAAGCCTTCTGCTGTGTCGTCACCCTGTCGAGATAGAAAAAACCGTTTGCCCAATGCACGTACGATAGACTGCACCTGTTCGGTGTTCAGCCCACCTATCCCCTGCCCGCCACCAATAATAGAATCTATCTGATTTTGGATTTTCTCAATCGAGCCGACTTTCTTTTCCTCTCGAAGTGTTATGGTATATTTCGGTATTATGTCCTCTCCCTCTTTGATTATAAGGGTGTCAATTATGATATTCCCATTAATGCCAAGATCTTCATCGCTGAATAGCATCAAATCTCCCTCTTTAAGGGTGTCATGTATGCTTGCTTCACCTCTTGCAACAGCTTCATCGTGCTGTCTTGCCATGAAAATATCATCCACCTTCGGCTCATAAGAATAGCGTACATAGTCATTCTTTGCAAGGTATTCTTTTGCAGCGGCAAGCAATCGTTGCGATGCGGCTTGGATATAGACGTCAGGCATATCGATATTGAGCAGGACAAATTTATCACCAGCCTTGATATTATAGTCCTTATACGGGAAATACAGCTTTAATCCGTCGTCAAGAACACGATTACAGGTCAACACATATTTGTTGCCCTCTTTTTTGCATTTTGTTATTTCAAACTCCCTGCCGCCACACATGCCGTCTTTCATGCTAATGGTGGCTGTTTCGGAAGTCAGATAATCGTTTATGTCAAAACCGACATCTTTCAACTTAATGGTAAAAGGAGGAATGTCTTGTCCGTTTTGCAAGCCATCCATTGTACCGTCATCTGTCAACTGCTCCGCAGCTGCTATCTCATCAAGGTTGCCATTATCACCTACATCCAACGAGACAGAAATACCTGCACTTTTCAGCTGCCCGGAAGTCATGCCCTCCATTGAGGGATATATTTCTTCCAAATCACCGGTTCCGTCAAAATAAACGCTTGCTTCCCTGATGCCAAGTGCTTCTATGTTCTTGCTGTCAATATATGGGTCAAGTGTAATCTTTGGGAAATCGGGCAGCATCAGGTTCTCCACAGCCATATTATTCGGCAAGTAATTAGCAAGAGAACTGTTTGACTGCTTATTGTAATACCTGTTAGGCATATTCCTTGTGCTACCGTATGCCCGCAATCGGGTGATAATCTGCTGTTCCGTATCGGCAGTCCGTTGTATTTCATACAGACCGCTCCCACGCCCGTACCCGAAAACCTTGTCAACGGCAATACCGGCAGTACCGATTGTTATTGTCCGACCACGAATTACGAAGTTCGCTCCGAATTTCGAGTTGAGAAGTTCCAGTGCCCCCCATACCTTTATATTGTTTATGTCAATATTTACGTTTGTTGTACTCACGTATTCAGGATGTACCGCAACCGTCCATTTCTGTGCTCCGGTGTATATGCGGTCGAGATTAACCTGAATACGGTCAGCCAAATCCTGTATGGATGAAGCAAAGAATCTGAACTTGGGTAGAGAAGTAAAGTGTATCCGGTTATCACTCCTCACGTAATCAAGAAAATCACATCGTGTCAATTCATCACCCGCCCAGTTGAATTTTATATTGTCATAGACAAACGCTTCTCCCGAAGTTTTTCTTGCCGCCTTTTTCAATGCCGTAGGGTCATAGTTTATCTCAAACTTCTCGCCACGATATATGACATAATCGCCAATCTCAAAAGGAACAGGTACAGCACTTTTCAAGGAACATACCACAAAACATGCTCCCATCCATGTACCGTTATACTCTAATCCTTTGAGTGTACACCGTACCGTATTACCTGTTTTATCATAAACTTTCCATGCCATAACGCTACACTTTTTCAACTAACGCAACTATCTTCTTTGGTATTGTAATGCTATACGAGGGGATTATTTGAGTTCGAGGGTCGGCAACCCTGAATATGATGCTAAACTCGACAACCTCATTGCCGGCTGCATCCTTGAAGTGTTCAAAATCCCCAACGCTCTTCATGTAAACATTCTTTCGACCGATGTCCAAATGCGAGCTGTATATCTTTATCTCCGCACTATTGCCATCTGATGCCCCGCTTAAATATCCAGTTAACGCAGTAATCTTGTCGATAGCTTTTGCGCTTGTCTCGCCCTTGCATGCCGCCTTTATCTTCCAATCATAAGCTTTTATCCGAAGCACCTGCGGGACATATACGTCTTCACCGTCTTCATCCGCCCAATCCCTTGTGGTAAGATCTTTTGTTTCCCCAAAAGGCTCAAAGGGGATTTCAACGCACACAATATCAAAATCACCGACCAAATCCTTTATCGGACTGCCTCCCTTCATCTTCTGCATCAAAATGGAATACGGTTCGTTCATATACACACATAAAAAAAGAACCTGCCGCAGAGACATTCAATCTCCACAACAAGCTCTATGGGCTTTATACTTTAATCTTATTTCAATGCAAATATAATAATATTTTCTATATTAAAATAGAAAATAAAACCATAAAAACAATATTTAGTAGATTATTATATCTTAAAAATCGTACATTCTCACAGTTTGTGTTGAAAAACATGGAAAATATAAAAGGCGGCGGGAAATCTCTACAAAATTATCGTTCTGTTTTTTTGCTCAATAATAATAAATTCTTATTTTTGCGATTATTTAACGATTAAAAACATGTGATTATGAAAAAGGTATTAATCTTAGTAGCTTCTGCTTTCTTATTATCTTCATGCATGAGTCTACTTTCAAGTTCCAAGCAATCTATAACCTTTACCGGAGAGAATGGTATAAAATTATATGATGGAACAAACAATATGAAGTTAGCAGAAATAAAAGATGGCGGAAGTACAACTGTAAAAATTAAGAAAAAACTTGCTGACAAAACAATAATAGCCAAGAAAGAGGGATTTAAAAATACTCCTTTCGTTGTTGAATCCTCATTCAACACTAAAGCACTATGGAATATACTGTTTTGGCCGGGATTTTTGGTCGATTTGGGCACAGGTAAGATAAATAAATACGACCCCACCATATATAATATTGAAATGGAAAAAGAATAACAACGAGATTTCGGGGGGGAATACATATCTGTGATCGGCATATTATAATCTTATTGTCCCGCTATTAGCCTTATTTTTTGCCATCTATAACAAAAGGGCGATCTAAGACTTGTTAGACCGCCCTTTCCCTTTTATTGGATGTGCCAGCCTCTATTTTTATCAACCTTTGCGCCATGAACATCGTCTCGAAGTTCGGAAACAACCTCCAATATTTCATCATTGCTATCAGCCGACCTTCCTGTGTTACTTACAATCATAGAGAGTTGCTGTAATTGAGCCAAAGCGATAGCGTTATTTGTTTCAAATAATGAAGAATGTGAACTCAAAATCCCTACAATATTCGACATATAAGCTGAATAGTCGGAACCTACCTCGCCATATTTTTGCTCAATAATTGAGCGGACGAAAGACAAGTCTGACCTCATGGAATTTATATAAGAAGCCAGCAAATGTGCCGTATCTTCCGTTATGCTCTGAATGCCCTTTGATAACCCGGAAGATTGTTTCCCATCTTTTCCTGCATACCCGGTAATGGCACTCACTTGGTCTCGTATGTCAATCCCCTTTTGTACTAAAGCATTCCACATATTATTGAGGGCTTTCTGCTCCGCATCAGTAATCTCATTGTCACTCTTGGCATATTCAGCCCACTTGTTATAAAACTCCCTTAATTCGTCATCAAGCAAATCTGATATCTTTGCGTTCAATATAGACTTCATCATATATTCTGAAAAGTCATTGGCAAAATCTTCCGCCTTTGCATCCATATCCAGCAGGGCGTCGACAAAGCTATTACGCAGGGCATCAAAAGATGTCTGTGTCAGTGTTTCTTTTAATGCTTCTGTTATCTCTTCCAACTTACCTGCGAGATCAGCGTAATTATCCCAAAATTCTCTCTTATTATATTTACCCTGACCAAGCATCTTCTCCCACATTTCGATATTGTAGGTACGTATATAGTTCATTTGTTCCGGAGTAAGTTTGTAAACATCGGCAAGCGAATAGACGGAGTTGGCATTTGTTTCAGCCAAAGGATTTTTTCGTTTGTAATCAGCAAGACTTTTGTTAAGTGACGCATAATCTTCACGACCAAGTCTCCAATAATATTCATTGGAGTGATGTGCACCATGATACCCCATTTGTGTTTGCAATATCTGCATGGTTTGGTCGTTTATCTTTTTCTGGTCTTCCCTTGCTTGTTTGGTCGCATCTATAGCCTTCCATCCACCGGACTTACTCATTTCATCTTTCAAGTTGTCAACTGCGGATTTTAGACGCTCGTTGCTATTAGTAAGCCTTTCGGTGGTTTTAGCCACTTCTTTGGCGTTGCTGGTATCAATCCACGAAGAAAAACCGCCCCATGTAATTGCATCAAGAAGCCCGCCAATTCCCTTTTTGATA
This sequence comes from Bacteroides pyogenes DSM 20611 = JCM 6294, assembly GCF_000428105.1. Classification (GTDB taxonomy): domain Bacteria; phylum Bacteroidota; class Bacteroidia; order Bacteroidales; family Bacteroidaceae; genus Bacteroides; species Bacteroides pyogenes. The sequence goes on along the minus strand of NZ_ATZH01000029.1, from coordinate 24,994 downwards.
GAATCAAAAATCTGAACAGAAGTATTGAAATTCAGCAGATTTTTTAATATTCCATTCGCCGCATTAAGAACCGTATCAATCAGGCTTGAAACCAGCGCACCGATGCCGTCTTTCAACACATCAAGAATGGATAAGATTGCCGAAATTATTGCTCCGATAAATCCTGAATTTCCCAATGCTTCTGATATGGCTTTACTTGCCTTGCTATTTTTCCCCAACAATGACTGAATACCTTTGGCAATGGAGTTTCCAACGGTTTTCGTGAGTTCGCCATTATTGAATATTTTATCCAATTTCATGAGACCTTCTCCGATTCCTTGCAAGTTGCCTGACGCAAGACCTTTTAAACCGGATTCCAAGTCTTGAAACATGCTCACGGCTTTGGATGATGAAGACTGCAAATCAGAAGTAGTTTCCTGAACTTGCATCCCGAAACGCTTTACATCATCAGATGCTGAATTTAGTGCGGATTGAGTTTTAACTATTTCAGTCTGCGCATTACGTGCACCGACAGAATCACCTGATTTTTCCGCTTTTTCAAGTGCTCGTTTTGCCTGTGTAAGTGCTTCTGTCGCCTGACGCTCACGCTCTTGGGCGTCAATGTAGTCTCTCATCGCAGATTGATAGGCTATCAAATCATCAGACACTTTCTTGAATATATCGCCATCCCACACGGCATTGGATTGCTCAAGTTTTTTTATCAGTTCATGCAAGACTTTTTGCTCTTCCAGCTTGGCTGATTTGAACTCATCAGATAGGGATATTGCTCTTAATTTATCAATTGTCGGCTGCAACTGCTCTCTGAACATTGTTCCGAACTCTCCGAACACACTCCCCCAATCAACAGACTGTTTAATAGCATTCACTTCCACTTGATGGAGCGATGAATCACGTTGATTTTCCAACAACCGTAGTTCATTTACGTTGCCCTTTGAACGAGCTTCCGCTATTTTAGCGGCATACTCCTTCTCTATGGCGAGCTTTTTCTGCTGGAATGTGCCATACTCGTTCAAATAATCCTGCATAGCTTTGGCTTCGGACTTCCAAACATCTATGCCTCCGTTCTCGATTCGCTCCTTAATAGCCTTCCAAAGATTAAATAAATCTTCATTATTCTCTCCGAAAAGCTTTTTGGCGTTTTCCTTTGTTTCGGAGAAAGGAATATCAATACTCAACCCTTTGGCTTTAATCCTCCCGTTCAGGGAATCCACCATTTGGGTAGCCGCTTCATCAAAATATGTCGGATTGCTAAAAGCAATATTCATTGCCCAATTTTTGTCACCGGTTGTACCGTATAACTGTTTGTAAAAATCCCACCTTTTCGTAATTTCAGCAATATATTCCTCAACTTCCTTTAAAGCTTTATCCGAAGCCTCTTTCATGGCGTCGGCATCAATATCAAAAAGAACTTTCTGTATGGAAACCTTCAACTCCCTACGCTCTTTGGTCTTATCGTCAAGCTGATTAAAAATCTTGTTCAGTTCGTCCCGGTAATTGTCAATATTTACCGGCTCCTTGCCTTTAAACAAGGAATCAAAGATGCCTGATTCTTTAATCTTCTTGGCGGCTTCTTCTTTCCCGATAAGACCTGACCACTTCTTGTATTCAGAGTACGCATCCTTTAGCAGGTTTACCCGCTCTTTCATCTTTTCTGCGAATGCGTCCTTTTTATCTTTGCTTGTGTCAGTAAGAGAAAAACCCAATTCTTTGGATCCCTCATCTCCGGCTCTCACTATGCCTAAAGCCTTTCTGTAATCTGAAACTATTTGCTTCTGCCATTCGGGAAGTTTTGACAAATCAATGGCATCTATTCCTGAAAAATCTATCCCGGCTTTAATCAATATCGGCTTCAACTGATTCGTTGTTTCTTTAGCTTCTTTATATGCCTTTTGTATGCCCTCGATAATTTTCTCCGAATCGGTGGAAACCTTTATTTGAGCTTCAAATTTCCCATCTGTGGCTTCGTTGAATTTTTTCTGCAAATCAGATATTGCCTGAACGGTTTCTGTGTATTCGACATTAACCTTGATATTGAACCCTTTCTCAAGAAGTCTCTCATTGAAAAACTCTCTCGTATGCGCCTTCATTTTCTCAAATTGGTCTAAGAAGGCTCTTATATCCAGACCAATCGCAATTTTTTGAGCCTGATTCAAGTTATCCAAATCCCAACCAGCGGCTCGCAGGCGTGACCTATATTCAGACATGAACTTTTCCATATCCGGTAATACGTCTTCATCGAGAACACGTTTGGATATTCCCCACGCTTTCCGCAGTTGGAAAACATCATCCCTGTACATAAGAGGTAGCTCGTTATTCAAAGAAGATAACGCTTTAGGATACTCTTTGATTATATGAAGCTGCTCTTTCAGGGGTTTGCCCAAAGCGGCATTCGCAAAATCCTTATGCTTATCTATGACTTTTTGCATGGCAGTAGAATACTCGATATAACTGCCGGTCATTCGCCCTATAACTTTTTCTACCCGCTTTTCTGCTTTAATGTAGTCTTTAATGTTTTCGCTAAAGCTCTCATCGAAATACCCGTCTGTCGTTTCATTCGCATGTTCGGCTGTACCTTTTATGTCGTTCAGCAATTTATAAGCATCCCTCGTGTCATTTAAGGCGTCCCGAAGTAAGATATATTGTTCTGCAAGGCTTTTTACGGCTTTCCCCTCGTCGTCAGTTTTAAACGCTTCATTAAAAGTTTCCGCCCAGACAGGAGAATAGTCTTTTAATGCTGTTTTTATTTTCTCAATAGAAGAAATCAATGAGGCGTCATTCGCATTGAATGGATCGACATCTGCAAACTTCTGGGCTTCCTTTGTGAGGCTTTTAAAACCCTCTTGTGCCTTTGTGGTCAATTCGGAAATACGCTCGTTCATTTCGTCAGCCTTTTGACCGGATTTATGCAATAGGGTAAAGATGAGTTCAAGCCCCGCAAAAGTAATAGTAAAAGGATTAATTAACCCGACCATAGCGGCTCCCAAATTTTTCAAACTCCCCCACAAAGCCTTGACGCCTACGTTCATCATGCCAATGTATGATGAATTCGAAACATTAAGCCTTCCCATTTTTGCTTGAAGAGCTATGCTTTCTGCTTGTACTGCTGTTAATTTTTTCATCGCTACAAGCAGCATCAGCTTATTCTTTGTCAGTTGTCCTGAAACGGCCATCTGTTCATAGTCCGCATAGGTGAGTTTGTTGGAAGTAGCAATAAGTTGCTGTTCGGCGACTGTCAACCTCCGATACGCCGCTTCAACGCGAAGTTTTTCTGCCGTAAGCCTTTTATTGGCAAGAATTGACTGGGTTATGCTTTTATACTCACTGCCAAACAATCGACTACTCATGAATGTAGCTGCCTTATATGCTCCGAAGGCTCCGACTGCGGCTTGAATAACAGGTACAAGCTCTTTCCAGTTTTGGGCAAGGGCAGTAAGGCTCTCGGCAGTCCATTTCAATGTACTACCCATTGATTCCGCAATATCACCAAGCATGATGTCAATAGCATCAGCCAAGTTCTTCCACTTGGATTTTACGGATTGAGAAAGAGCCTCCTGCATGTTGTTAAACATACCGCCTTCATCCGTAAGCTCCCAAAGAACATCTTTTACGTCCTCAAACGTAACTTTCTTCTTCGAAATCATCTCAAGCACTTCTCCGGCACTAACGATGCGCCCCTCCAGCTTGCTGAATCGTTCAGACAGCTTGTCTACCATAGGGATATTTGCTTCCGTCAATTGTCTCAATTCCGTACCTTTAAGGAATTTGGCTGCTTTTATTTGTCCGTAGGCTAATATGATACGTCCCATGTCCACACCCACACCCGCAGAAATATCAGCCAACCTTTTCATCGTGTCGTACAACTCATTATATGGCACAGAGTATGCGGAAAGTTGCTTGGAGTACTGGTTCAAGTCCATAACCCCGAATGGAGAAGCGACAGCCAGACTTTTAATCTGATTGAATATGGTGGTAGCCTTTCCTGCATCTTGTAATATAGAGGACATTGCGATTCTCTGGTTTTCCAGCTCTCCACCAATATCAACTACCGCACGCAGGAAATTCTGTACCGCATAAATGGAGTATAGGCTTAAAAATTCGTTTCTTAGTTGTCCGGCAATGCTCAACTGACTGCTCATAGCTCCGTTCATGCTAAGAGTGGCTGACACGTGGCGTCTTGCCGCACTGGAAGACCTGTCACGGGCATTAGCCAAGTCCAATTCCGCTTTGGCAGCACGTGCGGCTCTTTGTCGAGTAAGCTCACGTGAAGAGGCGGCAGCGGCTTCCGCTTTGGTCTGAATGGCAGCAATTTTGGCGGCACGTAAATCACTTGCCGTAGTATCATACCGCATTCCGGCTCTGGCAAACGCCTTTTTGATGGCGTCATCCACTTTCGCTTTGTCCACCACCATATTTACATGGGCTTTGAAAGTCTGTCCCTTCAAGGCATCATTGATACTTTTGCGTATGTTGGTTGAATTGGCGGCAATATCAACCTTGCCAAGCCCTGACTTTTTAATATTGGGGGTAATATCCGCTTTGAAAGTATGTCCGCTCAATGCAGCTTTCACAGCTTTCTGAATGGTAGAAGAGCTGACTGTTACATCCAGCTTGGCAGTCATGCTTTCCACCTTCTTGCGGATTTTTTCCTTATCCGCATCTGTCATGTCTTTCAGATAAACTGAATAGAATAGATTCCCGAGATTTGCCATATCTTCTTTGTGTTTATGCTTCCAATTTGAACCCTTTCAGGTCAATTGAAATGTTGGTTGGCGATGCTCCATCGCCGTATTTCCGTTTCCACTCACTTGCGGTTTCTAATATGTCCAAAGCATTCGCTTTTTTGAACGATTGCCCGTCTTTGCCCTTTTTGCCTTTCTCTTTATCATGGTTATAAACCACCATTGGAGCATCAACCGCCATTAGTTCAATTTGTGCGGCAGTATAAGCGTCGTAATACCCCCACATCGGAATGTTCCAAAGTCCCCAAAACAGTTTTAGGGATTCTGTCAGGCATTGGTGTTTTTCTCCGAGTGCCCATGCTGCGCCATAATACTCTCTTGACGGATACGACTTACTTCCTCCCTCGTCATTATCATTATTGTGTCCTTCATCTCTGTCAGTAATATGGTAGTTGCGCAATACGCCTCCACTTGTACTTTTTTTTTACACAATTCTATGACGGGAAGAAGTTCTTCATCGCTGTATTGTTTTACATAATAGAACCACCTCCACAGGATTTCATAGAAGAAGAATATTTTGAAGTACCCGTTCAGCAGAAGGGCGGCGGCACACTTGCTGTTTACTTTATCATCTTCTTTCTCATTCAGAAGGATGTCGGTCATTTTTCGCTTCGCCCTGTTCCGCATCCACCCGACCTTCCATTTGCTTTTCCGTATGGTGACTATATCTTTGGAGTTATTTACAATATCGTTCAACTCCCGCTCCGCATCCAAGCCGGGCTGCTCTATCTTTTTTGCTTTCGCCATAATTCCTCTGCTTTTATAAAGAAAGGGCGGCGGCATTCAGCCATCCGCCCTTTACACGTTTACATATTCGTTCTATTATACGTCATCCGTTTACTCTGAAAGAGAAAGAATCATAATGTCAGAGCCTTCCGAATTTTCCATCGGCGTAACGGAAAGGTTGAAATAAGCCGGATTGTCACCGTCAGCGGCAACAAAGCTGCTATATATCTCAACTTTAGGAAGAATAATGAAACTTTGCCCGTCTTCGCTCTTCACCACCAAAGAGCCGACAACCTTCTTGGGAGCCAAGCTGTATGCAGCACCCTTGTAGGTCTTGCCATCGATAAGACCTTTTGCAGCCGCTATAGGGTTGCCCTTACTCATCAGCAGGTCATTTACTTCGGCATCTATACTTGCCACTTGGAAAGAAATGTCAGGATCGCCTTTTGATACTTTGGACGTCCATGTTGCCCCTGTAGTCAGTTTGACCGGAGTTATATCCGCCGAGCCTGTATCGAAATTCACCCCGTCTTTCAAGACCGGAAGTTCCATAAGTCCTGTTAAGGATTCTTCGCCCAAATCTGAAGTCTTTATTTCACTATTTTTGAAATAGACCTCCTTAACATCATTGAAAAGAGTATTCAAATCCGTTGTCTTCTTAGTAATTGTCATGTTTGGCATACGTTTTATTTTTTTTAAGTGTTTGTGATTTGTTATTTATATGAATCTGTCGTGTTAATTATAAGCTTTGCTTGAACATTCCAAGCTGTAAACCCTAATCCGTCAGCGCCTTTCAACAGCAGGCGTGGAGCAGTTGCCGAAAACCGCTTTGTGACGATAGGGAATTTACGAATGGTTGCATTCAGAAGCTCTTGTAGTTTCTTTGTGTACGCAACACCGCTGGCTCGATTTTTCACAAATATCTCAATCCGTAATGTTGTACGTTGAAAAGCATTCTGGTCGTCAATTAGAACCGGAAGGGAAACCACGATAAAATCATTCATCTGCTGTTGTGTCGCACTTGGTCTGCTTTCAGGAAAAACATTCGCTGAAACGTCTTTCATCTGCGTGCACACCTCTTGCAACACTTCTGCTATATGATATTGGGTAACATGGCTCATGGCGATACTTAAACTTTAAAAGGTAATCTTCCCGCGCTTTCGAAATCGAACGAACCCTTAATCAAGCCACTGCCCGCCGCTCTCACGAAATACACGCTGTCCGTCATCACATTCAGCTTACGCACGTTCTCGATATATTCCGCATAGTGTGTGCCCACCACGAATACAACGGACAGACCTTTCGATGAAGGCTTGTAGTCTTTCAGAAACTCTTCCGACGCTTCATATCCGTAATAATGCACATCTCCCGTGCGGGCTACAAATCCCGTTTCGAAGTCTCTCTCGCCTTTCACAAGCGTCCTTCTCCGAACGTATATCCTCTTATAGGGAGTGGATATTTCATGCAGCACCCCGTCATAATAGATACCCCACGCGATAGACCCTCTCGTATTTCCAGTCACATCGTAGTATTTACCCGAATTCTTGATGTGCTCAAGCACTTTTCGGGCTACGGATCGCCCGCCCATTAGGAATGATCTCTTTTTAATCTTTTCAAACCGGGACATTCCAGCGTCAAACAACCTACCATTATCAGATATACCCTTACTCATACCACTAATTCTTTGCAAGATTGAAATATACCGTAGTTCCTAAATTCCCGGCATAGCTATCAGTAACCACACATTGAGTGAAAGTGCCTTGTCTGTCCGTGACATCTATCAAATCACCGGCTAATATCCCCTCAACGGTTCCGGGAAGGCTCAACAGATAATCGCTTTTTATCACATTATCCGTTTTGAATGTCCGCAAATTGGTACTGCCTTCTTTCCGGCACTTACCTTCGTATAAGACAACCTTCTCGCCATCGCTGAACGAATCCTCTCCCGTGATTCGGTAAACAGTACATTTATGCGGATGTCTCGGATTGCTTACTTTCATACTCAAAAGTTTACTATTCTGATTTTGCTGCCTTTTACAACATCTTCACCCCATTTCTCATAGAGTTCCTTAGCCATCTCACGCAACTGACGCTTATCGTACGCACTGGTTTGCCATCCGCCTTCCTTATGCTTCCACCCCCCGTCACTATCCTCCGTGTCATTCTTACTGCTCGGAGTACTCGCACACCACATGTAGATGTCCGCCGTAGCAAGGTCGATCTGCTTTTCTTCCAGCTTGCTAACCATAGTACCGAAAGCGATTTTTCGCTTTACAAGAACTCTTTTGAGGGCGTTGTCCGCTATTTCGTAAGCGGTAGCGCCACTCAAAAAGTCCTCAATGGTCATATCTTCCGTATGAGAAAGCTCTTCACCCATCTTTACATGAAATTAGGAGTTACGCAGTTACGGTAGAGATGAACATATACTGCGGCATAGTAGGCACGCACAATTGAGCAGCCTCGCTCTCGATATAAATCGAGTGCGTTTCAGGATTGGCTCTCTGCGTCAACTTCAATCTGCCTTCATTGAAGGAAGCTACCTTATCTGGTTCATACCCCAACGTCAAAGGCTCTACACCTTGAATTGTTCCGATCTGTCCGATGGGAATGAAAGCTATGTTGGTAGCCTTGAAGTTCTCTACCTGGCTGGTTATCAAATCAGGCTGACCTTCTGTATCCTTGCCGGGTTTGTCCACAAAGGCATAGCTGTCACGAGGAACAATTTCGTCCACTTTCACCAATTTCTTGAAGATTGCTTTCAAGCGGTCTTCGTCTTCGTTCTTCGCATTGGCTGTCACCGTGTTGTCGTCCGTCACATTCGGATAGAGATAGTGCCCGATGCGTTTCAAGACAGCTGTGTGAGTCATCAGGTCGTCCCACAGGTCTTGCGCAATCTCCATTCTGATTTTACCCAAATAATGGTATTTGCGGCGAATCTCCTTTACGCGGCTCTTCACATCCTCAATCGGATCTGAAGCAGATCCCTGCTTGGAGGGGACATGGTCGTCACTCGTCCACCACCGTTTCGTGCCATCCAACGTCTGATAGTGGTCTGCGGGGACGTTAAAGTCGATGGTGATGCCTTTCAGTCCTCTCGGGTTGTTGTCCGTGTCAATGGTAAATTTACCCGTAGAGACGATTCTCATGCGTTGATGGGTGAGTGAATTGAAATATGCACCGATAAGCCCATCAGAACCCTCGTCAATAAGTTTCAAGAACACATTCTGCATCTCTTCCGTAAATGCGGAAATGCCTACCCGTTGTAACAATTGGAGTTGCTGTCTCACCGTTACACGGTTCAAGCGGTAGAACTTCTTTTGAGTCGGGATATTACCCGTCTTCCCTTCAAGTTCACCCAATGCGGCTTCATATCCCGGGCTTTCCGGATCAACATAAGCCGGTAATGTTTTTACGCCAAGACTCGTAATGAGCTGAGAGAAGGTATAATCCAACTTGGGCGCATCAAACTCGAAGCCGTCAATCTGAACGAGGTCGTACTTCTCGTTATAACGGTCGATAAATTCCTGCCAAGTGTCTCCGCCAAGCCCGTTTTCGATAATCTTGTACAAATCAATAGGAAGTGTATTCATACGATTGTCGTGTTTTTAAATGTTATTTCTGTTTGTTTTACTCTACCCACACGATTTGAGGAAGCGTGGTTATTTTCTGCAAGGCAGCCAACACCTCTTCGTCAAACATGTAGCTATAAATCTCTCCGGCGTAAACAACCGTCCCGCTGGCTTTCGTACCCGCTCCGGCTACAAGAATATCCTCTTGCAGATACCCATTGATACCGAGCGTACTGATGTTAGCTGTGGCAGCCTTGATTTTCTCATCCGTATAAGCGGTGAACGTTTTGCCTTTAAGGTCAAACTTCACAGCTGTACCGGCAGGAATCTTCCCGGCCGCAACCCAATCGGAAATGTTGCTCACCATACCGCCGCCCGGATAACGGTGGCGGATTTCACGCCACACCTTACGGGCATGTCCGTATTTCATGGTGTTAGCGTCAAATGTGTTACCCATTGTTCCCATACATTCACTGTTTTAAGTCGTTAATAAATTACTTTTTCTTCCAGCCTTCCTTCTTGCCTTTACGCTCAAAGTATTTGCTGGCTGCACTGTGTTGTGTCCCGCCTGAATCGGAAGAAGTTCTTGGAGCGGTGCCATATCCACGACACGCCTTGTATTCTGCGTCATATTTCGGCAGAAGCTCAACAACAAGTTCATCTACGCTCTTCTTGGTGTCGAAAGTCACTCCCTGCAAAGTTTTGCTTAACACGTAATCATCGGTTGCTTGCTTCGCTTTCATCGCAGATGTAACCTTCTTTAGCAGGTCAGCCTGAACCTTCTTGCTGTCTTCTGCGTCCAAACGCTCTTCGAGTTCTTTCAGCTTTTTCTCCAATTCACTCTCTTTCCCAGATGGTGCGGGAGGCGTTGGAGGTGTCGGCGGGGTTTGTTGGGGCTTATAGTTTTTCTTAAAGTCCTCAACTTTGGTTGCGACATCGTGATTGTACTGACCTTCCATCCCTTTAATAAAAGCTACAGCTGTGTCCCAATAAGCCTCGTCAAGCTCCGAACCTTCGGCTACGGGATTAAGTTCTACGTACTTCTGTAATGTCCGCTCTGAAAAACTGGTTTCTCCAAGTTTCTCTCTTAAAGTGGATAAGATTTTTTCTTGTTCCATCGTGTTTATTTTGTGTTTATGTTTATAAAAAAAGAGCCAGATAATGCTTTTTGCATCAATCTGACTCTTTGGTCTTATTTCTAAAATTCAGAAGCGGGATGTATAATTTTCTGCTAATTACCATGTTTGAGAAAAAATATCCTGAAAACTACTTTTTACCCATAACATCCACGCTTATATAGTTCTTGCATCTGCGACACTTCACTCTCAATATAACAACGCCATTCACATAGCTTATGTCTGTCAGCTTTTGCCCGCATATCGGGCATAAAACCATTTTGTTGTATACTTCCCGCTGGTTTGTGTCCTTATCCGCGTTAACTTTTATCATACATAATGTTTTCGTTGCAAATATATATAGTAAATCTATTATATCAAAGCATTTTTAATATTATTTTCTATTAAAAAGTAGAAAAGAATACTATTATTGTCTATTTTTGTAGTGTAATAATAGAATAAGAGCTTGTAAGCCGTTTTTCGCATGGGTTATGCGAGGAGCGGCTTTTCTTTTTATGGAGAAATATAGTGGAATAAAAACGGATGATGACGGTTTGGCGTTTGGCTATGAGTATATCCAATCATTGAGAGATGCGGACAAGAAAAGTCCTAACTCGTATAAAATCATAGCGCAAAGCGGGGGGCAAGAGAATATACTCTCGTCTATGGCTGATATTACCATAGGGGGAGGCTCGAGAGGTGGAAGTAAAACGTTCACCCTTTTGCTGGAAGCGTTGAAAGATATAAAAAATAAAGATTTCCGTGCAGTTCTTCTTCGCCATGAAATTGAAGACCTCTCCGACATGATAGAAACCTCACTAACACTGTATCAGGATTTCGGTGAGTACAACAAATCCAAGAATGACATGCGATGGAATTTTCAAAAGGGAGGGTTCTTGAAGTTCAACTATCATGCAGACTCATTTGAAGATTTCAAAAAACGGTTTCAAGGTAAACAGTTTGCGTATATAGGCGTAGACGAGATAACCCACATGGACTATCTCAAGTTCAAATATCTTATCACCTGTAACCGAAACGCCTTTTACATACGAAACCGATTCGTAGGCACATGTAACCCTGACCCCGACAGTTGGGTTGCCAAATTCATCGAGTGGTGGATTGGTGAGGACGGGCTTCCGATTCCGGAACGCAACGGCGTTATCCGATACTGCTTCATGGATGGAGACGATCCATCCGGGACATATTGGGGAGATACGCGAGAGGAAGTGTATGAACAATGCAAGAGCATCATAGATGCCTATTGGAGACCGGAATATGAGCAATATGGCACACCGCAAGAGCTGTTTATCAAATCGGTTACTTTTATCGAAGCAAAGCTCTCTGACAATATAAAGCTGATGTCCTCCGACCCTACCTATCTGGCAAACCTTGTCAATCAGTCGGAAGAACAACGGGCACGTGACCTTGACGGTAACTGGAAGTATAAGTCCGCAGGAGACGATATAATAAAAATGGCTCACATGGAAGCCATGTACTCCAACTCCATCCAAATAGGAGACGGGGTACGCCGGGCATCATGCGATGCGGCATTTGACGGCGGAGACAGCCTTGTCCTATTTCTATGGGAAGGGTGGCACATCAGAGACATATTCGTGTGTAAGCTCGACAGTAAGAAGACAATCTATGCCGTGAAAGCCAAATTGGAGGAGTGGCACGTCAGAGAAGAGAACTTCACTTATGACCTGAACGGACTCGGACAGATATTCAAGGGATTCTTCCCAAACGCCATGCCGTTTAACAACAGAGAGTCGGTGGAAGAAAAATTCAAGTACATCTATGCCAACTTGAAGTCGCAGGCTGCATATATGTTTGCACAGAAAATAATCAATCGTGAAATATCCATCGAAAACACACTGCTTGAACGCAAATTCTCCGGGAAAGGGTTCGAGAACGTTCCCCTTAGACAGATTCTTGACAAGGAAAGAAAGGCGATACGCAAAGCGGAAGAATCCGATGGGAACGGATGGACAATCATCAAGAAAATTATGATGAAGCGATTGGTCGGACACTCTCCGGACTTCATAGAAGCTATGCTTATGCGGATGATTTTTGAAATTAAACATAAACGCAAACACATAAAAGGATTAGGATTGATATGATAACAGAGATTCTTACTAAAAAGCCTTTTGCAAGGGTTACCCCAGAGGGGTACTTGCAAGGAAGATTGACGAACGATTTAAGAAACGCATCGTTCACAAACAGCGGCGACAAGCTGATATGGCAGGTTGTTTCACAAGCCGATTTCATCCGTGAGTTTTATCCGTCGGGGCATAAAATCAATTCAAGTTTTTTTTACCCTGACAAAGTAAAGTACGATGAAGAAAGGAAACAGTTCTTCCAAGAAAAGGTATTCCGGGCTTCTTTCCCCTTTCAGATGATAATCACCATTCAACAGCTTGTGCACTTGTGCGGAAACGATATTCATCATGAATTAACAGACTCGCAAGTGGACGAAAGTTCACGGAAAACATTTCTGGAATACCAAAAAGGATGGCTGGACAAGAATATGGAGATTGCGTTTTACGAGTTCGCCAAAAGTGTAAAAATAACCGGAGACGCAGCCATCGTATTCTACATGCATGAAGGCAAGGTGTTCACCAAGAACCTTTCCTATCTTAATGGTGACACTCTTTATCCTCACTACGATTCCATAACCGGACGAATGAAACTGTTTGCTCGGAAATACAGCGATTATGACGAAGAGGGGAAGGAGGTCATTTCTTGGGTGGAAGTGTGGGACGATAAGAAAATGTACCGTTACCGCCAAGATAAAAGAGGAATAACCGGAACAATCAATAAGGTGAAACAGTACTTCGGTATTGATGGGTATACATTGGTTGAGGAACACGATCATGGGTTTGCCGAATGTCCGGTTGTATATTATCGGGACAAACACGGGCCTTGCTGGAATTTCTCACAAGACAATATCGACAAGTACGAGCTGGCCATTTCCCATTTGTGCCAGAACAATATGGCATACGCTTTCCCTATCATGCTGCTTAAAGGAGACGATGTCGAGATTCAGGGAGACATGTATGGCGCAGTAAAAGCCATTACTATGGGTAAGGATGATGATGCGGGGTTCATGAGTCGCCCGGAAGCCGCACAGTCATTCGAGCTTCAACTAAATACATTGCTCAAAATGATTTTTATGGGTAGCTTTGTCGTCATGCCTCCCGAAGTGAAATCCGGAGATTTGCCGGGTGTGGCTATTAAACTTATCTATTCACCATCTTTGGAAAAAGCCATAATCGACAGCAAGGAGTTTGACGAATCTATTGATAAGATGAAACGCTTGTTTCTATACGGGTACGGAACCGAGAAGGGACAGCTTACTAAATTCATCAATCTGAATGTCTTTTCTTGGATAGTACCATACGTTCACCAAAACGCCGCTGAATTGGTATCGAACTTGGTACAGCTGGTTGGCGCAGGCATCCTGTCAAAGGAGACGGGTTCGGAAGAGTCCGGGTATGGGAAAAACAATGAATGGGATCGCATCATTCGAGAACACAAGGAGCAGCAACAATCGGACTTGCTATATCAACTGAAAAACAAGAAAAACAAAAGCAAAGAGGAAGGAGAAAATTAATATACTACCCGAAAAGCGAAGCGCGGGAGCAGTTCGGTGCCCCGCGCTTCTAATCCAACACACATATATGTTGATATGAATGCTCGTCATGCCATTTTAGACGCCTTTACTATCGCGTCAAAATGCAAATATTATTTCAAAATCATCCGGGCGCGGTGTGCTGAACATAGGAACGCTTCCTGATATAACCATACGATCTCGCTCGTTTCCAAACTCACGTTTCAACTCATCTATATTCTTCATCAATCTACGTTCGGTGAAGATACATCCGCCTGTTTCTTCCAAAATAAATTCGTTTATCGCTTTCATCAAACCACGCACATAAGGATTGTTCGCATCGAGTACTATTTCTTTTTTCATGCGGCGCATCCTCCTTTCTGTGGAAATATCTTGTGAAGAAAAGCTCTTCCTCTTTCAGTCCATACTGTTATCGTATTAGTCCCCTGCGAGCCGTCCGAGCGAGTGAATATTGTTGTACGGGGCTTGGTGTATCCTTTCTCGCAATATTTTGCCGTTAAAAGCCATTGCCCCGACTGTTTGAACATGATTCCTCTTTCTTTGAGCGTTTTGTGTAGCTGTTCGGCTTCTCGCATGCCCAACTCTTTCGCCATTTGTGTAGATGTGTAGGTGTTTACCGATTGGAGAACATTGTCCACATATTGGACCTTAGGAGCGGACTGCTTGATCTGTTCGTCTTGCAGCTCAATCTGCTTTTGGGCGGCTTGCAGCTGCATCTGATGCTTTTCTATCGTCATTTGAGCAACTTGCAAAGCACGAGCCATAATCAGTTCAGGGGTGTCTTCTTGAGAAGTGGCAAGGTATCCGCCAGATTTACGGATGGATGGTAGTACTTCCTCAAACACCCAGCTTTGGAATTTCTCGGCTTCTTTCTTGCGAGATTGAAAAATACAACGGTAAAGATTGGGCTCATCGATGAAGTTAAGCTCCTGCATTCCGCCTTTTGTAAGGGTCTTAATAGTAGTAACCCCCTTTTCATTTAACCTTGACTTCAAACGCGTTGCTGCTCTAAACCCAAAGCATTCGCAACATCGGCAAGGCAAAACCATATAATACCGTTTACCGCTTGATGGGTGCGCAGCTCCCCGAATTGTGCGCTGGTGAACGTCGTAACGTTCGTTTCCGTAGTTTTCAACATAACTATAAAAATAAGAGGTGTCCGCCTTTCCTGCTGTTGAAACACTACGAGAGTTGTTTGTGCGCCATTACAGCTAACACACAGGGGTACGAACACCAGTATCTAATTTCTTATCCGATGCGACTATACAAAAATAGCCCTCATATATTGAGAGCCTCTTATACATCGCCCTCGTAATGTTTCAACGCTGCAAATATACATCTTTTTTCAATATTCCGGAAATAAATGTGGAAAAATTCGGGCAATAGTTGGAAAGTGTCTATATTTGCTGCATTGTTTCATTTTCTTAAAAACACATTCGTATGAAAAATGTTTTATTTTTATTGGCTATGCTGCCAATAGTTCTATTCACCGCTTGCTCATCGGATGATGATAATGTAGTCAATAGCCCAATAGTCGGAACTTGGACTACTTCGGATGCCTTTGAAACGTCTGAAATTACATTTAAACCTAATGGTTCTGTTACCGACAACAGCACATTAAAACGGAATGGGGCTATGAGGGAGTACGTAGGCTCTTATAGCGTTAACGGCAGTAAACTGACAATTAATTGGGAAAAACGCCGAGATTTTAATTCTGTGTCAAGAGAATGGTCAGGATACACGGAAGATAAAGAAACGGTAGTAATTACTTTTTCTATAAAAGATAACACAATGACTTTCCTTAGCATGGAAGGTGAAGCCGTTGACACTCCCACTTATTACACTAAAAAGTAATGCAATGGTTGGAATGTATATATAATGCGGATATTATACAAAATAACAACAAAAGAGGTTGTCTCAAAATTTGTTTGGGATGAACCTCTTTGCTTTTACTATACATATTCCAATGTAATGAACGAATCAAGCATATCGACTATCTCCGGCGTAACTTCCTGTTATAGGGCTTTCGGGGGTATTTTCGATTAAGCCTCTTTTGAAAGTCATCGTTGATGCTTTCAGTCAGTAGCATTTTAGAGTTTAACACACGTATTTCTCCGGTAAGCTCCATTATGGTTTTAGCCTGTATCGTGTTTTGTTTTGACAGCTCAACATTGGCGATAGCCAGCTTACTGCATTCCGATGCCAGATGATTGAGCTTCTTTGTGCTGATTAATGATAGTCCAAACATATGTCCGATATTAAAGTTCAAATTAAAGTAAATACATCCGAGACGGGGATAGCAAAACATTTGCAATGCCCGTGATATGGCGGCAATTCCGACCATTCCGTGTGAAACCCTACTTCATCATCGCAAATGCTGCAAGGATAAGAGCTACCTCGCATGACAAAGAACCCGGCAACCCCATTGGCTTTCGAATGCAGTTCCAAGTGTTTCATCCAACCTTCCGCCACTGCGTACTCCGTCAAATCGGACAACGCAGTCCAAGAGCTTACGGTACGTCCCGCTCCATATGATTCTTGAATACCAAGCCTTGAAATAATCGGATTCCCCTCTGAAAGAGCTTTCTGTATATGCTCATTAAGCAATGGAGCTTTCACGGACTGCTTGATGGATGAAAGCAACTTCTCCTTTGAAACATTCAACGAAAGCCCTGCGACAACAGCCGCTTCCACCTCTTTTGAGAAACGGTCGGAATATTCCTTTGCCCGTTGTTTAAAGGTTTTCCCGTATGATTCTCGTGTTATGTATGCTACAATCGCATCCCTGTTCTCTTCGTGCGTTGCCACCGCCAATGTACAGGCATAATCCTCGATTGCTTCAAGAAGAGACGCAATAATAGCGTCTACTTCTTCCTGCAATTGTCTGTTTGCCGAAAAACGGAACAGCTTAGGGGAAATGTTATATCGATATGAAACGTCTATAATCTGTTTCGCAGCTTCGGTCAGCACTGCTTGGAGGTTGGCACGCATGGAAAGTTCCGCATCCAACCTCTGCCGCAGATACTCTTTCGCTTCTTCAATCTCCTTGTCAGTCGGCATCTTCATTCTCACCTACCTCTTTAACGGCTTCCTTAAGGCTATTCATGATTCTTTCTTCCTCCAACACCTTTTCATCGTTTTCGGGAGATACGGGATTCTGCAAAGCCCGTAAGCGTTCGGAAAGAGCGGAATAGCTTTTAAAGAACTCTTCTAAAAACGGGACATCCGGCGTTGAGTTGCTGATAAGGTAACAAACCCTTATCCACGCCTCCAAATACTCATGGAACTCTTTTTTGTTAGCCATTTCCCTAATTCGGACGAACATCATGTTGTCATCCCGGAAACGAATACTCCAAAAGCCAGATACGGCTTTAATACCTATCCAGTCGTGCTCACTGCCACTATCCCTTGTAACAATAAAGTTACCCACCTGAATGCCATCCTTTTTTTTACTCATAAGTTTTTTGTTTAAAGTGTTTCAATCTTATTATTTTGTTGTCTTTTTAATTGTTTCATAATCTTCTCCACAGCGTCCAAGTCAAAAACGGTTGTCCTTTTCTCCTTGTGGTACGCCCCCTCCAGCTTCTTCTCCCGGAATAAGCGGCTGACAGTATGAACGCCTACCGAGAGATAATAACTAAGCCCCTCGAGCGTGTAGATATACCGTTTCCCGTCCTTATAAACGGGTTTGGCGATTCTTTGCCTGTAGGTGCCACGCAAATCTTCCCTGCTCTTATAATAGATCTTCTCTATCAAAGCCGAACCATACAAACCATACATCTGACCTTTGGGGGTTCTTTTCTTGCGATACCCGGCTTCCGAAAGGATACGGCCGAACACAGTCATGTTTTCCTCCTTTATGTCATTATCCTTGCACCATTTGGAGTATCTTCGATACAGAACAGCAGAAGACATCCATTTGGGTTCAACGTCGGCGACATCCTCGTAACGGCACATATAGTTCATTTGGTACATGAACTTCATCACGGTGCTGCTTTCCGACTGATATTCGTCCATGACTGTTTCAAGGTCTTTGCTGTCCGTCAGCTTATACCCGTTGGCAATAAAACGGTCACGGCCTTCCAATATCCAGTTGAATATAGCCGGATATTCAGCTTCCAAGTCACGGGAAAGCTCCTTTTTCTGACGGGCTTTGGGTATCTCAACCTCAAAGGGGATGATGCAGATACGCCGTCTCATCCCGTAGCTCCAGTCTTTTAAGTAAGGCATCTGATTAGCGTTCGCCATAAGCAGGGGGATATTGTACGCCGTGAAATTATCACCATAGATAGGACGGGCTTCGGTAGGCTCACCACTGATAAGCGCCTTTAACGCATCACTGTCCTTGCCAAACTCCAACGCCTGTATTTCAGAGCAGTAGTTCAACCGCTTACCGTTAATGAAGGCAATGTTCTTTTTTCTCTCATTGCCGGTAATCAATGCGCCTATGCCGAAGTTACTCACATTCTCCCTACCGAGTATGCCCATTATCGTCTCAAAAATGACGCTCTTGCCATTGGAGCCGGAACCCCGAAGGACAAGCATCGTTTCCATCTTCGCCACACTGCGGTCAACAAAAATGCTCCCAAGAAACTCCTGCAAGACTTTCTGCATAGTCCTGTCCGGCAGAACTTCATCCAAGAACATACTCCAGAGAAATACATGCTCATTCGGATTATAATCATAAGGTACAGATGTGGTCTGCACCCAACGGCGGTCGAAAGGATGTGCACGACGGGCGTTCATGTCAAACACACAGTTATTGAACACCACAATGGCGTTATCGGGCTTTAAAGCCTTACCGGAGACTACACGCTTACAGACTTTCAACACTCCCTCCACACGGGAATAATCGCCGTTAGGAAGGTTGCATTTACGCATCAAGTCATATATCAGATTGCCAAAATCATCCCATGCCATCTCTTCGTATATCCGACCGCTGAAATAATAAGGCGTACCGTTAAACTTGCAAATCGAAGATTTTATAATGGCTGAACGCATCAAATCCTGCACGGCATCTACACGTGCAGCACTCTTGAACTCCTGCAAGGCAGCATCCAGCTTTTCACCTTTCATAAGTCCGAAAACCTCATTCAACAATTTCTTATACTTCTCCGATTCCATTTATTCTTTAAACTTTCCGATCCTCACTTGATTGATATTATCGGCAATCCAGCCAACAAGATAGGCAAGCGGTTCCTGATTCAGAGGATCAGCCTTTGCCCCTATATAATCAAATATATTCATCGCTACATGTAGGCTTTCATGGGAAATGGTGGATACAGTCATGGACTTCTTGCTTTTAAACCGAACAAGAACACCACCTAAATCCCTCTGCTTGTCATAAACACAATCTACAATGGCATCAGCAGTGTCATCCCACTCGCTTACACCTTCAAACCTGTCCGAGAATGTATCGGTACCAACCACAACCCACAACTTACGCGGATATATCAACGGGTCAAACTCGTGTATCTTCATAAAATATATATTCTAAAAGGACAATGCGGTTTGATGATTTTATCCAATCAAACTATTTACGCATACAAATATAATGATTTTCTATATAAGTAGAGTAATTTATCATATAAAGAGAGTTATTTTCTATATAAACATAGAATAAAGGGTTGTTTTGGGCGATTTTTACCACATTTCTTCAACAAAGCATACATTTATCACAAACGAGTGTAAAGTCTTGTTATACAGCATGTAATGACTAAATAACAAGAAAAAAGCGAAGGCAAAGTTACCCTCGAAATGTATAGTTAATGTATGGTATTTACTAAAACTATACATACTTAATTAACTGAAACACAAGTAGATGGAAAAATAGTGTATAGTATGTATAGTTTTCCGTGAAAACTATATTATAATATATACTTTTTTCATACGCAATTTACATATAAACTATACATACTATACATAAAAATTACATCTAATTGATAATGAGAGTGTTAGATATGTATAGTTATAAGATAAACTATACACAAACTATACATTATTAGAAGGAAAACCATACATAGATTGACGGATTTAACAGTTAACGACCGAAGAAAGCCAAAAAGCATCCATTTATTGCTCAAAAAAAAGAAAAAAATAAAAATATCGACCGGGAATGAATGTCTGGGCACCCTACCGGTTAGAGGGGGGGTACCCCCTATATTGATTCCCGGAACCGTTTAATGTACAAGAGAAGTTTGGTAACAAAATTACACATTTAAAATCTGAACTTTATATTATACCTATAATATTAAATATCGCTTGATTCACCATCTACAGAGGCTTTGCTCTTTTCTTTTTCTGCTAAAAAAAGACTGCATCTATAACATTGCAATGGTAGATAATAATGTACGGTATCTACTTCTTCTACGTTCTCTTCTTTCTTCATTTGCTGTAAATCTGCTATCTTCATTAACACGTCTGCCCTGTCTTTCCCCCGAAGCAGAGGCAAAGTTTCCTCGAGACCAGCCAGCACAGAGGATTTGTCACGATATTTTACCAC
The DNA here is from genome assembly GCF_000428105.1 of Bacteroides pyogenes DSM 20611 = JCM 6294. Taxonomy (GTDB): domain Bacteria; phylum Bacteroidota; class Bacteroidia; order Bacteroidales; family Bacteroidaceae; genus Bacteroides; species Bacteroides pyogenes. The sequence goes on along the minus strand of NZ_ATZH01000029.1, from coordinate 4,712 downwards.
CCCCTCTTCTTCTTCTCCCTTTTTCCTTTTCCTTTTTGTTTTTTTTGTTTCTTCTTCTTGTTGTTGTAGTATAAGCATTCCGTTACTTTCGAATGACTTTATAAGCTTGTTGATTCCGGGCTTGTCCTTCGCTAACTGGCATGCTCCCCGTTGCGCTGTTTCTATCTTGGTGGACGTTGGGCGGAATATGATCGCATATGCTTCTCCTCTATTGGCTCCGGCTGCTACGAGCATACAGAAAAACACTTCATTCGGTGTTAGTTGGTAAATCTGTTGTAAATCTGTTATTCTTTTACTGAAAATCATAATACTATAGTTTTTCGTGTTATTGTTTCTTTTTGCGTCTTATTCTGCAAAGTTAGAATAAAGTTCGTTTAAAAGCAATATATTTCGTGTGGTGGCTTGTGTGTGGCTTGTGTATGGTGTTTGTGCGTGTTATTCCTGGCTTGTATTTGCATAAAAATACTTACATTATATTTGTTTATCTGATTGCTTGTTCCCCGTATATATATCACTGATTATTAGCGCGTTATAATATAGTTAATTGATGTGAAATATCGGTGTTTTTCTTGGAAATAAAGGTACAAAAGTTTTGCTATATCTAATATAATTCGTATATTTGTAATACAGAAAAGGAGATAAAGCTTTTCTGGAGCGATCTTTTGATATTGAAAAGAATAACGCCGAAAGTACTGCAATACTCCCGGCGTTAGGTTGAGAACGGAACTTTAGAAGTATCCATCCAAGACAGGACAAAGGTACTTCTATTTTCCCCATCTTCCAAACTTTTCTTATTTAAAAATTCGCTGTGGTATTGAATTATTAAACATTTAAATATTACAGTTATGAAAACGAATGACTTATTAAAAGCTATTGAGAACCTCAAAACCCGTTCACAATGGGATAAGGGCGTAAAAGATTATGCTTATGAAATTGTCGAATACGTATTAAGTGACTACGCTAACATTGATGCGGACGGCGCAAAGGAAATATTATTGAACGGTGCCGATAGTTGGGTACAATACAGCTATGGCGGCTTGTCTCTTATCTATGACAAGGGTATAGCCGAAAGATTATGCACCCCTTCCGAGCTAAAGAAGGCGACACGTAAGGACGGAACCTTGAAAGACATGGCGAACTCCCGCGAAAATTGGATCGAATGTCAGGCGCGTGCGCTGAATCAGGCTTATAACAAAATTATGAATATCTTAAGAGAGGGTAAATAATAGGAGGATATATTATGAAAGATTACAGATTAAAAAACGGATATACAGGTAGAGAAGTAGAAGTAATGAAGGCGCATAACATTTTCGCTCAATTCGTAAAGGTGTCCGACAATGAGTATTACAACCTTAGAAACGTATATAACAATTCCCAGAAGCCTTGCTATAAGATTGTTACAAGGGTTCAGGATGGGAAAAGGTTTAACGTAAACATGAACAACGGGATAGCTTATCATACTACATTGTAATTATATAGCTGCGCTATCGGCTTGACGGGCATAAAAAGAACCAACTTAAAACATACTATTATGGCAACAATTAGAAGTAACGCAGAACAATTATTGAGAGACTCTTACAGACAAGTAAAACAATCTATGCCGTTCATGGAATGGCTGGAACTCGAAAGCGAGAACGATCCATGCTTCTGGATGTGGCTCTTTGACGATGAGAATCTCGAAAGCCCAACTTCGCTAACAGAAGAACACGAAGAATTGTATAAAAAGTTTATTGAAATCTTGGAATGCAATTTATAAATTAAATAATTCATTTTATTTACATTCAGGGGCAAACTCCCCTATTATTTATATCTAAAAAATGTTAGGTTTAATTATTTGGCTGATAGTAATCTTATTGATTTGCTTTAGCGTTCTGGGTGGCTTCTGGCTGCTTCCTGTGTATTTGATTTTTTGCGTACTATTAGGGTTATATATTGGAATTAAATATATGTAGATGATTCTTTCCGGTTGGAACTTTCTCTAATCGGAAAGAGTTTTTCCCACTAAAGCGGCGCTATTCCTGTGTTCTGTGTTATTGTTCTGATTCCTTGATGTGGTGTAAGGTATTGACGGGAATAGCCAATAAAGCAACTGGATAATCTTGCCGGGCTTGTATGTTAAACGTACAGAGACGCGTTGTTATTCAGTCTTGACAAGTATATAATCTTTGTTTCCGTTGTTCATTGATGAAGAAAGGAGTACTACAGGAGTCAACAACGTTAACCGAGATACCCGGAGAATCATTATCCGGGAGATGGAGAGCCGGGAAGGCGCACATATATACACGCTAATTGATACGCCGTTTCCCATGCGCATACCTTCACGCATAAACATGAACGAACTATTGAATGAATTATTATGCCCGAACTATTGAGGTTAACCGAACTAAACGAAAAAGCAAACGAACTGTTTTCGGGCGTTTTTTGGCACTTTCATTCTAAAAGCAATCATCGCATCGGTGAGTGGGTAAATAATCGCAAATAAGACCGAATTACAGCCATTTCAAACGAATTATTAAACGAACTATTATAAAACAAGAAAGAGAGGTTTTTATGAAAAGCTTAAAACAATCATTTTTGAAGAAATATCCTAAATATGAAATTATATTAAGGATGTTCGAAGAATCGAACGGATGCCCGGCAACGTGGGGGAACCTTTCAAAAGTCCGATTGCAGAATTTCGTGGACTATATGCTTGAACGGATGGCGCAAAGTTCCGCCCGGCAATATGCGGCAAAATTCAAAGCTGTATTAAACCTGTACAGCGAAGAGGCTGAACTACCCGGAGGGTATATGAAGGTTTTAACCATCAAGGATGAAAAGCCCGTCCCCGTGTGGTTGAATGACGACGAATTAGAAAAACTATCCGCATATATTCCCCTGAACGACAACGAACGAACTGTACAGGCTCAATTCCTGATGGGGGCGTATTCCGGAGCGAGGCACTCCGATTATTGCCGATTTACGAAAACAAATATAGTAAACGGTTACATCTCTTATGTGAGCCAGAAGACAAAAACGCACGCTACCGTACCATTGAAGCCGATTGTAGCTGAACTATTGGAGGGAACGCACATTAAGAGTGAATTATCCACCCCTGCTTTCAATAGTATATTGCGAAGAATCTGCAAGGCATCAGGAATCGTTGAGCCTGTGAAAGTTTTCAGGGCTGGGAAAGAAGCGGAGGGCGAGAAGTGGGAATTTGTATCGAGCCATACAGCCCGCAGGAGCTTTGCGTCAAATCTATATTTACGTGGAGCCGATTTGTACAGCATCAGCAAAATGATGGGGCATTCGAGCGTTGAAATGACTGCAAAGAACTATATATGTTGCGGTTTGCGCGAACAATCTGTTGAGGTAATGGAGTATTTCAGGTAGAAATCATTTTGAACGGATTCAGCCTTATTCATTTTTCGCTCGGCTAAAAGTTGTTAAGGTTTCGCTTTCGTTCTTTTCCTGATTTGCCAACGTTAAAAATATATATAGCTTTGTAATTTAATCAAGAAATAATTATTACCATGAAAACTTATGATGTAGTATTTAACGACAGCTTCGATTCAAACTCAAAAAACATTCATGGCACAGAACAGGAATGCCGTGATTGGATTGATAACAACCGCAATGATAAGAGCACCTATTTCGGTGACTACGTAGGCGGTACGGTTTCTATCGTCTGCGAAGAAACAGGCGAGACCGTATACGAAGAAACAATAGAATAAGTATATAGCTGTGCTATGACGGGCATAATTTTAATAACCAATTTAAATATACTATTATGGCAACAATTAGAATTAGAAGTAACGCGGAACAATTATTGAGGGACTCTTACCGTCAGGGAAAGCATGAAATATCTTTCATGGAATGGCTTGAACTCGAAAGCGAGGGTGATCCGGATTTTTGGCGGTGGTTGTTTGACGATGGAAACCTTGATGGAGAATATACGTTAACTGATGAGCATAAAAAAATGTATAAAGAGTTCTTAGAAAATCTATGCGAATAACAAAGAAAGTATTCGATGGGGCGCTTCACATGTGGTTGATGAAGTGCCCCCTGTGCGGAGACATACTTCACTCCGCACCGGAGGAGGACTGGTTGCCAGAGTTTGCCATCTGTCCATGCGACAGAAATGACAAACAATCTGCGTATGAACTATTCGAACGTAACGGCGAGACGTGGATACGGAGAAACAAGTATCCCCGTTTCATCGCCCGTGTGGCGTTCGAGGGCATATCGGATATAGATAATATAAGTATGATAGATGAATGCGATAACGAGAGGGAACTTGCATCAGCAATGCGGAAAGCGGGCGAGTTCCTTGTAAAAAGGAGTAGGAATGAATGATAGAGAACGAATAGGCAAGATGATTGCCGATATCAGGACAGAGCATGGTCTGACCGTTCGAGAGCTTGCGGACATTGCAGGTGTTACAAGTACTAACATCTGCAAGATAGAAAACGGGAAGTACTCGCCCGGCGTGGACGTGCTTTCACGGATATTGTCAGCATTGGGGTATATGCTGACAATTGAGAAGAGGAAGTAGGATTGCAAATTCGGTGCAAATAATATTTCCATATTTATAACTATTTGATGTTTAGTGATTTATTGACTATTTAAAACAGTTTCCCAAGCTGGGGGTCGCGAGTTCGAGCCTCGTTTACCGCTCTTTTTGAAAATCAGGCAGTTACAATATTTTGTAGCTGTTTTTTTTGTGTCAT
>NZ_ATZH01000028.1 GCF_000428105.1 Bacteroides pyogenes DSM 20611 = JCM 6294 | reverse complement strand
CAGCATAACTTCTGCTTTGGACATAGTGGAGGAACGATGATACTTTCTCTTGTGAACCAGCCTTATAGTATATTTTGCCATCATGGCATCAAAAAACTTGCAGAAATCGTCTGCCATACAAAATATTTCAATAACTTTGTCTTCGGTGATCATAGCGATTTTTGTTTGTAATCCTTTGTTTTTTAGTACTATAAAGTTACAACAAATTTCGCTAATCACCAAATTTATAAGCACTTACAATTCGTCGAACTCACGTTAAAATTATTAATCACTCACCCGCATTTCATTCGTCTCCCGTTCGGCAGACGAATGAGTCTCAAGCGAAAGACGAATGGGACACGGTCGGCAGACGAATTACTTTTACTACAAAACGAGCAAGTTGTTGCGATGCAGGGAAATAAAAAACAGACGAAAACCGAAGCGAAAAATTAGCTCAGGAACTATTCAAGGAAAGGGCATTAACGATAGAGTTGAGGGTGTCAATTGGAAATAAGAGGGATTTGCGGTATATCTCTATGGTTTGGATAGAGGCATAAAGAGTAGAAGGTGTGGATTTATGCAGAAGTTCCGTTACCAAATTGTCAGTCTTTTTTCGACAGGAGATGTTAAAATTATTATATCATCCCCTGTTTTGCGCAGAATTATATTGTTATATTCATTTATAATTATATTCGGTACGATTAAGGTAGACAAGTATGCCCCATCTTTTGAGTAGTAGTTCTGTTGGAGTAAGAATCATATGAAGAAGATTATAGTCATTACTTCGCTTTCAGAAATTGTAAATTTTCGGTTTCTTTTCTTTGTTTGTTCACTTAGTAATGAATATTCTTTTGATGGTTTTATCAAATTCTTTGAGAAATTCATCGATTATGAAATAATTTTCAGTAACTTTATGGTTTGGAATCATAGCGCAATTATTAGTAAGGATATATTTTTCAACACTTTAAAATCATGAATTCTTCTGCTATATTTCTGATATTTAAGAGACTTTCTTATATCGCACCCACGTTAAACATATATATATACCGAATATCCCATACAACAAGAAAAAAGGAAGAAGTACTAGTTGTATAGCCATCATTGAATATCACTCTTTGAAGTAAACAGTTATGAGAAGATTAGTATTTGTTAAAACTTTCTTATTAGGCATTATATCTTTGTTATGCGTAATAGGATGTCAAAATCAGGCGGACCAGGATATTGGAAAGCCTGCTGCAACTATGACTTCTGCTCAGAGTAATGTAGAAGAAGGAACCGACTTTAGAAGTATTTCGCAAACAAAGTTAAATAGACGTCCGACAACTTCGGAACGACTGTTCTTAGAAAGCACCTTTCCCAACTTGAATGTGAATGATATTTGGGTAACAGATGAGCAAACCACCCAATACAATTATGTCCCATATTTAATGAGGATAACACGTCAATGGATTAACCCAAGGTCTGAACTCACTGATTTTCAAAGGCAATATAAAAATGCAAAATCATGGTATGCAGCATTATACAATTGCAATGTAATTCCTCGTTTTGTATATAATGCCAATGTTGATGGCTGGGGGAAGAGTCTTTCTAATATGACGCATGGAAGGGTTGTTTATTCTGGTATAACCTGGGAGTCAAAACTCGGCCAATATTTGAGAATCACCCACAGTCGAAAAGGATTGTCGGGTAACAACTATGGAGATGTTTTAACTTCATTTGAGAAAACAAATAGATACTATCGTGGAATGAAAAATGTGGCTCAGCACAGCAGAATGGACAATACCCCATTATCTGCGCAGCAACTCTCCAAAATTAGAGATCTTATTAGTCTCGTTGATAAGCAAACTCAAATAGCATTTGAAATCACATTTTCTAATTGGAAAAAAGAATGGCTCTCAAGTCCTCAAACAATAATCAGCAGTGACACTAATGATGCAAAGAAGTTGGATAGCTATATCAATTTAAAATCTATGGGAAAAGCAATAATCCCTCTTGTTGTAGGTAAGTTAGTGGAAGAGGATAACTTTTTTGCCCTTGTACTCTATGATGATTTGCAACAAAATGAAAATGAAAAGATTTCTTACAAGCAAACTGTTGACAAAGATTGGCTCTTTGAAGGAGAACAATCTCGAGCTAGAAGAACAGTTAAGTTGTGGTTAGCCTCTCAAAAGGGCTAGAACTACATTTTTATGCACACGCAGAATAATCTGTAATGGTGGGGGGGCGTAATAAGCGATGCCCCCTCTTTTTGGATGCCTGAGATGAGTTGTTTCATCTCGGGAGTTTCTTTGTTGATGCTCTCACATTCCATAGTTGTAGTTATTGGTGGCGGGACTTGGCAAGGAGTGCTTCCACATCCTCACTTATAACGAAGAAAATCACCCAAGAACGTTTACTTTCTCTCGCAAATGTATACCTTTGCAGATGATAAAAGAGAACATTCTTTGGCTATTCAAAACAATGCACCTCAAAGCACTCCACTCATTTCCAGATCGTTACCTAGCCTTCTATTCTAAAACGATAACATTCTATTCCTCAACAAGATAGTTCCAAAGCGAAAAATTAGTTCAGGTAAAATATATTTTCTAAATTTGTGCTACATTAAAAGAAAAGACAATGCCTAATTGCGATTTAATTGCCATACTCGGCCCCACAGCTTCGGGGAAAACTCCGTTTGCCGCGGCGCTGGCGCATGAATTGGATACGGAAATTATCAGCGCGGACTCGCGACAGATATACCGGGGAATGGATCTGGGCACGGGGAAGGACTTGGAGGACTATACGGTCGGGGGAAAAACGATTTCTTACCACCTAATAGACATCGCCGACCCGGGATATAAATACAACGTTTTCGAATATCAACGCGATTTCCTGACAGCTTACGAATCGATACGGAAGAAGAACCGTCTTCCCGTTCTATGCGGCGGAACAGGTATGTATCTGGAATCGGTACTGAAAGGATACCGGCTGATGCCCGTGCCGGAAAATCCGGAGCTGCGCGACCGGCTTGCGGGATGCTCTTTGGAAGAGCTGACGGAGATGTTGGGCAGGTATAAAACGCTCCACAATTCGACGGACGTGGATACGGTGAAACGTGCCATACGGGCGATAGAGATTGAAGAGTACTATGCCGCCCACCCCGTTCCGGAAAGGGAGTTTCCCAAACTGAACAGCCTTATTATCGGCGTGGAGATAGACCGTGAATTGCGCCGGGAGAAAATCAGCCGGCGGCTGAAACAACGGCTGGACGAAGGAATGATAGAGGAAGTTCGCCAACTGATAGCCGGGGGCATTGCTCCGGAAGATTTGATTTATTACGGACTGGAATACAAGTATCTCACGTTGCACGTTACCGGCAAGCTGACCTACGAAGAGATGTATACCGGACTGGAAACCGCCATCCACCGGTTTGCCAAACGGCAGATGACCTGGTTTCGGGGAATGGAGCGCAGGGGATTTACGATACACTGGGTCAGCGCGGAGCTGCCGACACAAGAAAAGTTCGCTTTTGTGAAGCGGAAACTGCAAGAGTTTTAGTATATTTGGCGGTAAGATAGTAAAGGAATGCCGATATGAGTATAGAACCGGGAAAATGGGGAGTCGTTTACAACCCCAAAGCAGGTACCCGAAAGGTACAGAAACGATGGAAAGAAATCAAGGAGTACATGGACAGTAAGGGAGTAAATTACGACTATGTGCAATCCGAAGGTTTCGGTTCGGTGGAGCGGCTTGCCAAAATTCTGGCAAACAACGGCTATCGCACCATCGTGATTGTGGGAGGCGACGGAGCGCTGAACGACGCGATAAACGGCATCATGCTTTCCGACGCACCGGACAAAGAGCATATCGCCATAGGAATCATCCCGAACGGAATAGGCAACGACTTTGCCAAATATTGGGGGCTGACCACCGAATACAAAGCGGCGGTAGACTGCATCATCAACCACCGTCTCCGAAAGATAGACGTAGGTTCCTGTACTTTCTACAACGGCAAGGAGCACGAACACCGCTATTTTCTCAATGCAGTGAATATCGGCTTGGGAGCGCGTATCGTAAAAATCACCGACCGGACTAAACGGTTCTGGGGAGTGAAATTCCTCTCGTACGTAGCCGCACTGTTTGCCTTGATCTTCGAACGCAAACTTCACCGGATGCACCTGCGCATCAACGACGAGCATATCCGCGGACGCATCATGACGGTATGCATAGGCAGCGCATGGGGATGGGGACAGACTCCGAACGCAGTGCCTTACAACGGTTGGCTGGACGTGTCGGTAATCTATCATCCCGAATTTTTCCAAACCATTTCGGGCTTATGGATGCTGATTCAGGGGCGCATCCTGAACCACAAAACGGTGAAAAGCTACCGCACACGCAAAGTGAAAGTGTTACGGGCACAAAATGCTTCGGTCGATTTGGACGGGCGGTTGCTGCCTAAACATTTCCCGCTGGAAATAGGCATTTTACCGGAAAAAGCGACACTGATTATCCCGAAATAACACCTGATTTTACGAAATTATAAACTACAACTGAAAATAAATGATCGAACTGAAAAACAATCCTGCCGGCAACTTTTTCCTATTGGCCGGCCCTTGTGTGATAGAAGGTGAAGAAATGGCAATGCGCATTGCCGAGCGAGTGGCCGGCATCACCGAAAGGCTTCGAATCCCTTACGTATTCAAAGGCTCGTACCGCAAAGCGAACCGTTCGCGGGCAGATTCATTCACGGGCATCGGTGACGAAAAAGCGTTGAAGGTGCTGAAGAAAGTGCACGACACATTCGGCATACCTACCGTGACCGACATTCATGCCGCCGATGAAGCGGAAATGGCGGCAGAATATGTGGACATACTCCAGATACCTGCCTTTCTGTGCCGGCAGACCGACTTGCTGGTTGCGGCAGCCAAAACGGGGAAAACGGTCAACATAAAGAAAGGGCAGTTCCTCTCTCCCGCCGCCATGCAATTCGCAGCCGCCAAAGTAGTGGAAGCCGGAAATAAGAATGTGATGCTGACCGAACGCGGAACCACTTTCGGGTATCAGGATCTGATAGTAGACTATCGAGGCATTCCGGAGATGCAGACATTCGGCTATCCGGTGGTGCTGGACGTGACTCATTCGTTGCAACAGCCCAACCAGACAAGTGGAGTAACCGGAGGCATGCCCCAACTGATAGAGACCGTAGCCAAAGCCGGCATTGCCGTAGGTGCCGACGGACTGTTCATAGAGACGCATGAAGATCCTTCGGTGGCCAAAAGCGATGGAGCCAACATGCTGAAACTCGATTTGCTGGAAGAGTTGCTCACCAAATTGGTAAGAATACGGGAAGCGATTAAATAAAAAACGGCTTACCTGTGATTTACCCTAAATCGGTGCGACTTATACCACAACAATTTATTTAATAAAGAAATTCGTTATGATACAACCGGGGGCAACTTCGGTGTCGGAAAGTTTTTTATTTTCTTAAAATAATTATTATATGAAACATTTATTACGTGGATTATTTATTGCGGCATTATCGATATGCTGCAGTTTCCAAAGCGCATCAGCCCAGCCGATGCAAACGCTCCCTGTGGACAAGAACGTTCGCATAGGCAAACTCGACAACGGGCTTACCTATTACATCCGGCACAACGCTCTGCCCGAGAAGCGTGTCGAGTTTTACATCGCACAAAAAGTGGGTTCCATCCTCGAAGAGCCGGAACAACGCGGATTGGCTCACTTTCTCGAGCACATGGCATTCAACGGAACCAAAAACTTCCCCGGCGATGAAACCGGACTCGGCATCGTGCCTTGGTGCGAAACGAAAGGTATTAAATTCGGAGTGAACCTGAACGCGTATACCAGCGTAGACCAGACGGTGTACAACATCAGTAACGTGCCTACCGACAATATGAACGTGGTAGACTCGTGCCTGCTCATCCTGCACGACTGGTCGAGCGCCATCAAGCTTTCGGAAAAAGAAATCGACAAGGAGCGCGGCGTGATACGTGAGGAATGGAGAAGCCGGAACAGCGGTATCATGCGTATCTACACCAATGCGCAACCGGTGATGTATCCCGATTCCAAATATGCCGACTGCATGCCTATAGGAAGTATCGACGTTATCAACAACTTCCCCTACCAGGCCATCCGCGACTACTATGCCAAATGGTATCGCCCCGACCAACAGGGAATTGTAATTGTAGGCGACATCAATGTGGACGAAATCGAAGCCAAACTGAAACATATATTCGCAGACGTAAAAGCTCCGGTAAACCCTGCCGAACGTATCTACTATCCGGTGGCAGACAACGAAAAGCCGCTGATTTACATCGGAACGGACAAGGAAGTGACCACGCCGAGCATCAACTTCTTCTTCAAGCATGACGCTACACCCGATTCCTTGAAAAACAACATCGGCTATTACGCTACGCAATACATGCTGAACATGGCTACCGGAATGCTGAACAGCCGTTTCTCGGAGCTGCTTCAACAGGCCAATCCTCCTTTCACCGGAGCCAGCGCAGGTTTCGGCAACTATTTTCTCGCCAAAACGAAAGATGCTTTCAGCCTAAGCGCCAGCAGCAAAGCAGACGGCATCGAAACGGCAATGAAAACCATTCTGGAAGAGGCTGAAAGAGCACGCCGGTTCGGATTCACCGAAACGGAATACGAGCGTGCGCGCGCCAACTACCTGCAAGGACTGGAGTCGGCTTACAACGAACGCGAAAAGATGAAGAGCGGCTCTTATGTCGGAGAATACATCAACCACTTCCTCGACAACGAACCGATACCGGGCATCGAATACGACTATGCCATTATGAACCAGATGGCCCCGAATATTCCGGTACAAGCCATTAATCAGGTTATGCAACAATTGCTTACCGACAACAATCAGGTGGCTCTGATTGCCGGTCCCGAAAAAGAAGGAATCAAATATCCTACGAAAGAGGAAATCGAAGCACTTCTGAAACAACTCAAATCATTCGACTTAAAACCGCATGAAGACAAGGTTTCCAACGAACCGCTAATTTCGAAGGAACCCGAAGGCGGAAAGATCGTTTCGGAAAAGGCGGAAGACATTTACGGAACAACCAAGCTGGTGCTCTCGAACGGAGTGAAAGTATACGTAAAGGTGACAGACTTCAAGGCCGACCAGATTCTCATGAAAGGAACAAGCTTGGGAGGAAGCAGTTTATTTGCCGACAACGAAGCGCTGAACATCAGCCAGCTGAACAGCGTTGCCGGTGTAGGAGGAGTCGGAAACTTCAGTAAAGTGGATCTGACAAAGGCTTTGGCAGGTAAACGCGCCTCAGTAAGCGCATCTATCGGCGGAAATACGGAAAATATATCAGGAAACTGCTCTCCGAAAGACTTCGAGACAATGATGCAACTGACCTACCTCAGCTTCACCGCTCCGCGTAAAGACAACGAGGCTTTCGAATCGTACAAGAACCGGCTGAAAGCACAGCTTCAGAATGCCGACGCCAACCCGATGAGAGCATTCGGGGATACCATGACGTACGCTCTGTACAACAATCATCCGCGTGCCATCAACCTGAAAGAGCACATGGTGGAAAACATCGATTACGACCGAATCATCGAAATGTATAAAGACCGCTATAAGGATGCGAGCGACTTTACATTCTATCTGGTAGGGAATGTGGATCTTGAGAATATGAAACCGCTCATCGCGAAATACCTCGGAGGACTTCCCGCAATCAAACGTCAGGAGACTTTCAGAGACACTCACATGGACATCCGTAAAGGATTGTACAAAAACGAGTTCACGAAGAAGCAGGAGACACCGATGGCTACCATCTTATTCTTTTTCAACGGAGAATGCAAATACAACTTGCGCAACAACCTGCTACTGAGCTTCCTCGATCAGGCGCTGGATATGGTATACACCGAAGAGATCCGCGAAAAAGAAGGAGGTACATACGGAGTAAGCTGCAGAGGAGGACTGAGCAAATATCCGAAAGAACGGCTGACACTGCAAATTGTGTTCCAGACCGACCCGGCAAAGAGAAACAAACTCTCGGAAATCGTTTTGGAACAGCTGAACAAAATGGCGCAGGAAGGTCCGTCTGCCGAGCACATGCAGAAAATCAAGGAATATATGCTGAAGAAATATAAGGATGCTCAGAAAGAAAACAGCTATTGGCTGAATAATCTTGACGAGTATTTCTATACCGGGGTTGATTATACCAAAGATTATGAAGCTCTGGTAAGCAGCATTACCGCAAAAGACGTACAGGAATTCCTCGCTCAGCTTATGGAACAGAAGAATGAGATACGGGTGATCATGACTTCGCCCGAAGAAGAGGAAAAGAAAGACTGATATTTTTAGTAGACTAATGTCATGCTGATATTTAACGAATTACGCAAGCACGGAAAACTGGCTGCCCGCCGGCATCCGATGTATGAGAAAAACAAGATTGCCAAAGCGCTCGGATACATAATGGCAGTATTTTGGGCAGGCTACCTGATATTCTTCGGTATAACGTTTGCGTTCGCATTTGCCGATATGGCTCCCAACCGGGAGCCTTATCAGGTAATGAACGCGGGTGCGCTGGTCTTTATCCTGGCGATAGACTTCCTGCTGCGTATTCCGTTTCAGAAAACACCGACTCAGGAGGTAAAACCTTACCTCCTGCTGCCGGTGAAACGGAATCGGATCATCGACTTTCTGCTGATACGTTCCGGACTCAGTCTTTTCAACTTAGTCTGGATGTTCCTGTTCGTTCCTTTCTCTTTTCTTACAATTACCAAGTTTTTCGGATTATGGGGAGCGCTGACCTATCTCATCGGAATCTGGCTCCTGATACTGGTTAACAATTATTGGTATCTGCTCTGCCGCACCTTAATCAACGAACGCATATGGTGGACACTTCTTCCTATTGTCGTATATGCAGGCATCGGCTGTCTGCTCTTCATTCCCAAAGACAGCTTTCTTTTCTATTTCTTCATGGACTTGGGAGACGGATATATCGAAGGAAGCATCCTTTATTTTATCGGTACATTGCTCGTTATCGTCCTTTTGTGGTATATGAACCGCAGAATCATGTCCGGACTCATCTATGTCGAGCTGGCGAAAGTGGACGATGTCCGGATTAAACATGTATCGGAATACAAATTCTTTGAACGTTACGGCGAAATAGGCGAATATATGCGTCTGGAGCTGAAAATGCTGTTACGCAACCGCCGCTGTAAGAGTTCGCTGCGCAGCATCGCCATTATCGTGGTCGCTTTCTCTCTGGCGCTCAGTTTCTCGAGCGTTTACGACGGGAAATTCATGACAACATTTATCTGCGTATACAATTTTGCCGCATTCGGCATGATTATCCTTTCGCAACTCATGTCGTTCGAAGGCAATTACCTCGACGGGCTGATGTCTCGCAAAGAATCTATCATGAACCTGCTGAAAGCCAAGTATTATGTATATACCATCGGCGAAATCATTCCTTTTATACTGATGATTCCCGCCATCGCCATGAACAAACTTTCTTTATTGGGCGCATTCGCATGGTTTTTCTATACCATAGGAGTTATCTATTTCTGTTTCTTCCAGCTCGCTGTCTACAACAAACAGACGATTCCGCTGAACGAAAAGCTCACCGGAAGACAGAGCAATAGCGCCATACAAATGGTGATTAATTTCGGCTCTTTCGGCATACCGTTGATTCTGTACAGCGTACTGACCGCTTTTCTAAGTCCGAATACCACTTATATTATTTTATTGCTGACAGGTATGGCATTCACGCTTGCCTCTCCGCTTTGGATCAGGAATGTATATCTGCGTTTCATGCAGCGACGCTACGAGAACATGGCGGGATTCAGAGACAGCCGGCAATAAGAAAGACGAATCATCAACCGTTTAAACATTACAGATTGTGATTACCATAAACCAACTTAAAAAGAAATTCGGCGAGAAGGTTGCCGTAGACATCGAACAATACGAAATCAACCGGGGCGAAATGCTCGGACTGGTAGGAAACAACGGGGCGGGAAAAACAACGCTTTTCCGACTGATACTGGACTTGCTGAAAGCCGACAACGGAAAAGTAAGCATCGACGGAATAGACGTGAGTACCAATGAAGACTGGAAAAAGTTTACCGGCGCTTATATCGACGACGGTTTCCTCATCGACTACCTGACGCCCGAAGAGTACTTCTATTTCATCGGCAAAATGTACGGAATGGATAAAGAGCAAGTGGATGAACGCCTGCAAACATTCCAACGGTTCATGAACGGGGAAGTGACCGGGCAGAAAAAGCTGATCAGAAACTACTCCGCCGGAAATAAGCAGAAGATCGGAATCATCTCCGCCATGCTCCACGATCCCCAATTGCTCATCTTGGACGAACCTTTCAATTTCCTCGATCCCAGTTCACAATCTATTATCAAGCACTTGCTGAAGAAGTATAACGAAGACCACCGGGCCACAATCATCATTTCCAGCCACAACCTGAATCACACGGTAGACGTGTGTCCGCGTATCGCATTATTGGAGAACGGAATCATCATCCGCGACATCACCAATGAAAACAATTCCGCCGAACAGGAGCTGGAAGACTATTTCAACGTGGAGGAATAAATCTCGCCGATGCGTAGAAGTCTCACATACATAGGATTCATCGGAACCATATTGGTTTTCGCCTCGTGCCGTACCACAGCTCCGCAGTTCGATTATACCGCTTTGGCACGAGCTTCCATCGTATTGGGAATGGACATTCGGATGGAAGACCATCACCCCCTTTATCTGGAAGCAGCCGAATGGATAGGAGTTCCTTATCGCGGAGGCGGCAATTCGAAACAAGGCACGGATTGTTCGGGGCTGGTATATCGCATCTACCGGAAAGCGTACCGCACACAAGTTAGCCGGAGTTCCGAACAACTGAAAGCCCAAAGCCGGAAAGTATCGAAAAGCAACCTGCAGGAAGGCGACCTTGTATTCTTCTCCAACCACCGCTCTTCAAAAAGAGTAGGACATGTAGGCATTTACCTCAAAGACCGGAAGTTCATCCATGCCAGCACCGGCCGCGGAGTGATTATCAGCAGTCTGGACGAACCGTATTACCGGAAGCATTGGATCTGTGGAGGCAGGGTACGCTGACGAGGATTTACAATGTTCTAATCTCCTCGGGCATGTATCCGCTGCGGATGCGCCACTCTTGCGGATAGAGATTGTTGGCACGATTGCCGATATTCTTTACAAAGCCTAAAGGGACATGCCGGTAGGTGAGCAGCACAAAGCCACGGGGAACCGATGGCGGAAGCATAATCGCCTCTTTCCGCAAATAGGCAATGGCTTGCTGGTAACCGATCTCTTCCGACGGGAACACATCCCTGCTGAGAAGTTGGCTGCTCATGGCCAGCGAATGTGCCGGAACGATGTCTTTTCCCTTCACTTCAGCCACATCCACACCTGCCTGTATCACCCTCAACACCTGCTTCATCTCCGCCAATTCACCGGCATACGCATGCGGAAAAGCATATACCCCGGCGCCTTCCACAGCCAAGGCATACTTAGCGGAAACGGTTTCTTGCAACCACCTCGCTGCCCTTGTCAGATTTTCTTTGGAAACAAGAGAAGCTCCCGTTGCCGCCCCTTTCTTCTCTTTCTTCTTTGCTTTAGCCTGCGGAAAGAAGTGCCGGTCGCTCTCTGCTTCTTCCGCAGGTTTGCGGAGAACAGCCAGAAAGAATCCCTCCCCTTTCGTCCGATGAGGAAGAAAACGAAATACGGGAGCCTCATCGCCCGGCAACAGATTGCCGGTAATCCCCCATTCGGGACAGATATCCAAAGGCAATGATTCCGCTCCCAGCTCCCGGCGAATCCAGCGAACGTTTTCCTCGTCCTCTTTGGTATTGTAGGTGCACGTACTGTAAACGAGCAATCCTCCGGGCTTCAGGCACGGCCAGATATCCGCCACGATGCGTTGCTGGCGTTGCCGGCAGATTTCTACATTTTCAGAACTCCATTCGTCGACAGCCGCCGCATCTTTGCGGAACATCCCTTCGCCCGAACAAGGCACATCGGCAAGAATCACATCGAAAAAATGCGGTAACGCAGAGAAGTCCGCAGGATCGTTATTGGTCACCACCATATCGGGATGCCCCCACTTTGTCAGATTTTCCGCCAGCACCTGCGAGCGGTTGCGAATCACTTCGTTGGCCACCAAAAGACTTCCTTCGGGAAGCACGCTGCGCGCATGAGTGGATTTGCCGCCCGGAGCAGCGCAAAGGTCGAGCATCACCACAGGCTTCGTGACATATTGCCGCAATGCCTGCCCGACAAACATAGACGAAGCTTCCTGCACATAATAAACGCCCGCATGAAACAAAGGGTCGAAAGTAAACGTAAGCCGCTCGTCGAGATAATAACCGTGAGCCGCCCAAGGAACCTGTTCCCGACTCTCCGCCTGCTCGCTATCGCAGAACGGTTTATCTCTATTTATACGAATGCTCGCCGGAGGTGTCTCCCGCAAGGCTGCGGCAAAATGCTCAAATTCTCCGTCGCCCAGCAAAGAACGGATATCGTTTATAAAAGAAGCAGGTAAATTCATTTTCGATGATTAATTCGTGCAAATATCAAAAATATTTCGTCTCTTTGCAACTTTATAAAGTACTAACTACGTCTAACAGGCAAAGAAACAAAATTAAAAAACATAAGAATATGAAACGGATATTTATAGCCATGATGGTCGCACTGACCTTCTGCATGCTGCCGGCTAACGCCCAGAAAAAAACAACCGTAATACAAGACTCCATCGGGAAAGTAAAAATCACCGTATCTCAAACGAAAAAAGCGAAAAACAATCAGTCCGGCATCACCGTCGTAGGGGTGGATACCGCCGAAACGGGCTTAACAGCCGCAGACGACAGCCTGACGGAGGAAAAGTACACGAGCTTCACCTTCGACAGTGACGATGACGGTTTCCCGTTCAACGATTTCGACAAGCCTATTAGAAAAGGGATAACCGTTGCCATCGTGTCTATCATAGCAGTGTTCGGGTTGCCGGTATTCATTGTTTTCATCGTCTTCTTCTTCCGCTACAAAAACCGGAAAGCCCGCTACCGGCTTGCGGAAAAGGCGGTGGCAGCCGGGCAACCGCTTCCCGAAGAGTTCATCTACGACCAAAAGCAAAAGGACCGGCAGGCTCAAGGGATTAAGAACACTTTCACCGGAATCGGACTGTTCATCTTCTTATGGGCGATAACCGGCAGTTTCGGCATCGGAGCCATCGGCCTGCTTATCATGTTCATGGGCATCGGGCAATGGATTATCGAACGCCAAAAAGAGAAAAAAGAAGAAGCCTCCTATCGAGGCCGTACGGCAAACGGTCGGTTCACCGACCGCAACTCCGGCAGATTCGAAGAGAATGAACCAGAAAATGACAATCACCGGAACGACGAAACGAGATGAGCCAACTCAATGAATTATCGTTAGTCGCCCAGGTGGTAGTGCTCAAAAACAAAAGAGCATTCGAGCCTTTGGTGCAGAAGTACCAGTCGCCCGTGCGGCGCTTCTTTCTGCACCTCACCTGCGGTGACAGCGAATTGAGTGACGACCTGGCGCAAGATACGTTTATAAAGGCGTATACCAATCTCGCCTCTTTCCGGAACTTATCAAGCTTCTCCACCTGGTTGTACCGAATTGCTTATAATGTTTTTTATGACTATATTCGCAGTCGGAAAGAGACGGCTGATCTGGACACCAAAGAGATAGATGCCATCAACTGCGCCGAACCGATGAACGTGGGACAGCGGATGGATATCTATCAGTCGCTCAAGACGCTGAAAGAAGTGGAACGAACCTGCATCACGCTCTTCTACATGGAAGATGTCAGCATCGACAAAATTGCAGGAATTACGGGAATGCCGGCAGGAACGGTGAAGAGCCACCTGTCGAGGGGAAAGGAAAAACTGGCAAATTATTTAAAACGAAACGGTTATGATGGAAATAGATAACGACAAACTCCTGCGCCAATTCTTTCAGGAGAACAAGCAGGAAATACCCGACAATGGTTTCAGCCGGCGTGTGATGCACCAATTATCCGGTCGGAAGAGCCGATGGGCGAACCTATGGCCGGCACTCGTTGTAGCCATAGCTGCCGTGCTTTTCATCCGCATGGACGGACTGCAAATAATCTGGAGCACATTGCGCGAAGTATTCACAGGTATGGTTCAACAGGGAGCCGCCCAACTGGATCCGAAATCGCTCCTGATCGCAGCAATCGTCTTGCTGTTTTTAGGAACCAAAAAGGTTTGCTCATTGGCATAAGTATCCTCTTACCGACATATCGACACGCATATGAATATCCGACATAGTTACATCGTTTTAGAAGGAGTGCGCTGCTATGCCTATCATGGCGTAATGCCGCAGGAAAATCTCGTAGGCAATGAATACCTCATCGCCTTGAGGCTGAAAGTCGACATCGGGCGGGCGGTAGAAACGGACGAAGTGGCGGACACGGTGAGCTATGCGGATGTGTACGAAGCCGTAAAAGAAGAAATGAGCATTCCGTCGAAACTTCTGGAACACGTGTGCGGACGAATCGTCGGAAGGCTTTTCGCCGATTTCCCGTCGGTAGAAGAAATAGAAATCAAACTGTCGAAACGAAATCCTCCTATGGGAGCGGACATCGACACTGCGGCGATAGAAATGAAGTGTTGCCGGGGATGAATAAAATATAATAAAACTCTGCTCGCCCTCGCTGATCTTTGGAAAAAAGACGGCGGGCTTTGGAAAAAAGACGGCGGGCTTTGGAATCAAACATTGTGATGTTTGATTCCAAAGCCCGCAAACCATTGATTGACCGACTTACTTTTGCCGTTTCTTTCTCTTGTCCACCGACTCCACTGCTTCGGTAACGACCGACTTGTCCTCAAAGCGTTTCGTATAACCGGAATAGTCGGGATGAATACGTTCATACTCAGGATCCATGAACAACGGACTGGAAATGATATGATCGGCCGTAGAGCGGTTGCAACAGAAAACGATGTTTTCCACACCCGCCAGACGGGTCAGCGCCTTCACGTCGGTGTCGTGAGGCTGTAATGTCATCGGATCGGTGAAAAAGAAAAGATAATCGATCTGACCTTCTACAATGCGTGACCCCATCTGTTGGTCGCCTCCCAACGGTCCCGATTTCAAAATGGTGAAGTCCCACTCCACTTCGGGATGTTTCTTGGTCAAGGCTTCGAGAATCAGCGTACCCGTAGTGCCTGTGCAGTAGAATTTATGTCCCATCAATAATTCCGAATTCCACAAAACCCATTCGATCAGGTCTTTTTTCATCGCATCGTGAGCTACCAGCCCGATGCCTCTGCTTACTTGTTTCATATTATTTAGTTTTTTAAATGGGGCAGTTGCGAGAAACGCTTGCGCCCTTTCGCGTAAAACTGCCACAAAATACTGTTTTTTATACGTTCGGGAATCTCCTGCAATGAAGCCTTTCGCACGTTCTCCTCACGGGAAGGTGCAAAAGACGCGCGAAGCCGTTTGTACTCCCTGCGCGCGCGTATCACCTCGCGGGCATTGCTCCCCTGCCCTTTCAGCAGAAAAGCGAATGCCGCCACATAGTCCAACACGGCGCGTACAGCCATCACTCTCGACAGCTCTTGCCGCGGAAGGTTTTTATACAGCATCAACAGGTTGTTGCGGAAGTTGAGGAAAGTTTTGCGGGGATTCTCTTTTTTCAAGGTAGCGGCGCCTACGTGATAGACCGTGCTTTGAGGGATGCAGACAATGCCGCGTCCGCGTGAACGCAACCGCCAGCACAAGTCGATCTCTTCCATGTGAGCGAAAAACCGTCCGTCCAGCCCGCCTGCCCGACGGTAATCTTCGAGCCGGATGAAGAGCGCCGCCCCCGTAGCCCAAAAAACCGAAGAAACCGTATCATACTGTCCTTCGTCCTTCTCCACCGCCGACATCAGCCGCCCCCGGCAGAACGGATAGCCGTATCTGTCGATAAATCCGCCTGCCGCTCCGGCATATTCGAACAGCTCTTTGCGGCGGTAGCTGCGTATTTTGGGTTGGCAGGCAGCCACCTCGGGGTGTGTATCGAGATAATCCGTCAACGGCTCGAGCCAACGCTCCGTCACTTCCACATCCGAGTTGAGCAACACCGCATATTCCGCCTCCACCTGTTGCAAAGCCCGGTTGTATCCGTCGGCAAATCCGTAATTGCGATCCAGAAGAATCAGGCGGACAGCCGGGAACTCATTGCGCAGCATGTCCACAGAATCGTCCGTCGATCCGTTGTCGGCCACACAGACCTCTACGTTTTCAGCTTCCGAATGCCGAAGCACCGAAGGCAGAAAGGTACGGAGCATGTCGCGTCCGTTCCAATTTAAGATAACAACCGATACTTTCATATTCAATCCGTTTTTCCGGTTTATTCTCCGGTTTGTATTTTAAAATCCGTTTCCGACAATAAGGAAACAGACGACATAAGTGCCGAGATTCTTTTCTTTATCGACATTCCGCCTGCGAAGCTTTCCAACGTTTGTGCGACCAAAGCCAATAAGCCGGTTCGCGACGAATAGTCTGTTCGAGACAACGGGCAAACGCCTCGGTGATTTCACCGTCTGCCGTCTCCTTCGGCTTCTCCGTCATCAACTTAAATTCCACTTCACAATAGCCTCTGCGGGTTTTGATGAGTTCGCAATAAAAAACCGGGAAATTCATCATCTTCGCAATCCGTTCCGCTCCGGTCAGAAAAGCCGTCTCTCGTCCCAGAAAGCGAGTCCAGTATTTATCGTCGCTGCTGGGCCACTGGTCGGTTATCAGCCCTACCGCCATTTTCTTTCCGTCGCGTTTCAGCCTGACAATCTCACGCGCGGTGGAATGTTTCGGGATATTGTATCCGCCGAACCGCGACCTGATGCGTTTGAACAGCCGATCGAGATAAGGGTCTTTCAGCGGTTTGTACACTTGAATGGGAACATCGCCCGGCTCCATCACGGTTCCCATGCCGGTAATCCACTCATAGTTGGCATAATGCGGAATCATCAGCACAATTCCTCCGTATCGGGCGATAAAATCCAGATATTGTTCGGTATTCTTATACGTCATCCGCCGGCGAAGGTCTCCGACAGACATGTGCAGAAGCTTCAGGTCTTCCATCAGATAGTCGGACAGATAGCGATAGAAGCGTTTCTCTATCCGTTTGATTTCATCCTTGCTTTTCTCCGGGAAAGAGCGGTTCAGATTGTCGCGAACCACCTTTCTCCGGTATCTCGCAACATAATACATCAGCAGATAATTCACATCGGAGAGAAAATACAACACACGAAAAGGAAGAGACGATAAGAGCCACATTCCCGCATACACCAAATAATAAATCAGTTTAGACTTCATAATCCGTCAGAATTGTGCCTTTAAGCGCAGTTTTATCTTCATTGAAGCCGCCCAGGCGAACGGCTATCACCTGATTATCGAGCGATGCGTCGTTTTCCACTTCCACACGGATATAATTTTCGGTAAATCCGTGCATCGGAGAACCCGCTTTCGCTTTTTCCATCAATACCGGCATCACCTGTCCGATATGGCGGGCATAAAACGCTTGCGTCTTTTCGTCCGAAAGAGCCAGCAGACGTTGGCTTCGCCGGTGCTTTTCGTCGGGCAAAACCACATGTTCTATTTTCAGAGCCTGCGTACCGGGACGTTCGGAATAGCTGAACACGTGCAGTTGGGTGATGTCCAGACTTTCGATAAAGCGATAAGCTTGTTCGAAGTATTCGTCCGTTTCTCCCCTCGTGCCCACAATCACATCGACACCGATAAACGAATCGGGCATGACTTCTTTGATTTTTTTTATTTTGGAAGCGAAAAGAGCCGTGTCGTACCGGCGGCGCATCAGCTTCAGCACTTCATCGGACCCCGATTGTAACGGGATATGGAAATGAGGCATGAAGCGACGGGAACGGGATACGAACTCAATAATTTCATCCGTCAGCAGATTGGGTTCGATGGAAGAGATGCGATAACGTTCGATGCCTTCGACCTCATCCAGCGCTTTTACCAGATCGAAAAAAGTCTCTCCGGTCGTTTTCCCGAAATCGCCGATGTTCACTCCTGTCAGCACAATCTCTTTTCCACCTTCGGCGGCAGCCTGGCGGGCTTGTTCCACCAGCGAGGCAATCGTGCCGTTACGGCTGCGTCCGCGCGCAAAAGGAATGGTGCAGTACGAACAAAAATAGTCGCATCCATCCTGCACTTTCAAGAAAAAACGCGTACGGTCGCCCCGGGAACACGAAGGCGCGAACGAACGAATGTCCTTGGTAGTCGTAGTAAACGCTTCTCCCTCTTCATGTTTCTGCAAATCGCCCAGATATTGGAGCAGGTCTTTCTTCTGTTCGGCTCCCAATACCACATCCACGCCTTTGATTTTCGCCACATCGCCGGGTTTCAGCTGTGCGTAACATCCGGTCACCACAACAAAAGCGTCGGGATGTTGCTTCACCAGCCGGTGAATGGCTTGCCGGCACTTCTTGTCGGCCATTTCCGTCACCGAGCAGGTGTTCACTACACAAATATCCGCTTTTTCTCCTTTGCGTGCGGTACGGACTCCTGCCTCACGCAGGGTTTTACCGATTGTCGAAGTCTCCGAAAAATTCAATTTGCAGCCCAAAGTATAATAAACGGCTGTCTTATCCTGAAACACAGTGGTATCTATCATAAATCTTTTCAATGATGCATATTTTATGCAAAGTTACACTATTTATCAGTAAAACACTTTAGGATACGAAAGTTTATTCCTACTTTTGCACAGTTTATCAAAAAACGTGCAATGATTAAAGAGAATTTTATCAAACTATACGAAAACAGTTTTCGTGAAAATTGGGATTTGCCCTGTTACACCGACTACGGTGAAGATACACAATATTCGTATGGCGAAGTGGCCGAAAAAATAGCCCGGCTGCATTTAATATTCAAACATTGCAGTCTGCGCAGAGGCGACAAGATTGCGGTGATCGGCAAAAACAACGCTCATTGGTGCATCGCCTATATGGCAACCATCACCTACGGAGGCATCATTGTTCCCATTCTGCAAGACTTTACCCCCAACGATGTCCACCACATCGTCAATCATTCCGAATCAGTTTTCCTGTTTACCAGCGATACCATCTGGGAAAATCTGGAAGAAGAAAAGTTGACCGGAATAAGAGGCGTATTTTCTTTGAGCGATTTTCGCTGCCTTTACCAGCGCGACGGGGAAACGATACAGAAATTTCTGAAAAACCATGATAAGGAAATGCGCCGTGCCTATCCGAAGGGCTTCACCCGCGAGGATGTACAGTACACAACTCTGTCGAACGACAAAGTGATGTTGCTGAACTATACTTCGGGAACCACCGGATTCAGCAAGGGCGTAATGCTTACCGGAAATAATCTGGCGGGAAACGTAACTTTCGGCATCCGGACCGAATTGCTTAAAAGAGGCGACAAAGTGCTTTCGTTCCTTCCGCTAGCTCACGCTTACGGATGCGCTTTCGACTTTCTTACGGCAACGGCGGTCGGCACGCATGTCACGCTGCTCGGAAAGGCGCCTTCGCCCAAAATTATCATGAAGGCTTTTGAAGAAGTGAAACCCAACCTCATCATCACCGTTCCGTTGGTTATCGAAAAGATCTACCGGAACATCATCCAGCCTCTTATCAATAAGAAAGGTATGAAGTGGGCGTTGAATATCCCTCTGCTCGATGCCCAGATTTACGGTCAGATCAAGAAAAAACTCATCGATGCCTTGGGAGGGCGGTTTAAAGAAATCATCATCGGTGGTGCAGCCATGGACAAAGAGGTGGAAGAGTTTTTCCACAAAATCAAGTTCCCTTTCACCATCGGCTACGGAATGACCGAATGCGGGCCGCTCATCAGCTATTCTCCATGGAATGAATTCGTATTGGGTTCTTCAGGAAAAATACTCGACATCATGGAGGCCCGTGTTTACAAGGAGAATCCGGATGCGGAACTCGGAGAAATCCAAGTGCGCGGCGAGAATGTGATGGTAGGATATTATAAGAATGAAGAAGCGACACGCGAAGTGTTCAGCGAAGACGGATGGCTGCGCACCGGAGACCTCGGTACGATGGATGCCAACGGTAACATATTTATCCGCGGACGCCTAAAGAGCATGATATTGAGCTCGAACGGACAGAATATTTTTCCTGAGGAACTGGAAAGCAAGCTGAACAACATGCCGTTCATCCTCGAAAGTCTTGTCATCGAACGTAACAAGAAACTTGTCGCATTGGTATATGCCGATTATGAAGCGTTAGATTCGCTCGGACTCAACAATCCGGCCAATTTGGAAACCATTATGAATGAGAACTTAAAGAGCCTGAACGGAAGTGTAGCGGCATACGAGAAAATCAGCAAGATCCAACTTTACCCCACAGAGTTCGAAAAGACACCCAAAAGAAGTATCAAACGATACTTATACGACAGTATAGCAGTAGATTAATCGATTCTAAAAGGACTAAAAAAGGGTAAAAGATATGCTTTTTATCCTTTTTTTTAAAAAAAGTCGTCTTTTAAAGAACAACCTATTGAAAAAGTGTATACCTTTGCAACGTTTTAATAAAGCAATTGATTGTATTAATTTAAAAGCAAAGAAAATGAAAAAATTAGTTTTGATGGCTGTAGCTATCGTAGCAGTATCATTCGCATCTTGTGGTAACAAAGCAGCAGACGCAGCAAAAGCAACTGCAGATTCAATCCGCATCGCTGATTCAATCGCAGCAGTAGAAGCAGCAGCAGCTGAAGCAGCAGCCGAAATGGTTGATACTCTTACAGCTGATAGCGTAGAAGTTGTAGTAGCTGAATAATTCAGAACAACAACTCTGGAGAGAATTGAAAGTCTGCCCATGCGAAAGCATGACAGACTTTTTTTTATGCCTTTTCATAATCCAAAGACGTTCTCTCTTTCTAACGATGCATGATTCGATATATACTTACCATACAGTTGTAATATAAATTACAACTTGCCGTTCCTCCCCCAAAATAATAATAATTTTTCAACCGCCACGCATATCGATCTCGTGTCACAATCTACATACATTGCCGATATCGGTAATTTCATCAGAACGATGTGAAAACAACAATGGCGATTCACGTTGAATGAACCGCCATTGCCTTATCTAGAAAAACTTCGTTTTCTTATTCAGCTACTACTTCAAAAGGCACTTCTACAGAAACCTCTTTGTGAAGTTTTACAATTGCCTTGTAGCTTCCTACTTCTTTCACTGCATCTTTTACAACAATAATCTTTCTGTCGATTTCATGACCCAGTTTAGCCAAAGCCTCAGCAATCTGGATATTTCCGACAGAACCGAAGATAGTACCGGTTGAACTTACCTTTGTTGCAATAGTCAAAGAAACGCCCTCCAATTTTGCAGCTACTGCTTCAGCGTCTTTCTTGATTTTCTCAAGTTTATGAGCGCGCTGCTTCAGCTCTTCAGCCAGCACTTTCTTTGCAGAAGGAGAAGCAATGACAGCTTTTCCGGTCGGGATCAAATAATTACGACCGTAACCCGATTTCACGTTTACGATATCATTCTTGTAACCCAAGTTTGCGATGTCTTCTTTCAATATAATTTCCATACTATTCCTCCTCCTTATTTCATCATGTCAGTTACATAAGGCAACAATGCCAAGTGACGGGCTCTCTTCACAGCCTGCGCGATACGACGTTGGAACTTCAAAGAAGTGCCTGTAATACGACGCGGAAGGATTTTTCCCTGTTCGTTCAAGAACTTCTTCAAGAATTCGGGATCTTTGTAATCGATGTACTTGATGCCATTCTTTTTGAAACGGCAGTACTTTTTCTTCTTAACGTCTACTGAAGGCGGAGTTAAATATCTGATTTCCGATTGATTTTGTTGTGCCATGATTAATCCTCCTTTTTGTTTGATTTTACACTTCTTCTCTTAGCGGCATATTCTGCTGCATATTTATCCATCTTGAAAGTCAAGAAACGGATAACTCGTTCGTCACGACGGAAGTTTATTTCCAACTTATCAATTACAGTAGGCTCTGCATTGAACTCGATCAGTTGATAGAAACCTGTAGATTTTTTCTGAATTGGATAAGCCAATTTCTTCAATCCCCAGTTTTCTTCATTGATAATCTCAGCACCTTCTTCCTGAAGAATACCTTTGAATTTCTCTACCGCTTCCTTCATCTGAACATCAGATAAAACGGGAGTTAAAATGAAAACGGTTTCGTATTGATTCATACTCGTTTTAATTAATAAATAGTTTATTTTATTTTAAATGCGGGTGCAAAGTTAGATATTTTATTCGGAACTGCCAACATTTACAACCATTTAAATATACTTTTTATTGCCGCAAATGGTTAAAAAAGGGTTTATACGTATAAATCG
Source organism: Bacteroides pyogenes DSM 20611 = JCM 6294 (assembly GCF_000428105.1). Classification (GTDB taxonomy): domain Bacteria; phylum Bacteroidota; class Bacteroidia; order Bacteroidales; family Bacteroidaceae; genus Bacteroides; species Bacteroides pyogenes. Next base: position 42,022 of record NZ_ATZH01000028.1, on the reverse strand, counting down.
TTTGTTTCAATGATTCAGGAAAATGTTTTTTAAGAAACGGTATCCTTCAATAATCATTCTTTCTTTATAAATATGACAGGCATACAAAATGCGGCATTCTGACGAGTAAAGACGAAAAAAAGGCCAAAAACGCATTTATTATAAGCAGTATAACAGATAAAAAGGAAAAAAGAAACAAATCCTTAGTGATTTTTTATATCCTATAAATAGGAATTATCCCAAAAGTAAAGTATATTTGCAAGGTTGTTTAAACAATCATTTCATGATAGAGCAATTCAATTTTGATATCCGACTTATATTTGCCATTTTAAACGGCAAAGTTTCTGCTGCGATCAATCGGAAGTTAAATCGAAACTTCCGACAAAACGGATTGGAAATCAGTCCGGAGCAATGGACCGTACTGATTTTCCTGTGGGAAAAAGACGGCATTACCCAACAAGAGTTGTGCAATGCAACTTTTAAAGACAAACCCAGCATGACACGTCTTATCGACAACATGGAAAAGCAACACCTGGTCGTACGTATTTCCGACAAAAAAGACCGCCGTACAAACCTCATTCATTTAACCAGAGACGGAAAAGAACTGGAAGAAAAAACGCGTATTATAGCCAACCAAACATTAAGAGAGGCGTTGCAAGGAATCACAATGGAAGAATTAAGCGTAGGACAGGAAGTTTTGAAAAAAATATTCTATAACACCAAAGATTAAACGAAAGAAAAAGGAATGCGATTCATAAAATGAATGAAATCTATTCTCATAATAGTTTTTTCACCTAATTTATTTCGCCCGTTAAAGAATTATGCTTTAATTTGTGACTGGAAAATAATAATCTATTAAAATACACACACATGAAAGGCTTATTAAAGAATCTGGGACTGATATTAATCTTGATTGGAGTGGCTATTCTGTTGATTTGTTCCTTAACAGGAAATGTAAACAACAATTCCATTCTAGGTGGCTCTATGGTACTCGTTATATTAGGACTTATATCCTATATCGTTATCAACAAAAAGATCACCGATTAATTGATAAAAGACAATTAAAAATCTCGGGAATGACCATGTGGTTTTCCCGGGATTTTTTTATTTATGGAATTTTGATACCTACCAAAGAGTATTGGATTTCCAAAGCTCTTTAAAGATTACCGACAGCAGCATTTCTATATGCCGAAAGCAAACTTGTCGATGGTCTGATAGACAATGCTTGCAATGCCCAGCCCTACGATGCCGATGACACAAAGCGCCAATGCCCATCGGGTGAAAGCGTCGCTGCGGAACGTCGGGACGGGATTGTCTGATGGAGTGATATACATTGCCTTCACGATAAGCAGATAATAATAAAGCGAAACCACCGTGTTGACGAGTGCAATGAACACCGGCAGATGGAATCCGGCATTGAATGCGGACATGAAGATAAAGAACTTCGAGAAGAAACCTGCGAAAGGCGGAATGCCTGCCAGCGAGAAGAGAGACAGCGTCATCAGCAGGGCGATTTTCGGATTGGTGCGATAAAGCCCCGCATATTCCTCTAACGTGAACTTATGGCTGCGCAGGGCTATGATGGTGATTACTGCGAATACGCTGAGGTTGGCCACGGCATATACCAATACGTAGTATACCAATGCCGTCATTCCCTGAGCGGTTCCGCCGATAACTCCCAGCATGATATAACCTGCTTGCGAGACACTGGAGAATGCCATCAGGCGTTTCAGGTTCTGCTGGCGGATGGCAAAGAGGTTGGCAATGGTGATGGTGACAATCGTTACCCAGTAAAGCACCGTTTGCCAGTCGTCTGTCATCGGCGCAAAGACTTTGATGAGAACCGTCATCAGCACGAAGGCGGCAGACCCTTTCGAGACGACGCTCAGATAGGCGGTCACCGCACTCGGAGCGCCTTCGTACACGTCCGCCGTCCACAAATGGAACGGAACAAGCGAGAGTTTGAACGCCATGCCTGTGAAGAAGAACACGAATGCCATAATCTGCAAAGGGTTTCCGTCGATACGTCCGGGAAGGTCGTCGAAGTAAAGCGTTCCCGTCGAACCGTATATCATCGACAGGCCGAAAAGCAGCAGTGCGCTGGAGAACAGGGCGGTCAGGATGTACTTTGCACCGGCTTCGGCCGAGTGGTGGCGGTATTTGTCGAAAGCGATCAGTGCCGCCATCGGGATGGAAGCTGTCTCCAGACCGATGAAGAACATCAGAAAGTGCCCGGCGGAAATCATCAGATACATCCCGAACAGGGTGGAAACTGTGAGTACGTAGAACTCTCCTTGCTTAAATGCCGTGTCTTCGCGCTTCATCCATTCGTGCGCCATCAGGAAAACGATGAGTGTGCCTATGTTCAGAACCGACTTTACGATGGTGTGCATGGGCACGTAGTGATACATTCCGCCGAAAGCGTCGGCCGTCTGTCCCGGTATCAGATTGATAAGGGTGTGGAGGGTCATCAGCGTTACGGGGAGTACCGTATTGAGAACCGGAGTTCCGGTTTGCTTGTGGGCGTCCGGACTCATGAACAAGTCGGCGAGGAGAAGAACGAGCAGGACAACGATGAGCGAAAGTTCTTCCCGCATGTATAGAAATTGTGAATAATCCATCTTTTTGTTTACTGTTTATAGAATAACGATTGATTGATTGGCTGTTTTACGGCATCAGCTGCGAAACGACGGGAATCACGCTTTCGCCGATCATCCGGCTCACCCAGAAAGGCGCGAGTCCCAATCCGGCTACACAGACAATGAGACAGATCACCGCTACGCGTTCATCCCATGTGGCGTCGGTCAGTTCAAGATGATGCTTGTCGGTGCAGGTTCCGTAGAGTATCTTTCCCACCAGCCTCAGAATGTAGACGGCAGTGATGACGATCGATGAGCAGGCGAGAACCGTCAGTGTGCGGTGGAATACGTCGGCATTCTGGAACGAACCTACGAAAATGGTCATTTCGGCAACGAAGCCGCTCAGTCCGGGAAGCCCCAGATTGGCAAGCCCGGCAATGACGTAGCAGACGCTGAGAAAAGGCATCACCTTCATCAGACCCGAAAGTTGGCGAACATCGCGCGTATGTGTGCGTCCGTAAATCATGCCGATCAAGGCAAAGAACAAAGCGGTCATCAGTCCGTGGCTCAACATCTGAAGGATAGCACCCGTCGCCGCCGTACGGTTCAGCATCAGGATGGCAAACAGCACCAGTCCGCAATGTGAAACCGAAGAGTAGGCATTGATGTATTTCAGGTCTGTCTGCACGCATGCGGAAAATGCTCCGTAAACCACAGAGATGCCTGTGAGTATCAGGAATATCCACGCAAGTTCTTGAGCAGCTTCGGGCAGAAGGAACATGGCTATGCGGAAACATCCGTAGCCTCCCAGCTTCATCAGCACGCCGGCATGGAGCATGGAGACTGCCGTCGGGGCCGAAGCATGGCCGTCGGGACTCCATGTATGGAACGGGAAAAGAGCTCCCAATACTCCGAAGCCGAGGAACGTGAGCGGAAACCAGATGCATTGCTGCTCGAAGGGTATGTTGTGCAACTGCGCAATCTCGAGGATATTCATCGTTGTTGCCCCCGAACCGGAAAAGATGCCGAGAATACCGATCAGCAGAAAAGCGGAACCGCCCATCAGCATGAGCGTCAGCTTCATGGCGGCATATTCCTTCCGCCCCGATCCCCAGACACCGATGAGCAGATACATGGGGATCAACGCTATTTCGTAGAACATGAACATGGTGAAGAGATCGACGGAAATAAAGAATCCGAATACGCCCAGCGACAATAACGTAAACCATAGGAAATACTCTTTGGTGAGCGGTTGCAGGCGCCATGAAGCGAATGTTCCGGTGAAGACGATAATGGAAGAAAGCAGCAGCATGGCTACCGAAATGCCGTCGACCCCTACCGAATAGGCGATGTGAAGCGGTGCGTACCAAAGCGTGTCGGCACGGAAAAGCATCTCCGCCGTATTCCCGGCATGGCGTTCTTCCAGATAAAGGAATGTCAGAATGATGGAAGCGGCGAGCAGTGCCGATGCGCCGGCGACCATCACTCCCCGAATCGCTTTAATCCCCCGTGCAGCCCATAGTGCGGCAAGCATCAATAAGGGGATGAGTACAAAGATAGATAAGAAATTCATCTTGTTTTATTTACTGTTTAGCTATTTACAAATTAAAGAATTAACAGCAGGATCAGCGCCAGCGCCCCGCAGAAGAATACATAAGCGTATTGTTGCACTTGTCCGCTCTGGAATCCGCGTATCTCGTCGCTCACAGCTTCGGTAGCCCATGCGAGGAAATCGAAGAAGCCGTCTACCACATGGCGGTCCCACCATGCGATGGGAGCGGAGATGCAGCGGAAAATGATACGGTGAGTGATAAACCGGTAAACCTCGTCGATGTAGAAGCGGCGATAGGCAGCCCGATGCAACCTGCCGAAGCGTCCGGCAAGGGCATTCGCTAAGGATTGCTTTTCTCCTTTATACATATAGGTTGCCAGAGCTATCGACAGCAGGGCAACGAGGATGCTTGTTACGGCTACCGTCCGGTCGAGGTGGATGTCATAAACCGATCCGTCGGCGTTGATAAAGTGTCCGAAAGGGATGAAGCCGGCCACACAAGTCACGCCTGCAAGGAACAGAAGGGGGAAAGTCATCGTCAGCGGACTTTCATGCGGAGCGTGCCGTTGTTCGCATGGCGAGTCGGCGGCGGGCTGTTGCGTCTTGCCCCAGAAGATGCCGTAGTAGAGACGGAACATATAGAAGGCCGTCATGGCGGCGATAACCGTCATTACCCAACCCATTGTCGGGCTGTACCCAAAGCATGCCGCAAGAATTTCGTCTTTCGAGAAAAATCCCGAGAACGGCGGGATGCCTGCGATGGCAAGACAGGCAATCAGGAATGTCCAATGGGTGACGGGCATGTATTTGCGCAATCCGCCCATTGCCGACATCTCGTTGGAGTGTACGGCATGGATGATGCTTCCCGCACCGAGAAAGAGCAATGCCTTGAACATGGCATGGGTGAAGAGGTGGAACATGGAGGCCATGTATCCCAACCCTCCGTGATGAGGGTCGGCAGAGGTGCAAACGCCCAAAGCCACCATCATAAATCCGATTTGGGAAATGGTGGAAAAGGCCAGTACGCGTTTGATGTCCGACTGGACACAGGCTACGCTCGCCGCATAGAAAGCGGTGAACGCTCCTACCCAAGCTACGATGTGCAGCGTGTCGGGCGCATAGGCGATGAAGAGCGGAAACATGCGGGCTACCAGATATACTCCCGCCACTACCATTGTGGCGGCATGTATCAGGGCACTGACGGGTGTGGGGCCTTCCATTGCATCGGGCAACCAGATGTGCAAAGGAAACATGGCGCTCTTGCCCGCACCGCCGATGAACATCAGTCCCAATGCCAGAGGAAGCATTGCCGCTCCTCCGCCGATTAGTGAGACTGTATCGGGCGTGAAACCGAAGGTACCGCCGTAGTATCCGTAAATCAGGATACCGATAAGGAACCCCAGATCGGCGAAGCGTGTAACGATGAACGCTTTCTTGGAGGCGGAAATCGCAGCGGCCTTTGTGTAGTAGAAACCGATCAGCAGGTAGGAGCTGACTCCTACCAGTTCCCAGAAGAGATACATCTGGAAGATGTTTGTGGCAACAACCAGTCCGAGCATCGACATGGTGAACAGCGAAAGGAAGGCGTAATAACGCTGAAATCCCTTTTCGCCTTTCATATAGCCGAATGAGTAGATGTGTACCATGAGCGATACGGTGGAGATGACGATGAGCATCATCACGGAAATCGGATCGAGCAGAATGCCCAAATCGAAATGCAGCGTCTCGGTGAAAGGAAGCCATGTGACATTATAAGGTATCATGGTGGCCAATGTGCCGTCGCCGAGACGCGGAGCGGTGAAGTATTGGAAAGCGGTGAGGTACGAAAGAAGCGTTACCGCACCCAACACCAGTGTGCCGATTGTGCCCGCCGTCCGGTGTGACATCCGCTTTCCCCCGATGCCTGTGATGAGGAAAGAGAGAAAGGGAAGGAGAAGTATGAGAATCGTTAATTCCATATCTGTTGTTTGTTTTTAGTTAGTTACCATTTCATTTCATCCAGACTGCGAACCTGAATGCTCCGTATATTGCGGTAGATGTTAATCATGATAGCGATGGCTATCGCCGTTTCCGCCGCCGAAATGGCAATCGAGAACAGAGCGAAGAAGTATCCTTCGGTGTCTTCGGGAAAAAGGAAACGGTTGAACACGGCGAAGTTGATGTCGGTGGCATTCAGCATGAGCTCTATCGAGATGAGGATGGCCAACGTGTTCCGGCGGGTGAGGAATCCGTAAATTCCCGCGAACATCATGACGGTGGAAACCACCAGATAATATTCCATGTGTATCATAAATCAATGTTTTTTGCGTTTTGAAGATTCATATCGGGTCTCTCTTATCGTTTGCGGGCAATCATGATGCCGCCGATGATGCAAGCCAGCAGCAAGATGCTGACTGCCTCGAAAGGCAATACATAGCCGTATTTATCGCTGCTGAGCAAAGCGTGCCCGATATCGTGGATATCTATCTCCAGCGGGGCAAGGTCTTTGGTCTGCAAGAATTTATGCTTCAGTGTGATGAACAGGACGATAGCCGCCCCGGCAATCATAGAGAAGAATCCTGCAAGAAAACGGCTTCGTTTCAGACGTTCGGCGCGATCGCCTTCTCCGCTGGTGAGCAGAATGGAGAATACATAGAGTACGACGACACCTCCGGCGTAAACCATAATCTGTACAGACCCCAGAAAAGTATAGCCCAGCAGGAAGTAAATGCCTGCCGTTCCGAAAAGTACGAAAAGCAAATAGGTGGCCGAGCGTACGATGCGCCGGGTGGTGACCGTCATCACGGACATGACGATGATGAATGCGGCTAAAAAGTAAAATATTACAGTTTCGAGTGTTGCTCCCATTTCTTACTTATGTTTTAATGTTTACTGATTCGTGTTGCCGGATTGTTTCCGCATCCGGCATTTTATAGTGGCAACCGGTGCTTGGTGCCGCATCACTTTTGTACGACTTTGCTGCCTTCGCGGTTGAGTCGCATTACGAGTTTCGAGCGGTCGAAAACAGCATGCTCGAAGTTCCGGTCGAACGTGATGGCATCGTGCGGGCAGGCATTGACGCACAACTGGCAGAAAATGCACGAGCCTAAGTCGTACTCGTATGCGGCCAGAATCTTTTTCTTCTTGCCTTCTTCGGTTTCAACCATTTCACCGGTTACGCTGATGGTGCCGTTGGGGCAAGCCATCTGGCATAGCCCGCAGGCTACACAGCGGTGCTCGTTGTTTTCATTGTGCGGCATGGTCAGTGTTCCGCGAAAGCGGTCGAACATCCGCAGCTCTTTCCGGTTTTCCGGATATTGCTCGGTTATTTTTTTGCGGAAGAACACCCTGATGCTTGTCTTCATCCCGGCAGTCAGGCTGCCGACGGCCCGTGTCAGGTTGCCGAAATAGGAGTCTTTCTCTTCTTTATATTCCATAATAATCAATTGCTGTTATATTCGTTTGTTAAAAGTGAAAGCCGAAGGCCACGCAACATGCCATCAATAATAAATTGACCATCGAGATAGGAACCAGATATTTCCATTCCAGACTCAGAATCTGGTCGATTCGCAAACGGGGGAATGTCCATTTGACCCACATCAGCAGGAATACCACGAAGAAAGCCTTGGCGAAGAACCAGATGAAACCGGGAATGCAGTCCATCACACTGTTGAATCCGTTGAGCCCGGATACGTGCAGCGGCATCCATCCGCCCAGAAAAACGGTGGTGGCAACGGCGGCTACGATAAAAAGGTTCAGATATTCCGCCAGATAAAAGAACCCGAAATGCATGCCCGAGTATTCGGTGTGATATCCCGCCGTCAGCTCACTCTCCGCTTCGGGGAGGTCGAACGGTCCGCGATTGCATTCCGCGTTTCCGGCAATGAGGTATGTGATAAAAGCAATCACGGCAGGAACATGTCCTTTGAAGATAAACCATCCGTCGGCCTGATTCTCTACGATTTGAGAAAACTGCATCGTTCCCATCAATACCACCATGGTCATGATGCTCATTCCGGCGGAAAGCTCGTAGCTGATGATTTGCGCGCCGCTGCGCATGGCGCCGATCAACGAGAATTTGTTGTTGCTTCCCCATCCGGCAAGCAGAATACCCACAACGCCTATGCCGGAGGCTGCCAGCAGAAAGAATACCCCTACGTTGAAGTCGAGCACCTCGGCGCCTTTATTGAAAGGAATGCACGAGAAGGTTAGGAAAGAGGCGGCAATCACCATGAATGGAGCGAGGTTATAAAGAAAACGGTCGGCTTCTTTCGGTGTGAATATTTCTTTGGTCAGCATCTTCAACACGTCGCAAAGCACTTGAATGGAGCCCCACTTCCCGACCCGGTTGGGCCCGATGCGGCATTGGAAGAACGCGCACACCTTTCGTTCCATATAAATCAATACGATGGCCAGTATGGCATACAAAGCGACGATGCATAAGCCGATGAGCACGCATTCTATAAAAACAGCCGCTCCCTCAGGCATCAAAGAGAGCAATAAGCCATGTATCCGGCTTGTTATTATACTAAAATCGAACATCTTTTTGTTTGAATGATTAGAATTTGTATTGTTGCATTACCTGTCTATATCGGGAACTACATAGTCCAGCGTTCCGCCAATGGCTATCAGGTCGGCGATTTTGGCTTCCCTGCAAATGGTATCGATGGCTGCCACCAGCGGCAATCCCGTAGAACGGTAATGAAGCCGGTAAGGCATTTTATCCCCTTGGCTTTCGAGGAATACGCCGAACTCTCCGCGACTGCCTTCTACCGCAGCATAATAACTTCCTTCGGGAACGCGAATCACAGGTTTCGTCTTTTCCTGATAAGCGCCATCCGGAATGTTGTCTATCAACTGCTCGATGATGCGCATGCTTTCTTCTATTTCGTCCATGCGTACCCTGTAGCGTGCCCACGAGTCGCCTTCGGAATAGACGATTTCTTTGAAGTCTACCTTGTCGTATACGCCGTAAGGCATCCGTTTGCGCACATCGCAAGCCCAGCCCGAAGCGCGTCCCGTGCCTCCGGTGCATCCGAAAGAGATGGCGTCTTCACGGCTTAATACGCCGACCCCTTTCAGGCGGGAACGGGCGATGATGTTTCCGGTGAATATTTCGTGATATTCGTGAATGATACCGCGCAAGTAAGGAATAAACTCCTTCACCCGTTTCACAAAGTTGGGATGGATGTCGGCCTGCACGCCGCCGATGGTGTTGTAGTTCATTATCAACCGTCCGCCGCACGTCTCTTCGAAAATGTCGAGAATCTTCTCGCGGTCGCGGAAACCATAGAAGAAGGCGGTCAGCGCACCCAAGTCCATTGCCAGACAGGAGTAGAAAAGCAGGTGCGAGTCGATGCGTTGCAGCTCGTCCATGATGGTGCGGATGTACTGTACACGGTCGCTCACCTCGATGCCCATCGCTTTCTCGATACACATGCACAGTGCATGACGATTCTGGTGAGCGCCCAGATAGTCGAGGCGGTCGGTCAGAGCCAGCGTTTGCGGGTAAGTGAGACTTTCGTTCATCTTCTCTATACCCCGGTGGATGTAGCCGCAGTTGGCGTCGATCTTGCGGATGGTTTCTCCTTCCAACGATACGCGAAAGCGCATCACTCCATGCGTGGCAGGGTGCTGGGGACCGATGTTGACCACGTATTCCTGCTCGCCGAAGAGTTTCGTCTCTATGTCTTTGATCGTTCCGTCGGGATTCAGTTCGATTTCCTGAGTCGTGTCGAACGTCTCCTCATTGTCCATACGAAGCGGATTTTCTTTTTCCGGATCGTTGTCCTTACGCAAGGGATACCCCACCCAGTCGTTGCGCAGGTAGAGGCGACGCATGTCGGGATGGCCGATGAAAAGAATGCCGTAGAAGTCGAATACCTCCCGTTCGTAGAAATCGGCGATTTTCCAAATGTCGCTCACGGAAGGAAGCTCCGGCAGTTCGCGGTTGTCCGTTGCCGTTTTCAAAGCCATCCGTTCGCCGGTGGCTGTCGATTCCAGATGGTAAACCACGCCCAACCCACGGAGCTTCTCCGGATTGTCTTTCTCGTCCGCTACTCCCCAATCCATACCGGTGAGACTTTCGAGGAAGTCCATCTGCCTCTCGTTTCGCAAGCGCAGCATCTCATCGTGCAGCGCCTCAGGGGATATATATGTAATTTCTTGCATGATTGTGACTGTTGTTTTTATTCTTCCGGTTTCTTTTCTTTTCTGTTGGTGCCGCCGAAGAACTTCTCTATCTTCACCTTGCGTTGCAGCTGCATCATTCCGTAGTAAAACGCTTCGGGGCGCGGCGGACAGCCGGGAATGTAGACGTCTACGGGCAGAATCTTGTCTACTCCGTTCACTACGTGGTACGATTTCTTGAAGGGTCCTCCGCTGACGGCACATCCGCCTACGGCTATCACGTATTTCGGGTCGGGCATCTGATCGTACAGGCGTTTCAATACCGGAGCCATTTTGTTGGTGATTGTCCCGCAAACCATAATCATATCCGCCTGCCGCGGACTGGCACGGGCTACTTCGAACCCGAAGCGTGCCATGTCGTAACGGGCAGCTCCCAATGCCATGAATTCGATGCCGCAACAACTTGTTGCGAACGTAAGCGGCCACAGCGAGTTGCTGCGCCCCCAGTTGACAAAGTCGTCGAGTACGCCGAGAGCGACATTCGCCCCTCCGGCATTGAGTTCCTTGACGAGCTTCTCCAACGATTCGTTGTCAGTAAACTCTTCATACGGAATCGATTTGATTTTCGGTTTTTTGCTTACTTCCATTCCAGCGCTCCTTTCCTCCAGGCATAAGCGAGGCCCAGAACCAGAATGACGAAAAAGAAAAGAATGCCCGCCAAGCCCTGAGGCCCTAAATCGCGCATCACTACCGCCCAAGGGAAGAGGAAGGCGGTTTCTACGTCGAACATCAGAAACAGGATAGCAAACAGGTAGTATCCTACGCGGAATTGCATCCACGATTTGCCGCGTGTCGGTATGCCGCATTCGTAAGCCTCGAACTTCTGGGCGTTGTACGAGCGTGGAGAGATGGCGCGTGAAAGCGCTATGACAACCCCCACGAAAGCGATCGCTGTCAGTAAAACAACAACTAATAATGTAAAATTCATAATCTCAACAGTTGTTTGGATGGTATATGATAAGAAATAGCCAATTCATTCTTCGCCCACCGGAGAAGAGACTGATTGACGGATAAAGTCGGGTGTAAAATACAGACGATAGGTGTCGGCTAAACGACGATTTTCCTTAAACCATATATATAATGGTTGTTCGGATGGCGGAAATAAGGATGCGCATGCGGTATGTGCGAAGCTGCCGGAACGGCGAACGTGTCATATCCCCGAAAACCGGAAAGCAACAGCTCCGGGTTTTTGTCTGTGGAGTCATGCGTCATATCCGCATGGCTTATGTCGCAAGCCTGAGTGGAATAGAAATGATAAAGGTGCTGGAAAAGACTATGGTCGGGATGTTCTTCAGATACGAAGCATTGCTCCTGACGGTAAACCGGCGGCACACCTTTGTCGCTTTTTCCCGTTGTTCTGCTTCCAACGGAATGAGTCAGCAAAGCGAGCGCCAACAATAGCCCATATGTAAAATATTGTTTCATCTTTACCTTTATCCCTTTAACGGATGCAAAGATAGAATTAATATTTTTACCTTTTGCAATCTGCAGGTTGCAAAAAAAGGTTTTTTAGCACTCAAATTGATTTAAGTCAATTTCCGGAGGCGAACATCGGGGGGTATCCGGTTGCAAATTCTTGCGGCAGCTCTTTTTGTAAGGCATATAGATATTGTTACGCCAGAAGGTAAGCTCCAACTTTTGCTGAATGCCCGTATTGTTTGCTGAATGTGTGAAACCGGCGTTTACCTGAAAAGCATATCCGATTCCCTCAAAAGAATTTTGCGTTTAGAAAAACAGACCCTTTCTTTTCAGATAAACTCGAAATCCTTTTCAGCCGGACGTGCTTTCTTTTGCAGAAGGCTTTTAATTTTTACCGGCGGATGACTCACGGATGTTTTGCCACAGAATCGAGGCGGCGTTTTAGTTCTTTCTCCAGAAATCAGAGTCGAACAGCAGCAGTACCGTGAACAACTCCAGACGCCCGAGGAGCATGAGGAACGAGTGCAGCCATTTTGCCGCGTCGGGCAAGGCGCTCCATGTATAAGCCGGTCCGCACTGCCCGAGTCCAGGCCCCATGTTTCCGATGCTCGAAACCACCGTTCCCACAGACTCCATGAATCCTACCCCCAGCCCCATCATCACAAGAATGCTGATGACGGCAATGACCGCATACAGAAAGGTAAACGCCAACACAGTGGACTGAACGCCGGATGCGATGACATGTTTGTTGATGCGCACAGGCAACACGGCATTGGGATGCAGAATATGCTTGAACTCGTTCTTGGCTATCTTGAAAAGAATGACCATCCGGATGCATTTCATTCCTCCCGTAGTGCTTCCCGCACAAGCGCCCATAATCATCACGATGACAAGGCATCCCCAAAGGACGGAGGGCCACAGCATATAGTCGGCGGTAGCAAATCCGGTGGACGTGTGCAGGGAGATGACTTGAAACAAGGACTTGCGAAAGGCCTCTTCACCCTCCATCGGAGTGGTGCGGTAGAGCCAGAAAGCGATGAAGAGCGTGAAGAAAGCGACGGACAGGAAATAAAACTTCAGCTCTATGTCGTGGATGAATTTCTTTATTTTGCCGTTGAAAAGCATGAGCAACAGCGTGAAATTGACTCCCGAAAAAAACATGAAAACCGATATCACGTAGTCGATGTAGGCCGACCGGTAGTACTCGATGCTGGCTTGTCTGGTGGAGAATCCGCCCGTACTGGTAGTGGTGAAAGCATGGCAGACACTGTCGAAAGTACTCATTCCGCCCATCATGAGCAGTATGATGAGCGTGCCCGTCATTCCGGCGTAAATGCTCCATATCCACTTGGCGGTGACGCCGATGCGCGGATGAACCTTATCGTGGGTGGGACCGCTCGCCTCTGCGGCAAACACCTGTATGCCTCCCACACCGAAGATAGGAAGTACGGCGATGGTGAAGAAGACGATTCCCAATCCCCCTATCCATTGAGTCATGGCACGCCAGAAGAGTATCCCGTGAGGCATCGACTCGATGTTGTCCATAATGGTGGCTCCCGTACTGCTGAAGCCCGACATCGTTTCGAAGAACGCGTCGGTAACGCCGGGGATATATCCTCCGATGTAATAAGGAAGCATTCCGAACAGAGAGAAGGCAACCCACGAGAAGCTGACGATGACATACCCGTCGCGACGATTGAGCGATTTTTCGGCTCCCCGCCCGAGGATAAGCATTACAACGGCCACACAGGAGGTTGCCGCCGACGAAAGCAGAAAGCTGTCCAAATCGTTCTCTCCGTAGAAAAGCGATACCCCGCCGCAGCATATAAGCATGGCTGTTTCTATCAAAAGCAAGAAACCGAGTATCCTGAATATCATCTTCGAGTTGATCATCGATATATAGCGTGGTTAATGGAAGAACTTCTCAATTTTTTTAATCATCATGCTGAGGCAGAACACGACTACATGGTCGCCCGCCTGTATCTGGGTGTCGCCGGTCACCAAAACGCCTTCGCCGTTGCGTATCATGCCGCCGATGGTGGTACCCTTCGGCAGTCCCAAGTCCTTGATGAGATGTCTGGTGATTTTGGCGCCCGGCGGAACGGTAAACTCCGCCACGTCGGCATTGGCGAATGTCAGGCATTTCACATTGCTCACATCGGCGTCGAGCATCATCTGGTAGATGTGACTGGCTGCAATCATCTTCTTGTTAATGACCGTACCGATATCGAGGCTTTCGGCCATGCCGATGTAGTCGATATTCTCCACCTCGGCAACCGTTTTCCTTACGCCCATGCGCTTGGCCGCGAGACAAGCGAGAATATTCGTTTCCGAATTGCCCGTAAGAGCCACGAACGCCTCGGTAGTCTTCAATCCTTCATCCATCAGCAGATCCATGTCTCGCCCGTCGCCGTTGATAATCATGGTCTTGTCGTCGAGCATCTCGGTCAGACGCCCGCAGCGGGCGAGGTCGCTCTCTATGATTTTCACCTGCATGTAGTCGGGCACGTTTTGTGCCGTGCGCACGGCTATGCGGCTGCCGCCCATGATCATCACGTTGCGCACGTCTACATAATCTTCTTTACCGGCAATCTTGCGGATATAAGGTATATACTTGCGGGTGGTAGTGAAGTAGACGATATCATGAAGCTTGATCACGTCCTCGCCGCGAGGAATGATTGTCTCCGTTCCCCGCTTGATGGCTACGATGTGGTAGGGGATGTTAGGCTCTCCCAGTTTATGCAGCGGAATGTCCAAAATCTCGGCTTTCTCGCGCATTTTGGTACCGATCAGGATGAGCGCGCCTCCGCAGAACTCCCACCATTGGCGCACCCAACTCATGCGCATCGACGAAACGATTTCTTTGGCGGCGAGCATCTCGGGATAAATAAGCGAATCTACCCCCAGCTTTTCGAAAAATTCTTTGTTCTTAGGTTCGAGGTATTCGTAGTTGTCGATGCGGGCTACCGTCTTTTTAGCTCCCAGGTTGGTGGCTATCATGCAGGCGGTCATGTTCCGGCTTTCGTCCGGAGTGACTGCGATGAAAAGGTCTGCTTCTTTCACTTTCACCTCTTTCAATCCGGAGATGGAAGAAGGGGAGGCAACAACTGTCAGCAGGTCGAAATTGGAACCGATCGCGCTCAATTTTTCCTCGTCGTCATCGATCAATATGATGTCTTGGCGTTCGCGGGATAACAATTTAGCCAAATGAGTACCTACGTTTCCGGCACCTGCGATAATTATCTTCATTTTACTCTTTTTGTTATTTCTGGGTCTGTTTACAAGTTTACCAACCTTCGGCGAATTGCGATATTCACTCATCGCCGCATATTTTCATTCACAAAGCTCGGCAGTCACATGTTCCGCTTCTTTGCAACCGGGAGGTTATTTCTCCGAAACAGGCATTCTGTCTTTTTCCCAACCTGCGTCAGGCAAAGCGCATGTATCGTACCTGCGGCTGACACAGGCTTTGCTGAGCCTGACGCAAAGATTCTTTCCTATCCGGAACAAGCTCTCTGCGTTAGAAAAACAGCGATTCCATTGCTCCGGAACAGAAGTTCTGTTTGCCTTCAACGGAAGCTCTGTTTGCCTTCAACAGAAGCTCTGTTTGCGTCCAACAGAAGCTCTGTTTGCCTCCAACAGAAGTTCTGTTTGCCTTCAACGGAAGCTCTGTTTGCCTTCAACGGAAATTCCGTTTGCTTCGAAAAGCAGTCTTGCGCGTTTCCACCGCTAACCCGACCGGGTGAAAACGTTTATATATAGGCTTCTTTCTCTACCTGTTTTTTTGTTTCCTGCCGACAGGTTTCTTCTTCGAGAAATGCGTTTACGAGGCTTTCTTCAGCCAGCCCGCAAAGCCGGTGCAACTCGGCGACGGCGCCGTGCTCAACGAAGCTGTCGGGGATTCCCATGCGTTTTACCGACGGAGTATAGCCGTTTTCCGCCATAAACTCGAGAAGGGCGCTTCCCATTCCGCCTTTCACAACACCGTCTTCGATGGTTATAATGCGCTTGAACCGTTTGCCGACTTCATGCAGCAGATGCTCATCCAGCGGTTTGAGGAACCTGAGGTCGTAGTGGGCTATCGACTTTCCCGACGCTTCTTCGGCACGGGCGATGGCACGTCCGGCAGCGTTCCCTATCGGGCCTATGGTGACAACGGCGAGGTCTTTCCCATCCTTCAGCCGTCGGCCTGTGCCTACGGGAATCTCTTCCAGCGGACATTTCCAGTCGACCAACACCCCGCGTCCGCGCGGATAGCGAATTGCGAAAGGCCCCTTGTCGGGAAGCTGGGCGGTGTACATCAATCTTCGCAATTCGTGCTCGTCCATGGGCGAAGCGATAGTCAGATTCGGTATCGGCCGCAGATAGGCCATGTCGAACACTCCGTGGTGGGTGGGTCCGTCTTCGCCTACCAGCCCGGCCCTGTCGAGACAGAAAACCACCGGCAACTTTTGGATGGCTACATCGTGTATGATATTATCGTATGCCCGCTGCATGAACGAGGAATAGATGTTGCAGAACGGCTGTAGCCCTTCTTTCGCCATGCCCCCCGAAAATGTGACGGCATGACCTTCGGCTATGCCGACGTCGAAAGCTCTTCGCGGCATTTTCTCCATGAGCATGTTCATCGAGCAGCCGGTAGGCATGGCGGGCGTGACGCCCACAATATTCGGATTGAGTTCCGCCAATTCTACCAACGTATCTCCGAACACATCCTGAAAGAGCGGAGGCATACCGTCGGTATTGCTGATCAGGCGTTCTCCGGTTGCCGGATTGAATTTGCCGGGCGCGTGCCATTCGGTGGCATGCTTCTCCGCCGGAGCGAACCCTTTGCCTTTAACGGTATGCAGATGCAATATCTTCGGGCCGCGCATGTCTTTGATATCATGCAGCACCCGTGCCAAATTCTTCACGTCATGCCCGTCTATGGGCCCGAAGTAGCGGATGTTCATTCCTTCGAATATGTTCTGTTGGCGGGCGGCTATCGATTTGAGACTGTTGCCGAAGCGGATCAGCGCTTTGCGCCTTTCCTCGTTCAGTATGCCTATTTTCGACAAAGCTTGCGAGGCCTTGAACCGCAACCGGTTGTAAGGGCTGGAAGTGGTGAGGTTGAACAGATATTGTTTCATCCCGCCGACGCTGCGGTCGATAGACATATCGTTGTCGTTCAGTATGATAAGCAGATTGTTGGGTGTGCTCGACGCATTGTTCAACCCCTCGAAAGCCAATCCTCCGCTCATCGAACCGTCACCGAGGACGGCCACCACATGGCGGTCGTTTTCTCCTTTCTCGGCTGCCGCCACAGCCATGCCCAAAGCCGCCGAAATGGAATTCGAAGCATGCCCGCAGGTGAAAGTATCGTATTCGCTCTCCTCCGGTGAAGGGAAAGGTCGGATTCCGCCGAGTTTCCTGTTGGTGGAGAAAGCCTCGCGACGTCCTGTCAGTATCTTGTGTCCGTATGCCTGATGGCCTACGTCCCATACGATACGGTCGTAAGGAGTGTTGAAGACATAATGCAAGGCAACGGTCAGCTCCACAGTTCCCAGACTGGCGGCAAAATGCCCGGGATTGCATGATACTTCTGCGATGATGTCTTTTCTGAGTTCATCGCATACTTCCGGCAGCTTTTCTACATCGAGACGTCGCAGGTCATCGGGAGTATCAATAAAATTCAGCAATTTATATATCGATCCATTCTTCATGATATGAGGATATTTATTGCAAAAGTACGAAAAGTAAAGTAAATCCGGTATGCTTTTGCCGATAAACTTTAGAAACCGTGCTGTTTGCTTTTATTTTCCGGATATACTATTTTGCGTTGCATTCAGGCTAACAAACAGGCATATCGAGATGTATCGGAGCAGTAAACGAGACCTCCCCCTTTTCTCTCTATTAACTGTCGAATATCCAAATCAAAAAAGCTGCAAGATGTCATCAATCTTTTTCAGCTCGTCGGGAGAAAATGCAAGACGCTGCAAAGCGCGCAGATTGTCGGCAAGCTGTTCCACCGAACTGGCTCCGACAATCACCGATGTCACCCGTTCGTCTCTCAGCACCCAAGCCAAAGCCATTTCGGCCAGTGTCTGTCCGCGAAGAGCGGCAAGATCGTTCAATCTGCGCGCCATTTCAACCTTTTCCGGAGTGACTTGAGAGCGTTGCAGAAAACCGGAAGTACGGGCTGCACGAGAGCCCTCCGGAATACCCGTCAGATATTTGTCGGTGAGTAATCCCTGCGCCAAAGGGGAGAAAGCAATAAAGCCCGAACCATATTCCGCAGCCGTCGAAAGGTTTTCCGCTTCGACCGCACGATCGAACATGCTATAGCGATATTGGCTCAGCAGGCAAGGCACCCCTGCCTCGCGGAGCATGACGTATGCCGCGCGAGCTTCTTGGGGCGGGTATTTGGAAATGCCTGCGTAAAGCGCTTTGCCTTGTCGGACAATGTCAATAAGCGCCTGAACGGTCTCTTCGACCGGAGTAACCCCATCGTAGCGATGACTGTAGAACACGTCGAAATATTCGAGACCGGTACGCTGCAAACTCCGGTCGACGCTCGCCATTATGTTCTTGCGTGAACTGTTGCCGCCATAAGGGCCTGCCCACATCTCATGCCCAGCCTTCGAAGAGATAATCATTTCATCCCGATAACCCCGGAAATTCGCTTTCAGAATACGACCGAAGTTTGTTTCTGCGCTTCCGGGTACAGGGCCGTAATTATTCGCTAAATCAAAATGAGTTACTCCATGATCGAAAGCATATTTAATCATTTGAGTAGCTACCCCGAAGTCGTCCGCACTGCCGAAGTTATGCCACAGCCCCAAAGAAATAAGCGGAAGTTGCAAACCGCTCCGACCACAATACCGGTATTGCATCTGCTCATATCGATTGTCTGCCGGTTGATAACTTACTTAGAGAAGAGTCCATAAAGCAAATAGTTTTAGTAAATTCATCCAAGTATGTACTGTCTATTCTATCTTGCAAAAGAAAAGAAAAAACGGATATTGAGCAAAGGGCAAACAAAGAAAAGGCTTCGATTTCCTTTTTTTAACGTCGGTAATCGAGCGTCGCAGTTTTCCAAAGAACCCTTGGGAGTTCTTATACCGCCTTTTCAATTACCACATGAAGATTTCGGTTTGTTTGCGGGATATTCGCCTTTCCGGTCATATCACGCTTTCATGCGAATGGCTGAAGCAACAAACCCACAGCAATTACCTGACGTTCCATCGGACAGAGCGTCGCAAACCGGCCCCTGAAGACAACAGTCGGGAAGCTACAACCGAAGGCAATTATCGAACGGTTCGTCGAATGGAGCAACCGAAATAGCCGGAGGAAGCTGTAAGAGGGAAAGCGGCAAACGAGAACAACAACAGTTTTGGACGGCTTCAAGAAGTTAAAACTGGAAATAAATGAACGGCTGAATTTCGGTACTCTTCATCTGAATGACGATATAAATCAACGCCGCTACGACCATCGCTTTCCCAATCAACGGCAAACGAACGACTCCACGCGAGAGGGCCCGCTCCCAACTGTCGGGCGCAAAATGAAGCAAGAATCCGAACAACATAAGGGCAAACACACGCCAATAGCCTTCAATCAGTTGCGGGAACAACTGCGGACGGAACGCCGTAAAGATCTGGTTCAGCATATTTACGGAGTGTTGAAAATCGGTATTACGAAAGAATATCCAGCAGAAGCAAACGAAATGGAAAGTGATAAAGACACCTGCTGCACGGCGCCATCCGTGGCTTTGCTCACCTTTTCCACGTCCGGTGACAGACATCCATACTTTGTGCAGAGCCAAGGCTATACCGTGGAACGTTCCCCAAAAGATAAAGTTCCAGGAAGCGCCGTGCCACAATCCGCCCAGAAACATGGTGATAATCAGATTCAGGTATTGCCGGAACTTCCCGCGCCGGTTGCCCCCCAATGATATATACAGGTAGTCGCGCAACCACGTAGACAACGAGATGTGCCAACGCCGCCAGAATTCGGTGATGGAAGCCGACTTATAAGGAGAATCGAAATTGATATTGAAATGGAAACCCAGCAACAAGGCAATACCGATAGCCATATCGCTATAGCCCGAAAAGTCGCAATAGATCTGCAAGGCGTAGCCATACACTCCCATCAGATTCTCTACGCCCGAATAAAGCGTAGGGTTATCGAAGATGCGCTCTACGAAGTTGATACTGATATAGTCGGATATCACCGCCTTCTTGAAAAGACCGGAAACAATGAGGAAGACACCCCGCCCGAACATCTCCTGCGATACAAAGAGCGGCTTCCGGATTTGCGGAATGAAATCCCGCGCACGCACAATAGGCCCGGCTACCAGTTGCGGGAAGAAAGAAACGTAAAAAGCGTAATCAAGCAGGTTCGACAGCGGCTTGATAGCTTTCCGGTACACATCGATGGTATAGCTTAGCGACTGGAAGGTGAAAAATGAAATACCCACCGGCAAAAAGATATCGAGCGCAGTGAAACTGCCTCCGGTGAGAGAAGCGATAACTCCGCCCAAGAAGTTGGTGTATTTGAAATAGGCAAGCAATCCCAGATTGATGCTCAGACTTGTCGTCACCAAAGCTTTACGCTTCCACCTCGTAGCGGTACGTTCCATACGCTGCGCCAAAAAGAAGTCGGAAACCGTGACGATGGCAAGCAGAAAGAAATACGTGCCGCTGCTTTTATAATAGAAATAGTAAGAGAACAGCGTAACGAAAAGGATACGTGCCGTATACTTATGCCTCAACGCCACATAAACCGGCAAAAAAGCCGCAAACAGCCACAAGAAGATACCGCTGCTGAATATCATCGGCGCTTGGGGATCGTACACAAAAATATCCTTCAGCCGGCTGAAATCTACGCCGGACGGAAGCAACGACTCTAATCCGGCGAATACCGCCGCACATACTCTGCCGAAACCCATATCAATTGGAAACATAGTCATTATAAGCGCGGATTATAGCTTGAAACAATAAATCTCCCTGCAGAACATAGCCTTCGGGCAGATAATGCACATGATCGGGGCGCATCAGATTCGCTTCCGTCCAGTTGAGGCAAGCCCTGCGACGCCCGCCTACCACCTCATACATATCCCAAACCGGCATCTGATGGTTACCCGCATATCGCCGGATGGTCTCCGCCGCTATTGCGGTACGGGGATTGACGGCGTACGTCCGTTTACGTTTTCTTTTACGGAAACTATCGTACGAGCCCGGAGGAGTAGTCAGCAACAAGGGCACATCAGGGAGTGCCCGGCGCAATAATTCCATCAGCTCACCCATCTGATGATAATGAACATGGGCATTATACCGCCGGTTGTGACTTTCATTCGTACCGAAAGAGACGATGAGCAACTCCGGACGCAAAGCGGCAATATCGGCGATACGGGTAGGATGTGTGAACGTAAGCGAAGTGGCTCCGTTTACTCCCATGTCCACATACGATACAGCTCCGAAAGTTTCAGCCAACCGCGCGCCGGCAGTCTGCGGATAAATATGCCCGCGAACATGACTGTCGCCGATGTGGACAATGCGTACCGTATCTTCGGAAAGCCCCAGATGTACTTGGCGCAACCGCTCGAGAAAAGGGGATAACAGAGCAAGGCTGTCTGCAATCTCATTATGTCCCGTACCGCGGAATGCAGCGGGAAACATTACTTGTACAGGTACCTTCAAGGCTTCACGATTCATTATCTCTCGCAAAGGCTTCATCTTCCTCAAAGGATGCTCCGATGCGGCTATTTGCGGCAAAGGATCCTGAGCCGCCGCTTCGGAAGGAAGAAAGCAAAAACAAAACAACATCGCCGGAAACAAACTTCGCAACAACAGCCTGCGTGCCTTTCCGGCGCATTCAATCTCCCTTCTCATAAGCACGCCTCCTTTCGTACTGTTCCCTTCCGTATATCAGGGCCTCATAAAGCAAGCCCGCCAAATGACGCCCGCCACGGAAGTTGATATGCGTGTAGTCGTAATTCGCCATCGAAGGTTTGGCATGCACCAATTTCGCCATGCTTCCCTCCCCTCCCATCGCTTCGAACATATTCCAGAAGGCCACTCCGCTCTCGGCGGCGATGCTCTGCTGGTAACGGACGAGATTCTTCACTCCCGGCATGGTGCGAAGGTCGCCGGTTTCGGTCTTATAGTCGCGGTCGCCCACGCTCAGCAGCAGAATGCCGGCCTGCGGGAAACAGTTTTTCAAATGCTCGATGGAGGTAAGTAATCCCTTCCGGTATTTGTCATAATTCCGCCCATGCTTGGTAGCCACATTCAGTCCGTATTCAAGAATAATCAAATCGTACGGACGCCGGCGATTGAACTGACGCAACATCTCCACCGATATGCCACGTATCGACAACCCCGAACTGCCGCGCAACGAGAAGTTGTCCAAAATCACTCCCCGTTCGCCATCCATCGCAAGCCCGTAGAACAGCGTAGAGTCTGCACGGTCTACCGACCAGCGAACGGAACCGATATTCCCTTCTACCGACACTTGTCGCAACTCTCCCGAAGGAGCGCACACGTACTCTTTGCTCCGATCGCGATTCACACGCACACTCAGAGCCACCGTATCTTTGTTGTAAAAGAAGATGGAAGCCTGCCTGCACGTATCCAATAAAGAGGCATATTTGTTCTGACCGCGCAACTCCACATACGCTCCCTTGCGAGGTACGAAATAGTGTCCGGAAACTCCTTGTTTCTTTCTGTCGAAAAAGGTGGTGTCTGTCACGGCATGGCTCTGCCATCCGCCGAACGAATGACACACGGTAGGCCGATAGCCGTTGACCGAAGAAGTAATTGTTACAAAACCTACTCCGCAACCGCCGAAACGTTTTTGAAGCATCTCTCTCAAATCGGCAGTAAAGATATCCGCTTCGATAAAGGAGTCGCCGAAAACGGCTATCCGCACCCGGCCGTCACCCTCCGATAAGCGGTCGATTGCTTGATAAAAAGGCTTCATGCCCCGCCCGGCGGAGTCGCTGTAATCTTCGATACAAGTCATCCCCGAACGACAAGTGTCGACAAAAGCGGGTTTCGGAACGGGAGGCAGAACGATAGCGACCGAGTCGGACGCCATTTCGTCCGAATCGGGATACCGCAAATCACCTAAGAGGTCGACACGCCTCAACGGATAACCTCCTATCTCGGCTGCGGGCAACCAGTGAAGTGCAAGCAGAAAGAGCAACACAATGAGCGTGAGCCACATCGGATATGTAAAATAATTCTTCATAAGCCCGGATTATATGCATGCCTTCACAAAAGCAAGCAAGCGAAAGCGAGCGCAAAGATAGGCAAAAGAGAGAAATTTCACAAAGCGACGAAAAACATTGTGTGTCCGGAAGCGACAGACCACGAAATAGTCAAATAGTCCGTTCGATATTCCATACAAAAGCGCGCAACCCCAATTGCTCCGTCTGCAAATCCATCTTATGCAACACATCGAGCAGCGGATCTACTTTTTCATCATCTACCACCGTGAGGATAGCCGAGCACATGCTCGGCCATGCATGGCTGCCAAAGTGCGGGTCACCGGTGCGGGAACCGCGTCCCTGCACCTTCTCCATATAAGTGAATCCGCGACAGTTCAATCGGTCGAGCAATGCGATGATACGCTCGTAGTAAGCCTGATCGAAGGTTATCAGTACTGATTTCATCTTTCTATTCTGTTTTTTATAACATTATTCATTAATATGCTTATGCTTTAAAGTACCCGTCTTCCGGCAGTTGCCTATTGCGCAGCTTGCGACGCCTGTTCTTAATGCCTACTCCTGCAAACACAGAGTATAAAGTAGGAATAAGAATCAGTGTCAATACCGTAGATACAGTAAGTCCACCGATAACGGCAATGGCCATCGGACTCCACATCTCGGAACCCTGCCCGCCTCCGGCAGCCATCGGTATCATACCGAGCACGGTCGTAGCGGTAGTCATCAATACCGGACGAAGACGGCTCTTGCCCGCCGTGACCACGGCGTTCAGCACCGCCATGCCCCGTTCACGACAAAGCGAAATATAATCGATAAGCACAATACCGTTCTTTACCACAATACCGATGAGCATGATGGCCCCAAGCAAACTCATCACACTCAAGGTACTTCCCGTAAGGAGCAATGCCATGAGTACACCGCTGAACGCAAAGGGCAAAGAGAACATGATAATGAACGGATAGGTCAGCGATTCGAACTGGGCAGCCATTACAATAAATACAAGGATAATAATCAGAAGGCCCAACGTACCCAGGTCGCGGAAAGAGTCCTGCTGGTCTTCATACGAACCCGCCACCTGAATGCTGACCCCTGCCGGAATATCCATTTTATCGATGATAGCCTTTCCCGCTTTCACGACATTTCCTAAAGGAGCGCCGGAGATAATGGCGGAAACAGTCACAATACGCTCACGGTCTTTACGCTCGATGGTCGGCGGGGCAAAACGTTCGACTACTTTTCCCAAATCTTTCACGCGGACCGACTCGCCCTTGCTGTTGTAAATAAGAATGTTTTCAATGTCTTCCAAACTTGTGCGGAACTCGGGGGCATTGCGTACTTTAATATCATACTCGTCACCGTCTTCACGGTATTTCGAAGCCACCGCCCCGTTGATGCGGTTGCGCACCGCCATACCGGCAACCGACAAATTCAATCCGTGCATCGCCAACTTTTCACGGTCAAAGTCCACCTGATATTCCGGCAGATAGTCGCTCCGGCTGATATTTACTTCGGACACACCTTTTACTTGCATCAATGCACGTTTCAAAGCTGCCGACACACTGTCCGTCGTAGCCATGTCGTAGCCATACACCTCGAAATCTGCGCTTGCCTGAGCAGCCATACCCGAATTGGCTCCACCCAGAATCACCCGGGCTTTATTCAACTCCGGATAGGCCTTCAAATCTTCACGCATCTCATCACAGACTTGTTCCAAAGTGATGTCGCGCTCACCGGGATTAACCAGACGCATATTGAAAGAGATGATATGCGAGCCGTTGGATTGCATCGAAGCCCATGTATTATCCGAATCGGCCTGCCCCACTGTATAGTTGCAGACTACCAATATACCTTCATACTTTGTGAGCCATTGCTTCGTCAGTTTCTCGGCAAGTTGTTGGGCCAACTCTTTGCGTGCCCCGACAGGCAGCTCCAGATTCACGGCAATGCGAGCATTGTCCTGAGCCGGGAAAAACTCCGTGCCAATGTTTTTCATGCTGAACAAACTCAGTACGAAGAAAGCAATACAACCCAAAATAACAATTGCCCGATGACGCACCGCCCAGTTGAGCATTTTCGCATATCCGCCATCCAACTTATCCAGCGCATTTTCTACGGGCGTAAAAAACAAGGTGAAGAATTTGGTTTGTTTCTTTTGCAGGCGTAGCAACTGCGAACAAAGCATCGGTGTCAGCGACAGTGCCGACATGGTGGAAACCAACATAATGACGCACATCATCCAGCCCAACTGTTTAAAAAGCACTCCCGTCATTCCGCCGACCATGGTCAAGGGAAAGAATACGGCAATCATGGTCAATGTGGAAGCGACTACGGAGATAGCCACCTCGTTCGTACCATGTATGGCAGCTTGTTTAGGATCCGATCCTCGTTCGATATGCGTAGTTACATTCTCGAGCACCACAATCGCATCGTCCACAACCATACCGATAGCAATGGAAAGCGAAGAAAGCGAAATGATGTTGATCGAGTTTCCGGTAATTGCCAGATAGATGAAAGAGGCAATCAGCGAAAGCGGAATAGTGATAGAGATAATCAGCGTAGCCCTCCACCTTCCCAAGAAAAGGAAAACAACCAATACTACAAACAATAGCGCATACATCACCGTTTCCGCAAGGCTGTCGATGGTATTCAGAATATTGTCCGACGTATCGACAATCATTCCCAGTTTGACATCGCTCGGCAAATTTTTCTGCAGACGCGGCAACGCTTCCGCCACTTTCTTGGATATGTCCACGGAATTGGCTCCCGACTGTTTCTGAATAACAATCATCGCTCCTTTCACACCATTATTATAAGTCTCCTGCGCACGCTCTTCCAAAGTATCAATCACTTTCGCCACATCGCGCAGGAAAACATTAGCCCCATTGTGCGTGCCTACCACAACATTCTCCAACTGACGGGCATCTTTAAACTCACCTTCCACACGCAACGAATAAGTATCGCTTCCTATATCGAAGTTACCTCCCGGAATATTTTTATTCTCCGCGCCGATGACGGCACTGATCGATTCAATAGTCAGCCGATAGGCTTCCAGCTTGTTCGGATCGCAATATACCTGAATCTCACGTTTTGGCGCACCGCTGATAGACACTGTTCCTATCCCCGGTATACGTGCCAGCGGATTCACGACACGATCGTCCAGGATTTTGTATAGAGCGGCCCGACTTTCATTGGCTTGCACCGATAGAATCACAATCGGAATCATGTCTGTACTAAACTTGAAAATCACCGGATTCTCTACCGCGTCAGGAAGTTGCGAACCTACCATATCGAGCTTATCACGCACATCGTTGGTGATCACATCGATATCGTTTCCGAACTCGAACTCCAATATAATGAGCGACATGTTTTCGGAAGAACGAGAAGTAATATGTTTCAGGTTGCTCACCGCATTCAAGCTGTTTTCCAGCGGACGAGTCACGTTATTCTCTATATCAGACGCGCTTGCCCCCGGATAAGCGGTCAGCACCATAATCGTATTCGTATCTATATCAGGATACAAATCGATAGGCAACTTAGACAAAGAGAAAAGACCAAAAATCACCACTGCCAGAAAGCAGAGCGAGGTCATAATCGGCTTTTTAACCGCACCTTCGTATAAACTCATTTCTTTTTAGAATTAAATTGTTAGCAATAAGTTATCAGCGATTCGACAGTCCGACGCAATGACGTTGGACAACGTCGGCTACAAGATATTGCAACCGCCTCAATCGCTATTCGGTTCTCATCACTTATTGTCGATCTTTTATTTTTCCACCTCTACCTCAGCACCGTTTACCAAACGAGACTGGCCCGCAACAACAACCAGGGAGTTGTCCGGCACACCCGACTTCAACTCATACTCGGCTCCTAAACGCCTGCCCAACTCCACTTTGTTGTAAGAGACTTTACCGTCTTTGTAAACATACACATACCGGTCGCCTGAACCGGCCTGCTTAATGATGGCCAAGTCGGGCACCACAACGCGATTCTCCGTAGCAAAGTTCAACGTAGCGCGGGCAAACATTCCGGGGCGCACACGCTGATCACGATTGTTAAGCTTTATCTCTACCTGAAACGTACGAGTCGACGGGTTGATGGTAGGATATACCAAACTGACCGTTCCCTTAAAGATTTCGTCTCCATATACATCCAGTTTTACATCCACCTGCTCTCCCTTCTTTACTTGTGTGAAATAAGCTTCAGACACGTTGATAAGCAGTTTCACCGGAGTAATCTGCTCTACCACCAATACCGGAACACCACCGCCGTACATATCTCCGCTATCATAATTTCGGGCAGTCACCACACCGCTGATAGGGCTTAACAGAGCAGTATTGTCTTGCAGATTCTTATAAGCGGTTTGCTTTATATCGAGTTGCATTTTTGCCGCATCCCATTCCGACTTAGAAGCTCCGCCCACTTTATAAAGCTCGTCGATACGTTTGAATTCCGTTTCCTGATTGTCCAGTTGCAACCTCACTTGTTTCAGATTGGCAGGATCCATTTGCACCAGTTTTTGCCCTTTCACCACTCGGTTACCTACTTCCACCAAAATACGGTCGATACGCACAGGCGAAGAAGGCGCGATGTTGTTTTTCACTTCGGCCTCTACCGTGGCGGTATATTCCTGAATCTGCTCAACGGGGCGGGCAGCCACGGCTGCCAACTTTACTCTGGGTTTCTCTCCGTCTGTTTTCACAGCAACTTTATCTTTTGCGCCTGTACACGAACCGAGCCATACAGTTAGCAGCAAGGTTACGATTTGAATACTTCTTTTCATATTTTGTCAATTGTATGTTTTTAGTGTATAGTTTTATTCCTTTCCCAAAACCTGATCCAAATCCGCCTTCGCACTCAGATAGTCGAAGATAGACTGATTATACGTGAGTTGCGCCTGAGTGAGCGCAACCTGCGAACTGTTCAGTTCCAGCACCGTTCCCTTGCCAACCTCGTAGCGTTTACCGGCAATTTCCACCGCCTTTTCCGCTTGCCGCACATTCTCCTTGTTGCTCACCACTTGTTCGGAGCTGGCGGCCATACTGTTGCGATAGCCGGTCGCCTGCATATTCAGTTTCCGTTCGGTATCAACCCGGTTCCAGTCGAGCTGACGCATCTGAATGCGTGCCGACTTCAATTTGGTGAAGTTAGCGGCCTTATACAAAGGAATGCTCACATTGAACATCAAAGAAGAACTGTTGGTCCAGTTGTAATCGAAAAAGTTGATATTCGAATTATAAAGAGACTGATACTTGTATGAGAAACTCACCGAAACAGACGGCATGAAATTCGTTTTCAACGACTGAATATTTCTTTGCAGCAATTTTTTATTCAAATCAAGCTGTTTTAAGTTTGTATTATTCGCCAATCCTGTTTGCGGTTCGCTCAACTGATCGGCAAACAACGCCGCTTCATAGTTGGCCAGATTATCATCGATCTTTATGTCCACATCGGTAGTAATACCCATCAATACTTTCAACTGCAATTTCGCCAAAGTCACCGCATTATCCGCTGCAATGACATTCGGCTTTATACTGCGCATCTGCACCTCCGCACTGATTTTGTCGAACTCGCTGACAGCCCCTTGCCGATATTTGGCATCGACGATACCGAACTTTTCTTCCGCCAGTCTGTAACTGCCCTGAAGCACCTCATAACTGTCTTGCGCCAGCATGAGCTGATAAAAGGCTTTGGTCACCTGATTTACCAGGCTCAGCCGAGAGGCGCGCGACTTCTCTACCGCCAATTCGATATCGGCTTTCGTCATCGACATGGCTTTATACACAGCCGGAGCGAACAAAGGCAAATTAATGTTTAAAGCAGCATTAGCGGTATTGCTCCCGTCTTTTCCCATCTTAAACGACATATCGTTCAGTTTCATCTCGGCAGCTTTGATCGTATGGTCTAAAACACCGCCCAAGCCGACTTCAGGTAATAAATGCTGCCAAGCTTCCTTGGCGGCCACCTTCTTCAAAGCAATCTCCTCGTCCGCCACTTTAATGGTGGGATTCTCATCCAACGCTATCTGCAAAGCCTTGTCCAACGTCAAACTCAAAACATTCCGTTCAACTTGCGTTTCCTGAGACTTTGCCGTACAAAATGTACAAAGCATCGCCGCAATCAGAAGCATACTTTTACCTGTCAAAACTTTCATCTTATTCATAAAGTCATACCTAAATTAATACTTTAATTATTGTTTATTCGCGACCACTATTCCGGCTCACCCGATTCGGCTCTTTCGATATTCCTGTATAAAACCTTCCAACATTTTCGCGCCTTTTTCGGTAGAAATACCCCGTAAATAAGTGAACATGATAGATTCATACACTTCGATGAAAGGATATTCATTGCAGATATCGGTATCCAGCAGCACATCAAACTGGCTACGCACCAACAGGTTGACTATCCCGAAATTAACATCATCTCTGAAAATTCCCTGTTCCACACCCGACTTGAAAAAGGAGAGCACTTTCTCCGAATCATTGTCATGCCTGTTTTTCACCATGGCATAAATCTTCGGATATTTTTTCATGTCCTCAAAAAAACGCTTGTTCGTTTTGTGAAAGATTTCTATATGCCTTTGAAATACGGCCAGTATCACCTCCAACACATTACCCGATTGGGCGTAAACTCCTTCCACATAGCAATCTCCTTCAGCCTGTTTCTTCAATACACATGCTTCCAGCAGCGATTCTTTATCTGAAAAAACCTCATAAAGCGTACGTTTGGAGATACCCAACGAGGCTGCCACGTCATCCATTGTGATGCATTTGATTCCGTTGGCAGAGAAGGCTTCCATCGCTGTCATTATAATACGCTCTCTTAATTCGGCTCTTTGCGAAAAATCTTTTTCGTGTTCTATCATTACTGTTATAGCTAATTATCTGTTGGACTCTTTATTTAATTTGCTTTTTGGGTATGAAAAGTACGGCAAAGATAAATAGAAAACTCAAATCAATAGTTAAGTTTCCAACTATTTTTATCGTGTTTGATAAAAATTACCAATCGGCGCATCAGATTTCAAAGAATTGTTAATAAAAGAGAAGACAATGCAAAGAGCGATTCCTTGACGGAATGAAGAAAGAACTTCTTGTAATAACCGATTTTTGAGAGAAAGAATTAAAAAGTACCGCTTCTGCCCGACCGAACAGGCGTAAAGCGGTACTTTTACAACATAATCACGAAATTCTGTTGTTAACCGACCGGGATTCGGCCTTTGAGAGAACGCTTTCGATTCATTTGCAACAATTCTTCACCTCGCCGCAAACAAGAAAACGATTCATGCTATCCGATAAAATTCTCGCCATGCGTATAGCCGCTCGCAATCATATCGATATGCCTGTTTCCGGCAAACCGGACTTATCCCTTACGGCACAACCGGCTATCGAATAACGGAATATGCTCCTCGAGTACCTATAAAACTCAACAATCCAGTTGAGTCCTTTTCAGGAAAGCGACGGTCTTATGTATTTCCTTGTACATTACAATGTCGTCTTTCACAAAAGGAACTTCCTTGCGGTAGGCATGCAGGAAGCGTTCCAGCACAGGAGAGGTTTTCAGCGGACGACGAAAATCGATGCCTTGTGCCGCATTCATCAGTTCCACAGCCAATATGTGCTCGAGATTATCCATTACTTTATAAAGCTTCGTGGCTGCGTTGGCACCCATACTGACATGATCTTCCTGCCCGTTGGACGAAACGATGGAATCGCTCGAAGCGGGACAACAGTACATCTTATTCTGGCTGACCATGGAGGCTGCGGCATATTGAGGAATCATGAAGCCGGAGTTCAATCCCGGATTCGCCACCAGAAATTCAGGCAGCCCCCGAAGGCCCATAATCAATTGAGCCACTCTTCGTTCGGAGATGTTTCCCAATTCCGCCAATGCGATGGCAAGGAAATCGTAAGAAATGGCAAGCGGCTGCCCGTGGAAGTTGCCGCCGGAAATAATCAGATCTTCGTCGGGGAAGATGGTGGGATTGTCCGTCACCGAATTAATCTCGGTCAGCAATACCGACGAAACGTAGCGGATAGCGTCTTTCGTCGCTCCGTGCACCTGCGGGATGCAACGGAAAGAGTACGGATCTTGCACATGCTTCTTCGGACGCTTGATGATTTCGCTCCCTTCGAGCAGTTTACGGAATGCCGCTCCTGTTTCTATCTGCCCCTGATGGGGACGCATCTGCTGAATGCAATCCATAAACGGATCGATGCGCCCGTCGAAAGCCTCCAGCGAAAGCGCTCCGATCAAATCGGCCTTGCGCGACAGACGGAAAGCTCTGAGCATGGCGAACACTCCGTTGGCACTCATAAACTGTGTGCCGTTGAGCAAAGCCAGCCCCTCCTTGCTCATCAGTTTCACGGGTTCCCACCCGAACTCATCGAGCACGCTGATGGCTTCGCGCTTCTTACCTTTATAATATACATCGCCTACGCCGATCAACGGCAGAAACAGATTGGCAAGCGGAGCCAGATCGCCCGAAGCTCCGAGCGAACCGCGATCGTAGACAATGGGCATCACATCGTTGTTGAAAAAGTCGAGAATGCGCTGAACGGTGATGAGCTGCACACCGCTGTGTCCCAGCGAAAGGGCATGTGCCTTGAGCAGCATCATCAGCTTGATAATGACCGGACTGATCTCTTCACCCACGCTGCAAGCATGGCTTTTAATCAGGTTCTCCTGAAGAGTTCCCAGTTCGTCCGGCGAAATATTCTTGTTGCACAGCGAGCCGAATCCGGTCGTAATGCCATACAAAGGCTCTTTCGACGAAACGGTTTTCCGGTCGAGGTAATCACGGCATTTCTGAATGCGGAGCTTGGCCTCGGGAGCCAGCTCGAGCTTTAAATTCTCATTGACAATCCGTTCGATGATCTCGAAGGTCAGATCTCCGGAACCGACTTGATAGACATTGGCACTCATACGCGTAAATCTTGATTAACGGCATCCAACAACTCTTTTTCCCGTTCGCGAACAGTCTGCTCCATCCGGTCGGCCTCTGCCTGCAAAGATGACGCAAACTCTTTATCTTTCAGTCCGCCCAGATTGATGCGCACATTAAGTAACGCGCCCAACACCGCATTGCGGGCAGACATCATCGCCACACAAGCGTCCGTCACGGCATTGCGGTTTCCCAGACGAGCCACATCGGCTATCACCGGCATCATTTCCAAAGCTTTGCGGGCCACCTCCATGGGAACAAGGGCTGCATGCTTCGTTGCCTCCTGAATGGCAGCACTCCTTGCCGCCTTCTCTTCGTCGGTGCTTTTGGGCATCTTGAAGCAAGCAAACACTTTATCATACGCTTCCGAATCTTTATCAATCAGACCGACGAACTCCTGCAACCGCTGCGCGGTGGTTTCCCGTGCGTGCAACATTATTTCCTCATGGTCTTCATAGCCCTTCTTGCCGATTGTCAGATTGGCTACCATCGTGGCAAGCGCCGAAGCCAATGCCCCGCTCAGGGCGGCGACGCTTCCACCTCCGGGAACGGGATCGCTGCCGGCTACTTTATCTAAGAAATCTTTTACGGTTAATTCTACTAACATAGTATTAAGTTTTTAGTTAATCAATTTACGGGATATAGCACCCCTTCCTTTATTGTCATCGCCACGGAATTCATACCTATATAATAAGGTAGAACGTGGTAGTTGTCCGAATTCAGAACGACGAAATCGCCCTGTTTGCCCACTTCGATACTTCCGATGCGATGCGCGCGATTCAAAGCAGCGGCACCGTTGAGCGTGAGGGCGGTAATCGTCTCTTCGATGCTGAGATTCATGTAAATGCAAGCAAGCGCGATGGTCAGCGGTATGGAACCGGAGAAGCAACTTCCCGGATTCAGATCGGTAGCAAGCGCTACGGCACAACCGGCATCGATCATTTCGCGGCCACGCGCATAGGGTTCTTTCAGCGCGAACGCAGTCAGCGGCAACAACGTGGCAACCACACCCGCCTCCGCCATTGCCCGAATGCCGGCATCGGATGCCTGAAGCAAATGGTCGGCCGACAAAGCGCCCAGTTCGGCAGCCAGCTCGGCTCCGCCAAAAGAGACAATCTCGTCGGCATGAAGTTTCAGCAGGAAGCCTTCCTCTTTGGCGGCCGAAAGCAAGCGGCGCGACTGCTCTACAGAGAATACCCCTTTCTCGCAGAACACATCGCAGCATTCCGCCAAGTCATCTTTGCGGATAAGCGGAAGCATCTCATCGATCAGGAAGTCGATGTATTCGTCGCCCCGGCCTTTATACTCCTCGGGGAGGGCGTGAGCGCCCAAAAAGGTAGACACAATATCCACCCGCTTATGCTCCGAGTTGTTCAGGCTGCGCATCACTTTAAGCTGGAGCAGCTCGGTGTCGCGATCCAAGCCGTATCCGCTTTTCCCTTCCACCGTGGTCACCCCCATGGCGCTCATCTTCTTCAGAAAGCCTTCGGCTGCGGAACGGAGCTTGAGGAAGTTAAGCGCGCGCGTAGCCTTTACGGTACTGGCAATTCCGCCTCCGCGCTGCATGATAGACATGTAGCTTTCGCCCTTCAAACGCCAGGAGAATTCTTCGGAACGTTCGCCGCCAAATACAAAATGCGTATGCGAGTCGACAAAACCGGGCAACACACAATGCCCCCGGGCATTGTAATGCCAGTAGTTCTGGTAGTAGCCGTCGCGCGACTCCCCGCGATTCTCCCCTACGTAAGTGATGATACCATCGGTCACCTCCACCGTTCCGTTTTCGATAATGCGCAGTTGCGACATTTCCGCACCGCGACGCGCCGTAAATCCTATCGGTGTCACGATGCGGGCATTGAATATAATCAGGTTTTCACTCATACGCCGTTTTTTATTCCATGATACGTGCTTCGAGAACCTGCTGCATGGAGAAGTTCTCCAATCCGAGATAGTACGATGCCGTGTCGATCAACGCCTCCATTGGTACCAGTCCGATAATTTCGCTTCCCACGATACTCACTCCGTAGCGGCGGGCTTCGATGCGTGTAAGCTCGAAAGCCCGGTAAAGCGCGGTGCGGGTATAGTCGGTCATGTTGATGGAAACCTGCGTGATGTTCCGCTCTTTCAGTTCCACCCCCATCGCTTTCACAAAACGCAACCCGCCGTTGATGTGACGGATGTTTTTGGCAATACGGCCGGCAATCTCCAGATCGGGAGTATTCAGGTTGATGTTGTAGGCCACCAGCGGCATGCGTGCCCCGATAGCTACTGTTCCTGCCGTAGGATGCCGTTCGGCGGGGCCGAAGTCGGGCGCCCATTCGGGAAGCTTTATCTTCTCCGCCATGCCTTCGAACTCCCCTTTGCGCACTGTGGCAAGATTTTCACGGTAAGGAGCCGAAGCCGACTTCTCATACAGGAAGACCGGAAGATTATAAAGCCGGGCAACCTGCTCCGCCACCTCTTTCGAAAGAGCGACGGCTTCTTCCATCGTGACGTTTTTTATCGGAATAAAAGGTACTACATCTACCGCTCCCATGCGGGGATGCTGTCCCTGATGCTTGTTCAGGTCTATCAGACGAACGGCTATGCCGATGGCTTCCACCACCGCATCGCGCAATGCTTCCGGTTCGCCTACCAGAGTCACCACCAGCCGGTTGTGATCTTCGTCGTTGCTATAGTCGAGCAACTTCACGCCGCTCTTTCCCCGGAACGGAGATACAATCTGATCTATTTTCGCCAAGTCGCGTCCCTCGCTGAAGTTGGGCACGCATTCTACAATTTTATTCCAATTCATGTCTTTAAGTTATTAGTTTAATTTGTTTAGCCGTTCTATCAATTTTTCATCCGCCAGATAAGGCATCGTGATACGGTAGCCTTCGGAATGCGAACGGTTGAAAGCGTCGATGGTCTCCATCGCATGTTCGTTTCGTGCCCACGAACGGCGCGCCACTCCTCCCATCACATCCCACAACATGGACGAACGGAGAATTTCGTCTACCCGTTCGCTGCCGTCGCACACCATGCCGAACCCGCCGTTCACCGCCTTGCCGATGCCTACGCCTCCACCGTTGTGCAAAGCCACGAGGCTCATTCCGCGCGCGCAATTGCCGGCGAAACATTGCACAGCCATATCCGCCATCACGTTGCTTCCGTCTTTTATGTTCGATGTCTCGCGGAAGGGAGAGTCCGTGCCGCTCACATCGTGGTGGTCGCGGCCCAGCATGATGGGGCCTACCTCGCCCTTGCGCACCATCTCATTGAATCGCAAGGCGATGTTCATTCTTCCTACCGCATCCTGATAAAGGATGCGCGCCTGCGTGCCGACAACCAGCCGGTTCTTCTCGGCATCCCGTATCCAGTTATAGTTATCCCTATCCTGTCCGCGGCGGTTCACGTCGATACACTCCATCGCCGCCCGGTCGGTCTTGATCAGGTCTTCATGCTTTCCGCTCAGGCAAACCCAACGGAAGGGGCCGTATCCGTAGTCGAACAGCTCGGGCCCCATAATATCTTCTACATAGCTGGGCCAGATAAAGCCGTCTTTCTCGTCTGTGCCGTTGCGCGAAATCTCCTTCACGCCCGCATCGTACATGGCTTTCATGAACGAATTGCCGTAATCGAAGAAGTAAGTGCCGCGCGCCACGAGCTTGCGAATCACTTCAAAGTGCCTGCGCAGGGAGATGTCCACCAGCTTTCTGAACTCCTCCGGCGACTCGTGCAACAAGCGTGTGCGTTCGTCGAATGTCAGTCCGGCGGGACAGTATCCGCCTTCATATACGGCATGGCAGGAAGTCTGGTCGGAAAGCAGCTCGATATGAATGCCTTTCTGTTCGGCATACTCCAGCAGGTCCACCACATTGCCATGATAAGCGATGGAACAAGGCTCTCGTTTTTCCAAAGCCGCTTGCGCCATCCGGAAAGCCTCCGGCAAACTCTCTGTGACGTGCCCCACCCAGCCCTGATTATAACGGGTTTCGATGCGCGACGAGTCGACTTCGGCAATGATACATGCCGCTCCTGCGATTTCCGCCGCCTTGGGCTGCGCGCCGCTCATGCCACCCAGCCCGGAAGAAACGAAGAGATGTCCGCGCAAATCTTTATCTTTCGGAATTCCCAATTTCATTCTTCCGGCATTCAGCAGCGTATTGAATGTACCGTGCACGATGCCTTGCGGACCGATATACATCCATCCGCCGGCAGTCATCTGTCCGTAATTGGCAACACCCATTTGAGCCGCGACATGCCAGTCGTGCTGATTGTCGAACATGCCCACCATCATCGAATTGGTGATGATGACCCTCGGCGCGTCGGGACGCGAACGGAACAAACCCAGCGGATGTCCCGATTCGATTACCAGCGTTTGGTCTTGGGTAAGCTCTTCCAGATATTGCATGATGAGACGATATTGCATCCAGTTCTGGCAAACCTGTCCGGTTTCTCCGTAAGTGACGAGTTCGTAGGGATAAAGGGCGATATCGAAGCAGAGGTTGTTGTCGATCATCACCTGAAAGGCTTTTCCCTCGATGCAGCGTCCGCGATATTCATCGATGGGTTTCGCTTTCAAATCGCCTGCGGGACGGAAGCGGTATCCGTAGATCCGCCCGCGCGTGCGTAGTTCTTCCAGAAATTCCGGAGCCAATTGTTCGTGCCATTCCGTAGGAATGTATCGCAATGCGTTTTTCAGGGCTGTAGCCGTTTGCGACGGGGTAAGCGTGTACCCGCGATCGGGAGCCCTCCGAATACCTTCTGCAAAATCAGGGTATACGGGAAGTGTGTCGCAAATAGTCTTGTTCATCATAACTCAGAATTAAGATTGCAAACTGTAAGCAATTTCGCTTGATAACTCCCGCAATATAGAGAAAAAAGAAGAAAAAAGAAAAGAATCGGGATAAAAAGATTGGCATAAAGGCAAAAAACAATTATCGGAATGATATCCGGCAAGAAAGAAAGTCTGTGGCGCCTGCGCCCGGCAATTGAAAAAATCCTCTTGTTTTAGCCCTGAATTGTTACAAATTAAAGCTAAAACAAGAGGATTCCATGCGTGATACAAGAAAAAGCGGCTTTATTCTTTCACTTCTTTCAGCATCATGATGTATTTAAACGTGGTTTTGGTTTCCTGGCAGTTCTCTTTCAAATATGCCTGCCGCCATTCCGGATATCCTTCAAGCAGCTGAAGCATCCGTTCTTTGCCTACGAAATCGACTTTACCGGTTTCTCCGTTAAGCTCGTAACACACCCGTTTATTCACCAAACCGGAGGTTGCGAGGGCGTCTCCCACCTGACCGCCTAATTTCTGGTCTTCTTCACCGACAAACAGGCTTCCGACAACAGAGCCTACGGGCATAGCGGAAAAATAAATGTTGTTTCCCAAACGGACAGCCGGGGCAAACCAACCGCCGAATCGCAGCCGTTTGTATCGCAGC
This sequence comes from Bacteroides pyogenes DSM 20611 = JCM 6294, assembly GCF_000428105.1. GTDB lineage: Bacteria > Bacteroidota > Bacteroidia > Bacteroidales > Bacteroidaceae > Bacteroides > Bacteroides pyogenes. The sequence continues at coordinate 4,758 of NZ_ATZH01000028.1, read as the reverse complement.
TTGCGGCAGTTGAGATACAGATCGCCCTCATCGCTGAGCACGGCAAAGCAGCGCTTCTTCAATACATGGCAAAGGAGTTCGTTGTCGCCCGCCGTAATCCGGTAATCGGCTCCGCCCGTCAGCAGTATCTGGCTCTTCGAACGCTTTTCGATACGCAACGTAGTCACAGTATCGCCTTTCTGGGCAAGCAGATTCTTCAGGTTCACATAGACAATATGCTGTTGCGCCAATAACGGAAGGCTCAGAAAACTCATTAACAATGCCAAAAGATATACTTTCTTCATACTTTCCCTTTTTTGAAAGATTTCATGCTTTTCGAGTGGAAAAATACTCATTTCGACAGAATTAAGCAAACTTATCCTTTATTTTTTCAGTGTATCAAACTATTTTCCCGCGACCCGGCGACCTGTCTCGCAGCACATTCCCGCACCATCTGCCGAAATATCCTTTTTTGCTGCCGCGCTTCGTAAGAGACGGATGAACGTCTGCCGATTCGATATATTCAACACGTTTACCCGTGAAATGGTTTATTCCGGACCTTCGGGCGTTTTCATTTCGAAGTCGATAAACTTTGTTTAGCCGCCAAATGGTTTATTCCGGACCCGGCGCGAAGCAGCACGAAAGCAAGAAGAACGTCGTCAAGCGCAATGAATTTCATCAAAAAACGGGAGATAGGAGTTTCGCGCACAGCATGAGAGCAAAGGCGTATCATTAAGGGAGACGATAGACGACATAGTTATCCACCGTTGAAAACATCGTAAGAGATAATTAGTTTCCCACCGGGGAAACTTTATTTTCCCCGTATGGAAACTTTTGTTTCCCCGGTGGGAAACTTTTGTTTCATCAGTGGGAAACTTTGGGTGCATCAGTGGGGAAGTTTGGGTTAATCAGTGGGGAGGGCCGGTTTATTAAAACAGAGCTTCTGTTTCATCAAAAGAAAAGTTCTATTTCATCAAGAGAGAGCTCCTAACTCATTAAAAGAGAAGTTCTGATTCATCGAAACAGAGCTTCTGTTTCATCAAAAGAGAACTTCTGATTTATCGAAAGAAAATCTCAACTCCATTAAAAGAAAACCTTCGGTTCATCAAAGAGAAGCTCCTGTTTTATCAAAATGAGATCTCTGATTCATTGAAAAAGAGCTTTTGATTTATCGAAAAGCAACCCCTCCTCCATCAAAAGAAAACTGTTGCAGGATTCTCACTTATTAGCTATACTCAAAGAGAAGCTCCTGCTTCATCAAAATGAAAACTCTGATTCATTAAAACAGAACCTTTGATTCATTGAAAAAGAGCTTCTGATTTATCGAAAAGCAACCCCTCCTCCATCAAAAGAAAACTGTTGCAAGATTCCCGGCTTATTAGCAGCATTCAAAGAGAAGCCCCTATTTTATCAAAATGAAATCTCTGTTTCATCAAAACAGAGCCTCTGACCCATTGAAAAAGAGCTTCTGATTTATCGAAAAGCAACCCTTCCTCCATCAAAAGAAAACTTTTGCAAGATTCCCGGCTTATTAGCAGCATTCAAAGAGAAGCCCCTATTTTATCAAAATGAAATCTCTGTTTCATCAAAACAAGACCTCTGATTCATTGAAAAAGAGCTTTTGATTGATCGAAAGAAAATCTCGGCTCCATTGAAAGAAAACCTCTGATTCATCAAAACAGAACCCTTGCCCCGTTGGCAGGAAACGGTGATTTAACTTTGTCAGTAGGACCTTTTTCTGCATTATCCGTAAGCGCAACTGTCTCCGGGCAATACTGTTTCTATCTCAAGCACACATGTTCTTGAGTGCAATTCCCCTACAATTGGGGCGTTCCTGATGAATCTTCCCCCCCGGCACAAGGTCGATCCCCATTGGAGTCATTCCACGAGGACTCATATAACGAAGGTCGTTAACGTACGATCGACAACGCTCTTTACAGCCTACCTCGTTCGAGCAACTGATGAAACGTGCCGCAAGGGGGTTCTTGTTTCGTCCGGCGACAGAACGTCCGAAAGCAAACGACGGCTTATTCACCCCGTGCACCCCGACTCTTCCGAACATTACACACTCGCGCGCTATTGTCTCTATAAAGAATAATATTTATCTTTGCCAACCAATAGTAAACAGCAATATCCCATGAATAACAAGATAAAAAGCATCGAAGAAACATACCGCAAGATTGTAAGCGAATCTGAACAACATTTACAAAAAGCAAGAAAACATATTGCACGGATCAGCTTTCTGCGCGTTATTCTTTTCACCGAAGCTGTCGTCTCTTTCTTTCTTTTCTACAACAGAGGATGGAATTATATACTTCCGCTGTCCGTGCTTCCTTTTTTCGTCTTCATCTGGCTGGTGAAAATACACAATCGCTGGTTTTACCGGAAAGATTACCTGAAGAAAAAGATAGAAATCAACCGACAGGAATTAAAGGCACTGCACGGTGACTTCACGGCGTTCGACGCCGGAAACGAATACATCGACCCGACGCATCTGTACTCTTTCGATTTGGATGTGTTTGGAGACAAGTCGCTGTTTCAAGCCGCCAACCGCACGTCCACAAACATCGGGAGCCGGCATCTGGCAGATTGGTTCAAACATCCGCTGGAAGAGAAAGAGCGCATCGTGAAACGGCAGGAAGCCGTCGGCGAACTTTCGAAGGAGTTGGAATACCGCCAGAACTTCCGGCTTTTCGGGCTTCTGAACAGCGCGAACGCCACGAGAACAAACGAAATCTATGAGTGGGCGAATGCTCCGATACGCTACCGCAAACACTTGCTGCTACGGATTCTGCCCGCTTGTATCGCCTTGCTGAACGCGTGCTTCATCGGAGCCGCCATTGCCGACGCGCTTCCTTTCACCCTTGCGGGCATCGTATTCGTAGGCTGTGTCACATTCAGCTTCGTGTTCACTCAAGGCATCACCAAGCTGCAAATCACCTACGGCAAGAAGTTGCAGATTCTTTCGGCCTATGCCGACCAGATTCTGCTCACCGAACGCAAAGAAATGCGGAGCGAGAATCTGCGGGCTCTGCAAAACGAACTGACGGCGCATGGGAAAAAAGCGTCGCAAGCGCTTCACCGCTTGTCGCACCTGCTCAACGGGCTCGATCAGCGAAACAACATATTGGTGAGCACCATTCTCAACGGACTTTTCTTCTGGGAGTTGCGGCAGGTGATGCGCATAGAGCAGTGGAAGGAAGAGAACGGCGCGGAACTTCCGCAATGGCTGGAGGCAATCGGCGAGATGGATGCGTACTGCTCGCTCGCCACTTTTGCATACAATCATCCGGACTACATCTATCCGGATGTGTCCACACTTCCCTTCGAACTGGAAGCCGAAGCGTTGGGACACCCGTTGATGGCGCCCGAACGGTGTGTATGTAACGACATAAACATAGAGAAACGCCCTTCGTTTATCATCGTCACGGGGGCCAACATGGCGGGCAAAAGTACTTATCTGCGCACCGTCGGCGTGAATTACCTGCTGGCAAGCATCGGTTCGCCGGTATGGGCGAGGAAGATGATCTTCACCCCGGCGCGCCTCGTCACGAGTTTGCGCACGAGCGATTCGCTCACCGATCACGAGTCTTACTTCTTCGCCGAGCTTAAGCGTCTGAAGCTGATTATCGACAAGCTCCGGAACGGAGAAAAGCTCTTCATCATTCTGGACGAGATATTGAAAGGAACCAACTCGACGGATAAGCAGAAAGGCTCTTTCGCGCTGATCAAGCAACTCATATCGATGAACGCGAACGGAATCATCGCCACGCACGACTTGCTCCTAAGCACTTTGGCGGATGCCTTTCCGGAGAATATACGGAATTACTGCTTCGAAGCCGACATTGCAAACAACGAACTCACTTTCTCGTATCGAATGAGGGAAGGGGTGGCGCAGAACATGAACGCCTGCTTCCTGATGAAGAAAATGGGGATAGCCGTCATCGATGACTGATCCCCCTCCAACGGGCCAACTACTAATTGGAAAAGAAAGGATGAAATGACAGCGCAGCCCGAACAGCCGGCTGTAAGATTTGTCGACTACACGGTTTTCTTTCAACATCCTTGTTGGCAGGAAATAAAATCAAAGAGCGGTGATAACAGAATAACATAAGAAATCAACATGTTTAAGCCGTTGTACCTTACACGGATTGGAGAAAAAGTGTTACCGTACAGCAATAAAAGAGAACAAACTTTCAAATCCGTTTCTCCGAATCATTCAACGCAAAGATCAAATCATTCGGAGCTTCAGTAAGAGGAGTGACGGATATCAGGTTTCCTTTTCAGACTGACAAAACTATATGCTTAATCCCCCTAGTTTGTCGGGTGAGCCCAGAATATTACCGATTTTGGTGGAGCAAAAGATGGAGCGCAAAGATATTTGCATGAATTATTAAATCCCCAAGAATAATGACAGAGCCAAAAACAGGCGCTCACCCGAAATATCGGGTGGGCCAACAGCCTGTATACAGCGACCGGCAGTGAAAGGTGGGTAAAAAAAAAGATTCCCCTCTCTTCCTTCTGAGGGGAAAAGAGGGGAATACAAGAAAAAAAAGGCGGCGACCTACTCTCCCACTGTGACGCAGTACCATCGGCGCGGCGAGGCTTAACGGCTCTGTTCGGAATGGGAAGAGGTGGAACCCTCGCGCTATAACCACCTGAAAAAGGTTATGACATGAGAAAAAAGAAAAAAAACGAGGCTAAAAGAATATACCAAACAAAAAGGGAGTAAAATAAATCCAAAGGAAAAACCCCGGAAAAGAAAGAATACGGGCAATT
>NZ_ATZH01000027.1 GCF_000428105.1 Bacteroides pyogenes DSM 20611 = JCM 6294 | reverse complement strand
GTATAAAAAGTTATGCTTAAAGATACAAAATCTTTAGGTAATAACAAAGCCCCGGCTTGTGAAAGTCGGGGCTTTGTGCATAAAAAAAGAGGTGTGCATTTTGACACACCTCCTTTGCATGGCGTCTCTTTTAAGCCCTCCCCTTTACTTTACAATGAGTTCGTCGGCATTCATTCTCGTCATATATTGCTGGATGATTGCTTTCAACTCCTCCTCCATCGGCTGTTGCGCCGCGACTTTACCCAGTAAGTTATTTTTCAGCAGCTTGTCGGTTTTAAAAGCATACAAGGCCACCGGCTTCTGCCCGTCGAACTGCAACAGATAATCGCCCTTAAAAAACTGGTAGATTCCGTTAATGTAATTTACCGCATACGTCTCTTCCGGCGGAGTGCGCAGCAAATCGCACCCGAAAGATACATAAGGTCTGTCGTATCCCAAGTATCCCAATACCGTAGGCATGATATCTATCTGCTGGGCAATCACATCTTCTCTGAATCCTTTCAGGCTGCTTCCCGGATGATAGAAGACCACCGGAACGGAAAAAAGCCCGCATTCCGTTTCATATTCCGGACGTTCCGGAGAGTTGGTGTGATCGGCGGTAAACACAAACAGCGTATTCTTGTACCACGCCTCTTTGGATGCTTTTTCAAAAAACAGCTTTAAAGAGTGATCGGTGTATGCGATGCATTGGCGAATGGGCTTGTTTCCTTTCGGGAATGCCCCTTCATACTCTGCCGGAACGGCAAACGGATGATGTGAGGATAAGCTGAATAATGCAGTGGCGAACGGCTGCCGGAAAGTCGACAAGTTGTTGGCATAGAACTGAAAGAACTTTTCGTCCCAAATCCCCCAATGACCGTCGAAATCGTCGTTTCCCGGATTGGCTTCGTTGTATTCCGTGCGACCGTAGTAGTGCGGGAAACCGGCAGTACGCGCGTAAGCCTCGAACCCCATCGAGCCGTTATCGGCTCCATGGAAGAAAGCGGTATAATATCCCTTCTTACTCAGTTCTCCGCCGATGCTGGACACGGTGTTCAGCGAAGCCGGAGTCAGGAAGAAAGGTTCTACAAACATGGGGATTCCCGACAGAACGGAAGGCATTCCGTCGATGCTTTTCATTCCGTTGGAGAAAGAATACTTAAAGGTAAGCCCCTCTGTCATCAAAGAATCGAGGAAAGGGGTAAACCCCTGATAGGTTCCGTTATCCGCTTCGCGGTTCAGGAAACCGCTATTCTCTTTACTGAAACTTTCGAGGATGAAGACAACCACATTCAGCGGACGGAATTCCACAGAATCGGAAGGCAGGTGCACCGGAGTGTACAGCGCTTCCATTTTTTCTTTGTCGAAGTAAGCAGGAACTTTAAACGGCTTCTTGCCGAAAGTACGGTAAATAGAGAAAGGAGTGTTCAGCACGATGCCGGTTTCTATGGGGCGGTCTACATACTTATTGGCGTTGCTGATGGTAATGGGGCGCACCATGCCCGTAAAGCCTCCGCGCATACCTCCGACACACAGATAGATACCTGCCGCGAATGTGAACAAATGCACGGCATAATACAGCGGGAAAGACTTTATGCGCACTTCTTCCGGCTTACGATACAGCTTGAACAACGCGTAACCGAAGGCAATGGCCAGCAACGTCAGATACCAATGGTTCAACAGTTCCGTACCCATGATTCCTCCGAGATTGCCTTCATGCTTAAATTCGCTGAAAACGGAAGCCGTTGTCCTACGGTGGGTATATTGAAAGTAGACGGTATCCATCAGATTCATGACAATGGCTATCAGGTTGGTAATGACAAAAATTCCTTTTGTCACTTTCTGATAGACCGCATGCTCCTTGAGATGTAAAGGAATCAGCATCAGGAAAATATAAAGCAGATTGGTATAGATGATGGCGGAGGTATCGAACAGCAGCCCTCCTCCGAACATTCTCCGAAGGCGTGCCATGCTCAAGTCGGAGAATGCGCCGTAATTCTCCGCGATAAATACGATCCGGCAGAGAATAAAGCACCCCATCACCAACAGCAGGTTGCTTATAAGTGACAGGGTAGTGTTATAAAGAAAACGATTCTTTCTCATCGTTTACTTCTCTTCTTTAAGATCGACAACCAGATTCAGCTCTTCAAGTTGGGAAGGATCGATTTCGGACGGAGCGTCCAACATCACATCCCGCCCGGAGTTGTTCTTCGGGAACGCGATACAGTCGCGGATGGAATCCAAACCGGCAAATAAAGAAACCCAACGGTCGAGTCCATACGCCAAACCGCCATGAGGAGGCGCTCCATACTTAAACGCGTTCATCAGGAATCCGAATTGTGCCTGTGCTTTTTCGGGAGTAAAACCTAATATCTCGAACATTTTTGCCTGCAAATTGGCGTCGTGGATACGAATGGATCCCCCTCCTACTTCCACGCCATTGATTACCATGTCGTAAGCGTCGGCGCGCACTGCCGCCGGATTGGTGTCGAGCAACGGGATATCTTCTTCTTTCGGATGCGTGAACGGGTGGTGCATTGCCATCAGGCGTCCTTCCTCCTCACTCCATTCGAACATGGGGAAATCGACCACCCACAGGCAGGCAAACTTGTTTTTATCGCGCAATCCCAGCTGATTGCCGACTTCCAGACGGAGTTCGTTCAACTGTTTCCGCGTTTTCATCACGTCGTCTCCCGAAAGAATGAGGATCAGGTCGCCGGGCTTGGCTGCGAATGCTTCTTTCATTTGCTGCAAAACCTCCTGAGTATAGAATTTATCGACACTCGATTTCACGGTTCCGTCGGATTCCACACGAGCATAAACCATTCCCTTGGCGCCAATCTGAGGCCTTTTCACGAAGTCTGTCAAAGCATCCAGTTGCTTACGGGTATAAGTCGCGGCTCCTTCGGCGCAGATACCGCCGATATACGCGGCATTATCGAAAACGGAGAACCCATGACCTTTCATAATATCCATCAATTCCACGAATCTCATGCCGAAACGCAGGTCGGGTTTATCGCTTCCGTAATACTTCATCGCGTCCGCCCATGAGATACGTTGGAACGGTTCAGCCAATTCAACGCCCCGGAGAGTCTTGAATAAGTGTTTCGCCATTCCCTCGAAAGTGGTGATAATATCCTCTTGTTCCACGAAACTCATTTCACAGTCTATCTGCGTAAACTCAGGCTGTCGGTCGGCACGCAAGTCTTCGTCGCGAAAACATTTGGCTATCTGGAAATAACGGTCGAAGCCGGAAACCATCAGCAACTGCTTCAACGTTTGCGGCGATTGCGGAAGCGCGTAGAATTGCCCCGGATTCATGCGCGAAGGTACGACGAAGTCGCGCGCGCCTTCGGGTGTAGAGCCGATCAATACCGGAGTTTCCACCTCGATGAATCCCATGCTGTCGAGATACTTGCGGACCTCGATCGTCATCTTATGGCGCAATTCCAGATTAGAGCGTACGGCACTCCGGCGAAGGTCCAGATAACGGTATTTCATACGGATATCATCGCCGCCGTCTGTATTATCTTCAATGGTAAACGGAGGTGTTAACGCCGTATTCAGCACATTCAACCCGGAAACGATTATTTCAATATCTCCGGTAGGTATATTCGAATTTTTGCTGAAACGCTCGTTCACGGTTCCGGTAACCTGAATGACAAACTCACGCCCCAGCTTGTTGGCGCGCTCGCAAAGCTCAGCATTTACTTCTTCATTAAAAACCAATTGAGTGATACCATAACGATCGCGAAGATCGACAAAGGTCATTCCTCCCATTTTACGGCTGCGCTGTATCCAACCCGAGAGTGTAACCTGCTTGTTTACATCGGAGATTCTCAGTTCCCCACATGTGTGCGTTCTGAACATATTTCTTATTTTTATGATATTTTATAGCGGTGCGCAAAAGTACACAATAAATCAGAATCCGGTATTTATTTTCAATCTTTCTTTGTGAACTTTTTCAAGATTTTCTTATTTTTATCTGTAATGTTATCTACAATAGCCTCGTTAAGAAGCTTGAGCTCGTCCACATACTCCTGTGCTTTCTGAAGAACATTCGTACCATTCTTCTTTACTTTTTTCTCTTCAGGCACAACCACATGCAGCCCTTTTGGGATCACTTCTATATTTATATCGGCCTCAGTCTGCATCGGGTCACCGTCGAAATGCGCCACGCCCGGAGCAGTTCTACGGATACATAATTTCCGGCAACGGAAAGTTTTAATGCGGCTGTTCTGGTCGATAGTTTTGTTGAATAGCTGGAAAGCCAGAGAAGGAACATCTAAAACGGTGAACGGTTCCAATATCGTCACATCGAGCAATCCGTCGGTCAAAGTTGCCTGAGGGGCGATATACGCATTATTGCCATACTGCGACGCGTTTCCGCAGGCAATGAGAAAAGCTTTGTACTTGGAAACTCCGTCTTCTGTTTCCAATTCATACGTTTCGGGCTGATAGGTCAGGCTCTCCAGGAGCGTTTTTTCGAGATAAGTCAGCACCCCCCGTTTTCCGGCATGAGCGAACTTTAAACTTACAAAAGCATCGAAGCCCACTCCGCAGGTACAGAAGAAAGGGGTCCCGTTGATCTTTCCATAGTCAATCGTATTCAAAAGACCTCCGTTCAATACATCCAATGCTTTTTTCGCGTCCATCGGGATATGTAAATGTCGCGCAAGCCCGTTTCCCGAACCGCACGGAATAATTCCCAAAGCAGTATCGGTATGGACCAGAGAACGGGCTATCTCATTGATAGTGCCGTCTCCCCCTACGGCTACCACAATATCTGTTTGCTCTTCCGCAGCCTTGGCGGCGATTTCTGTGGCATGACCGGCTCTCTCTGTGTATATTACTTCCCAAGTATATTTTTTTTTATCTATTTTATCCTCCAACGAATTAAGCATAACCTCCTTGTTCTGCGTACCGGAAATGGGGTTTACGACAAATATAACTTTCTTCATGCTTTCATTCATCATGACTTACCTCTTTTACATATAGACGACAAAAGTAATACAAATATATGAAAAAATAATCCACCAAGGGGACTCATTCACAACGAAAGTAACTTTTTTCTCTCAAAAAGAACAGTCAAAAACAAAATTTGTTATCTTTGCCCCCTGTTTTAAATGCCTGTTAAGAAAAAAGATATCAGGAGTTCAGGAAAAAACTGATAATGAGTATAATAATATATAATTCATGGGATTATTACAAGAGAAGTTAGCTAAGTACAACCTGCCACAGCAATTTATGGCAAAGGGCGTTTACCCATATTTCCGGGAAATAGAAGGAAAACAAGGGACAGAAGTTGAAATGGGCGGACACGAAGTACTAATGTTCGGCTCCAATGCATATACCGGTCTTACCGGAGACGAGAGGGTCATCGAAGCGGGGATTCAGGCTATGCGTAAGTATGGTTCCGGTTGTGCCGGCTCACGTTTTCTGAACGGTACGCTCGATCTTCATGTTCAGCTGGAAAAAGAATTAGCGGCATTTGTAGGAAAGGATGAAGCGCTTTGCTTCTCAACAGGCTTTACCGTAAATTCCGGAGTTATTCCCTGCCTGACCGACCGTAACGACTACATCATCTGCGACGATCGCGACCATGCTTCCATTGTAGACGGCCGGCGTCTCTCCTTTTCCCAACAGTTGAAATACAAGCACAACGACATGGCGGATCTGGAAAAACAGCTCCAAAAATGTAATCCCGACTCTGTAAAACTGATTATTGTCGACGGTGTTTTCTCGATGGAAGGAGATTTGGCCAATTTGCCGGAAATAGTACGCCTGAAGCACAAATACAACGCAACAATCATGGTGGACGAAGCTCACGGTTTGGGAGTTTTCGGAAAACTGGGACGCGGAGTTTGCGATCATTTCGGCCTGACGCATGAAATAGACTTAATCATGGGTACATTCAGCAAATCGCTGGCTTCCATCGGAGGGTTCATTGCCGCCGATTCATCCATCATCAATTGGCTGCGCCACAATGCCCGTACTTACATATTCAGTGCTTCCAATACTCCGGCAGCCACAGCTGCTGCTTTAGAGGCCCTCCACATTATACAGAACGAACCGGAAAGATTGCAGGCCCTGTGGGATGCCACCAACTATGCATTGAAGCGGTTCCGCGAGGCGGGTTTCGAAATTGGCGCTACAGAGTCTCCGATCATCCCGCTTTACGTGCGCGATACAGAGAAAACATTCATTGTCACGAAACTTGCCTTTGATGAGGGAGTATTTATAAATCCTGTTATCCCGCCGGCATGCGCGCCCCAAGACACTTTGGTTCGCGTAGCTTTAATGGCGACTCATACCAAAGAACAAATAGACCGTGCCGTGGAAAAATTAACCAAATGTTTTAAGGCATTGGACTTGCTGTAACCAAAGCAGGAAGAATATAATGGAACTACTCTCCTATCACATTGTTCAGGAAAGTAGTTCTTTTTTTTATTTTTCTGCTTTACATGCCTCCGGTTAATGAACGATCAAAAATTTCACTATTCATCGTCATGGTAAGACTTAATCCGTCATTAGAATCCGAAAAAGATTCTTCTAATGACAGATTCGAGATAAAAAATGCTTGAAGAAGAAAGCTAAGAAAGAATTCCCCGTAAGCTTTAAACAAATTTCTATCCGATAATTCTTTCTCGCTTTTTATGGATAAATCGGCAAAAAACATCTATAAGCCTATTGTTAATTTAAAAATACTCCCTATCTTTGCACCGCCTTTGAAAATATGAGCTTTTAAAGTAGCGGGGTGTAGCGCAGTCCGGTTAGCGCACCTGCTTTGGGAGCAGGGGGTCGTGGGTTCGAATCCCGCTACCCCGACTACAAAAGGAAGAAACATAAAAATCAATGATTCGGGGTGTAGCGCAGTCCGGTTAGCGCACCTGCTTTGGGAGCAGGGGGTCGTGGGTTCGAATCCCGCTACCCCGACAAAAGAAAATACTGATAATTAAGTTGCAAAGACTTAGCTATCAGTTTTTTTTATGCAACACCGGCCATAACAGACTATTCCTGTTAAGTAAAGACGAAAAATATAGGTCCAATCCGAAAAGTCAGTGACCAACACTTTTTTCATGCGCAAAGTTTTAATGACTAAAGCTTACCCATACCGATGATTCGGACTGCCTGGAAATATACAAATAAAAACAGAGATATTTCTATGTCTTTGAACTCATTGCCAAATCAATAACAAACAGCCTTGGGAAGGCTTTGTAAAACCCTTAACAATAGTATGAACAAAACAATCTTACTAACAGGTATTTTAGCAGTGTTGATCATCATTGGCGCATTTATTGCGATCCCGTATTATAACGTTTGGCAGCAAGAAATGTCAGGAAGAGCGGAGTTTGCCAAAGCTGAACAAAACCGAAAAATCAAAATTGAAGAGGCTAAAGCGAATCTGGAAGCTGAAAAATTGAATGCTCAGGCAGAAATAGAACGTGCGAAAGGTGCGGCGGAAGCGATAAAAATCGAGAACGGAAGCATAACTGCCGCATACATCCAATATCTATGGGTACGACAACAGAATAACCTCAATAACAAGACTGTGATATACATTCCGACTGAAGCCAATCTTCCTGTTTTGGAAGCCGTAAGAGACAAACAATAATAACAGTCACAGAATACACAGCTTTCTCCGGACAGGTCCATATTAAGATAGTGGAATAACAACGCGTGTATAATAACAATGACCCGACGGAAGCCGGGTCATTGTTATTATATATTCATTCTTTATTTATGCGGGTACTTCAAAGGAGTGAGCTTAATTTCCAGTTTTTCTTTTTTCCCCGGATCAAAAGTTTTGCCTGTAGACCAAATCTCACAATTATCATCATAACCACGTTGAACAACGAACATCAGCATTCTTTGCTTTTTAGTACCGAACCAAAGATTATAATCCAAATCAACAGTGACTATTCCCGCATCATTTGTTTTCAATCTTAAGATAGGCTCGGTTCTATTATTATTTTTGAACTTTGCATATGTCTCCTCATCATACATTTTCACTTCTACATTGGCTGCTATTGTACCATCAGCATTTACAACTTTTACCATAGCTTGAGCATTTCCGGTCGCTTCATCATCTTTTTGGCAGCTTGCAAAAGTTACAGACAACATAATCATTAACACTGATAAAATAGAGCAATAAGTTAAATTTTTCTTCATAATCATTTCTTTTTTCTTGTTATTCGCTGCAAAGATAGTGCATTTTTATTCAACGAACCAAGAAAATAATCTTTATGTTAACACTTTTAAAAGAAATATCACAAAAGAATTCATTTTACCCTATTTACGCTACCAAATGATACACAAATCCTATAAAATATATCTTAAAGACAGAAAATAGCGGTACATCAATCCAAATTTAAATAATACATGCGGGTCAAATCGACATATTCTTTACTGTATTGATGGCGAGAGACTTCTGTAAGCAACTCTTCAACAATGCACTCTTTCCGGTGACAAGAAAAAGAGATGAGCGTTCGCTTCGGACTTCCTCCCGGCTTGGTAAGCACAAATAGCTGCCGAACCGGATACAACCTCTCTTTTTCGGCAATTTTTTTTACTCTTTCCGCTACATCGACAGGAATCACTACAGTAAACACTCCTTTTTCGGATAACAAACCGGAAACCCCTTTCAATAAATCTTCATAAGTCAACGCCTGATTATGCCGGGCGATGCTCCGTGAAGAATCTGGGCAATGCAAGGATTCTACAAAATAAGGCGGATTGCATACTATGACATCAAACTTTTCGTCAGTGCGGTATTCTTTAAAATCTTTCGCGATTACCTCTATCCTACCCTTCCAAGGAGATCGGCTTACATTTTCTTTTGCTTGTTCCGCCGCACGCTCATCAATCTCTAAGGCAACGATATCGGCGTCAGGCAAAGCTCGTTGAGCCAGCATCAAGGCAACCAGACCCGTTCCTGTGCCGATATCGAGTATCCGACGGGCATTTTCAACAGACGTCCACGCGCCTAATAATACGCCGTCCGTACCAACTTTCATGGCACATTTATCGTGCCATACCGTAAACTGTTTAAACTTAAAAAAAGGATTTGACATAGCTACTCTCTTAAACTCCAAAGGCTTTTCAACAATGATCTTCGGTGTCAATAAACCTATTCCGGCTTAATCCGGACAAAATTAAATAATAATTATGAAAAGCGTTTGCTGCCTATTCATATTTTGGCATTGTTTTTGTGTTTTTATTCCACACGCATTTTAATTATTAAACAGAATAAACTAACTTTGCAACCGATTTATGCGCATTTCATAGCATAAACTTTAATTAAAACGGACAAATGAAAGAAAAATACTTATTGGAAGACAGCAGCGATAACGCATTTTCGCTCATTGCGGACTTCGAAGGGAATGACGAGCATGCGTTTGATGTGAATATAAATTCCGGTGAAATTCTTCCGGTTCTTCCTCTTCGCAACATGGTTTTGTTTCCGGGAGTTTTCCTGCCCATATCCGTGGGACGGAAATCTTCTTTGAAACTGGTGCATGATGCCGAAAAGGGGCAAAAAGACATTGCGGTGGTATGCCAACGGGCCGTGCAAATAGAAGAACCGAAAATGGAGGATTTGCATCATATAGGTACAGTGGGGCGTATTGTACGTGTATTGGAAATGCCCGACCAGACGACAACAGTCATTCTTCAAGGGAGAAAACGCTTGCACCTGAAGAGCATTACCGAAAGCCATCCTTACCTGAAAGGTGAAATCGAACTCTTGGAAGAAGAAGTTCCCGGCAAAGATGACAAAGAGTTTCAGGCATTGGTAGAAGCATGCAAGGATTTGACGATACGATTCATCAAATCTTCTGATACATTGCATCAGGATTCCGCCTTTGCAATCAAAAATATTACAAACGCAATGTTTTTGGTCAACTTCATATGCTCCAATATGCCGTTCAAGAAAGACGAAAAAATGGAGTTGCTGAGCATAAACTCTCTAAGAGAACGCACTTACCATTTGCTGGAAATTCTGAATCGTGAGGTGCAATTGGCAGAGATTAAAGCATCGATTCAGATGAGAGCGCGTGAAGATATCGACCAACAGCAACGCGAATACTTCTTGCAACAGCAGATAAAGACCATTCAAGACGAACTGGGAGGAAGCGGACAGGAGCAAGAGATTGAAGAAATGCGCGAAAAAGCGGAGAAAATGAAATGGAACGCCGAGGTAAAAGCCACTTTCCTCAAAGAACTCGCGAAATTAGAGCGCACACATCCGCAATCGCCTGACTACAGCGTGCAACTGAACTATCTGCAAACGATGCTGAATTTACCGTGGGGAGTGTATACTACAGACAATCTGAACTTGAAAAACGCTGAAAAGACGTTGAATAAAGATCATTACGGATTGGAGAATGTAAAAGAACGCATCTTGGAACATCTGGCTGTGCTTAAACTGAAAGGCGATATGAAATCGCCGATTATTTGCCTGTACGGTCCTCCGGGCGTGGGTAAAACCTCGCTTGGCAAGTCGATTGCGGCAGCACTGAAACGTAAATACGTACGCATGTCTTTGGGAGGCGTGCACGATGAAGCCGAAATCCGGGGGCATCGCAAAACATATATAGGCGCCATGCCGGGACGGATTATCAAAAGCCTCATTAAGGCAGGCTCGTCCAACCCCGTGTTTATTCTGGATGAAATAGACAAAGTAACTTCAGACCGGCAAGGCGACCCGTCGTCGGCATTGTTGGAAGTACTCGATCCGGAACAAAACACAGCTTTCCATGATAACTTCCTCGATGTGGATTACGATCTTTCCAAGGTGCTGTTTATTGCTACGGCCAACAACCTGAATACGATCCCTGCTCCCCTGCTCGACCGCATGGAGTTGATTGAAGTAAGCGGCTATATCACTGAAGAGAAAATTGAGATCGCTCGCAGACACTTGGTCCCTAAGGAGTTGGAAGCTAACGGACTAAAGAAAACGGATATCAAAATTCCGAAAAATACGCTCGAAGTTATCATCGAATCGTACACACGTGAGAGTGGTGTACGCGGACTGGAAAAGAAAATCGGCAAAATTCTCCGTAAAGCGGCACGTCAATATGCGACCGATAATTATTTCGCCAAGCCGGAGATAAAACCGTCTGACTTATATGATATTTTAGGCGCGCCGGAGTATACGAGAGACAAGTATCAGGGCAACGAATATGCCGGCGTGGTGACCGGATTGGCTTGGACGGCCGTAGGCGGCGAAATTCTGTTTGTAGAAACCAGCTTAAGTCGGGGAAAAGGAGAACGTCTCACATTAACCGGAAATCTGGGAGATGTGATGAAGGAGTCGGCGATGCTGGCGCTCGAATACATTAAGGCACACGCTTCCATCTTAGGATTAAACCAAGAAATTTTTGAAAATTGGAATGTTCATATTCATGTGCCCGAAGGTGCTATCCCTAAAGACGGTCCCTCGGCGGGAATCACAATGGCAACTTCGCTGGCTTCAGCTCTGACGCAGCGAAAAGTGAAAGCCAATCTTGCCATGACCGGTGAAATCACCTTACGAGGCAAAGTTCTTCCGGTGGGCGGTATCAAAGAAAAGATTCTGGCAGCCAAACGGGCCGGCATTAAGGAAATCATCATGAGCGCAGAGAATAAAAAGAATATAGATGAAATTCAGGAAATTTACCTGAAAGGGCTGACTTTCCATTACGTAAACGATATAAAAGAAGTTTTTGCCATTGCGCTAACCGACGAGAAAGTGGCGGACGCAATCGATTTATCTATAAAGAAAGCTCCGAAAGAATGACGTTCGAACTACAACATACAGATGCAAAAAGCAATGCCCGGGCAGGTCTTATAACGACCGACCACGGGCAGATACAGACTCCTATTTTTATGCCGGTAGGGACATTGGGGAGCGTAAAGGGAGTACATTTAACCGAGCTGAAGGAAGACATAAAAGCTCAGATTATTTTAGGAAATACTTACCACTTATATCTTCGTCCGGGATTGGATGTGATTGAAAAAGCCGGCGGTTTGCACCGTTTCAATGGCTTCGACCGCCCTATGCTGACGGATAGCGGAGGATTTCAGGTGTTTTCATTGGCAGGCATCCGCAAACTTCGTGAAGAAGGCGCCGAGTTCCGTTCGCACATCGACGGTAGCAAACATGTCTTTACACCCGAAAAGGTAATGGATATAGAACGTACCATCGGGGCAGATATTATGATGGCTTTCGACGAATGCCCTCCCGGAGACTCCGACTACGAATATGCCAAAAAGTCATTGGGACTGACACACCGGTGGCTCGACCGTTGTATCCAACGATTTAACGAAACGGAACCGAAGTATGGCTACCGCCAATCGTTGTTCCCTATTGTTCAGGGATGCGTATACCCCGATTTGCGGAAGCAGTCGGCAGAATTCATCGCATCGAAAGAAGCCGACGGGAATGCTATTGGCGGATTGGCGGTAGGTGAGCCGGTAGATAAGATGTATGAAATGATTGAACTTGTCAACGGCATTCTACCTAAAGATAAGCCTCGCTATTTGATGGGAGTGGGAACACCGGTTAATATTCTCGAAGGCATTGAGCGTGGGGTAGACATGTTCGACTGCGTAATGCCTACTCGCAACGGACGAAACGGCATGTTGTTCACCAAAGACGGGATTATCAACATGCGAAACAAAAAATGGGAAACAGACTTCTCGCCCATCGAAGCAGACGGTGCATCCGTAGTAGACACTCTATACAGTAAAGCTTATCTTCGCCACCTCTTCCATGCACAAGAATTGTTGGCGATGCAAATCGCTTCCATACATAATCTCGCATTTTATTTATGGTTGGCAGGTGAAGCCCGCAAGCATATCATTGCCGGTGATTTTTCTACATGGAAACCGATGATGGTGAACAAAGTGTCAACAAGACTGTAAAAATGAAAAGCAATCAATTCATAAAGCGGCTGGACTGGTATATCATCAAGAAATTCTTGGGGACATACGTTTTTGCTATCGCACTGATTATATCCATCGCGGTGGTATTCGACTTTAACGAGAAAATGGATAAATTGATGGAGCATGAGGCTCCTTGGAGTAAGATTATCTTCGAATACTACATGAATTTCATCCCTTACTTCTCCAATCTATTTAGTCCGCTGTTTGTATTTATCGCGGTAATCTTTTTCACCTCCAAGCTGGCGGAAAATTCCGAGATCATCGCCATGTTTTCTACAGGCATGAGTTTTAAACGGATGATGCGCCCCTACATGATCTCAGCAAGTATCATTGCGCTGGTCACGTTTCTATTAAGTGCGTACGTAATCCCACAAGGAAGTATTACCCGATTAAACTTTGAAGACAAATACATTAAGTCGAAGAAAAAAAATATGGCCCATAACGTACAGCTGGAAGTAGATAATGGCGTCATAGCATATATCGACAATTATAATGACGCCATGAAAACAGGTAATCGCTTTTCACTTGATAAATTTGTCGACAAGAAACTTGTGTCTCATTTGACGGCACGACGCATCACGTACGATACTACCACCGTAAATAAATGGACAATTCATGACTACATGATTCGTGAACTCGATGGCCTGAAAGAAAAAATCACTAAAGGTGACCGCATAGACTCACTGATCAACATGGATCCGTCGGACTTCCTGATTATGAAAAATCAACAGGAGATGATGACCAGTCCGCAGTTAAGCGAATACATAAACAAACAGAAGAAAAGAGGGTTTGCTAATATAAAAGAGTTTGAAATAGAGTATCACAAGCGGATAGCGATGTCATTCGCATCGTTCATTCTGACCATTATCGGAGTATCTCTCTCATCACGTAAGATGAAAGGCGGAATGGGACTCCATCTGGGCATTGGTCTTGGCCTGAGTTTCTCTTATATTTTATTTCAAACCATTTCTTCCACATTTGCCGTAAATGGGAATGTTCCGCCCGTCATAGCAGTTTGGATTCCCAACCTTCTGTATGCGGCTATTGCATTCTTCCTATACAAGCATGCTCCCAAATAGCAGCAGCACGGCACTCGTCCATTTTTCATTCACAACCCACTGAAGTTATAAACAATTATGCAATGGCACACTCAATTTCTTTCAGAAATATCGGGCAGCTCAAAATAGCTTCTTCAAATACTTCATCGTGCCGTAACAGGAATAGAATCATAGAAAAATATTAGAAAATATTTACTGTGTCTGCCGAAAATAGAAATTCCGCTTGCTTTGCCGGATGGCAAGCACAAGCGGAACTTTTTGTTGTATCCATTTCCTCTTTTGTCTGTTCTCTACATCAGCCGAAACACGGAAGATTTCGAGAAGTCCTTTTCTCCTTATGCTATATACGTTTCAAGCGTCAACCGATCTCTTTTACATAAGCAGAAAGGTCTGCAGCAGAGATGTTTTTGGCAATAATCACACCATTTCCATCCAATAAATAGTTAGTGAACCCTCTATTCAAATTGTATTTTTTAAATAATCTCGAGTTCTCGCCCTGCGTTTCCACGAAACAAGTCGGCGTAACTATTTGGTCCTTACGAACTGTTTCCTTAAAAATCGATTCAAACTCATCGAACGAAATAGAAACCAGTTTTACATTGCGGGAAGAACGAAGCACATTGCTCAAACTTATGTTTTGCATCCGGGAATGCGCATCGTAACTCGCCCAAAAACTAAGCAATACGTATCGGCCTTTCAATTGATTGAGCTGAAATGCCGGTTGCGTATCCAATGTAGATTCGACTTTAAAATCAGGGGCTACATTACCCTCATTCAAACCTCCGGTAGGTTTGTCTTTCTCAACGAAAGCGGTCAAGGAACAAATTAGTAATACAACAAAAATCCATTTTACATGTCTCATGTAATTCGGTTTTAGTTAATACTATCCGGGACTGTCCTCAAACAGTGGTTTCTTCCCGAAATGTTTATTTTCAGGCATCAGCGGAGAGGAATCCGCTGACTATCAGAGCCTTTATCTTTGAAACCGGATGCAAAGGTAAACAATTATCAAACAAACTTCCAAAAAAACAAGTAAAAATCTCATTTTTTCGCCTGTTTTTTTCATGTTATTTAGCATAAAAACAAAGTTTTTTCCCTACTTTTGCAAGATAAAAGCCTGTTTTTATGCACTCATCAAATACCGAACTGATTTTGATCAGAGTTACCGGCGAAGATCGTCCGGGACTCACCGCCTCCGTGACCGAGATTTTGGCCAAGTACGATGCCACAATCCTCGATATCGGTCAGGCAGATATACACAACACTTTGTCGTTGGGCATCCTTTGCAGAAGCGAAGAAAAAGACTCCGGATTCATTATGAAAGAATTATTATTCAAAGCTTCATCTCTGGGAGTCTCCATACGGTTTGAACCGATCACAACCGAGCAATACGAAAACTGGGTGGGAATGCAAGGAAAGAATCGATACATCCTGACTATATTGGGACGGAAGCTTTCTGCCCGCCAAATATCGGCCGCCACACGTATTCTATCCGAACAAGGCTTGAATATCGACGCTATCAAGCGTTTGACAGGACGGATCCCTTTGGATGAAGATCAAACGAAAGCGCGAACCCGTGCCTGTATCGAACTTTCTGTACGGGGTACCCCCAAAGACCGAATTGCCATGCAAGAACAATTAATGGAACTTTCCAGCGATTTGGCTATGGACTTCTCGTTCCAGCAAGACAATATGTATCGTCGTATGCGTCGTCTCATCTGCTTTGATATGGACTCCACACTGATTGAGACCGAAGTGATTGACGAGCTAGCGATACGTGCAGGGGTGGGTGACGAAGTAAAAGCAATCACAGAAAGCGCCATGCGTGGGGAAATCGACTTTACAGAGAGCTTTACCCGTCGCGTAGCCCTATTGAAAGGGCTCGACGAATCGGTGATGCAGGATATTGCCGAGAAACTCCCCATCACCGAAGGAGTAGACCGTCTGATGGATGTACTGAAAAAATACGGTTACAAAATCGCTATCCTTTCGGGAGGTTTCACTTATTTCGGGCAGTATCTGCAAAAGAAATACGGTATAGACTATGTATATGCGAACGAGCTGGAAATAATAGACGGGAAACTTACCGGCAGGCATTTGGGGGATATAGTAGACGGCAAACGCAAAGCCGAATTGCTACGGCTGATAGCACAAGTAGAGAAGGTGGATATTGCCCAGACAATTGCCGTAGGCGATGGCGCTAACGATCTCCCGATGCTGGGAATAGCCGGATTGGGAATTGCCTTTCATGCCAAACCGAAAGTTGTTGCCAATGCCAAGCAATCCATCAACACCATCGGCATCGACGGAGTACTTTATTTCTTAGGATTCAAAGACTCTTATCTGGACATATAACGACAAACAAAACATATTTCACCTTTTGCCAATAAATAAAAAAGTAATGAAGTTTTCCGAACTACAGTTGAATGAGAATGTTCTCGAAGCACTTGATGCGATGAGATTTGACGAATGCACTCCTATACAAGAACAAGCCATTCCGCTAATTCTCGAAGGGAAAGATTTAATAGCAGTAGCTCAAACCGGCACAGGTAAAACAGCCGCATTTCTGCTGCCCATACTAAATAAATTATCGGAAGGAGGACACCCGGAAGACGCAATAAACTGCATAGTCATGTCGCCTACACGCGAGCTCGCGCAGCAAATTGATCAGCAGATGGAAGGTTTTTCTTATTTCATGCCGGTATCGAGCGTCGCAGTATACGGAGGTAATGACGGAATACTCTTCGAACAGCAAAAGAAAGGATTAACTTTAGGAGCAGATGTGGTTATCGCCACTCCCGGGCGGCTGATTGCGCATCTAAACTTGGGGTATGTCGACCTGTCGAAAGTCTCATATTTCATATTGGATGAAGCGGACCGAATGCTCGACATGGGATTTTACGAAGACATTATGCAAATCGTGAAGTTCCTCCCGAAAGAACGGCAAACCATCATGTTTTCGGCAACAATGCCCGCAAAGATCCAACAATTGGCCAAAACTATTTTACGCGACCCCGTAGAAATAAAGCTGGCGGTTTCGAAACCAGCAGATAAAATCATCCAAGCGGCTTATGTGTGCTATGAAAATCAAAAGTTGGGAATCGTACGTACACTTTTCACTGACGAAGTGCCCGAACGTGTCATCATCTTCGCTTCTTCGAAGATTAAAGTAAAAGAAGTAACGAAGGCTTTAAAAATGATGAAACTGAATGTAGGAGAAATGCATTCGGACTTGGAACAAGCGCAGCGGGAAGAAGTAATGCGAGATTTTAAAGCAGGAAGAATTAATATTTTGATAGCAACAGATATCGTAGCACGAGGTATAGACATCGATGACATTCGCCTGGTTATTAATTTCGACGTCCCCCACGACAGCGAAGACTATGTACACCGAATCGGACGTACGGCACGTGCCAACAACGATGGAGTCGCCATCACATTTATAAGTGAAAAAGAGCAGTCCAATTTTAAATATATTGAAAACTTCCTCGGCAAGGATATTTATAAAATACCTCTTCCCGAAGAATTGGGAGAAGCTCCTGAATACAAGCCACGGTCAGGACGGAACAACCATGCTTCGAAAAAGAAACCCAAAGGGAAACGACCGAATGGAAAAAGAAACAACGGGGCATTTCCCGATAAAAGAAAATAAAGCGTAGAGGAATTATTTAGCCGGAACAATATCGAATGTCCCGTCGAAAGCAATGATTAAATAAGCCAGACAATAAATAGAACTTTCAGGAATGGACAATACCGCTTGATAACGAAAGCCGTTCCGGTCTACTTTAATAAATTTAATATCAGATAAAATACTCTGATTTAAAAAATCTGCGGGTACTACTTTTTCAAACATTTGTTTCGTAATATCGCTGGCAAACAAACTTTTCTTACCTTCGTACACGCAAACGTGCATTATGTTATCGTAATATACGCTCTCCATGCTGATACCTTCTTCCGAATAGGTGGTTTTGATAACTTTATGTGTAGAAGGATTCACATAAACATACGCCCGGTAGCGCACACCATCGTAATTAACCACACTGTCCCTTTTTGTAACTTCCGTATAAGTAGGTATTACAACTTTTTTATGAACAAACGACAATGAATCATTCTCATCGTCCGATTTATGCAGTTTTACTACATTATCGGCCATCGAATGGAACCAGAATATATGTTCCGCTTGTTTATCGATTTTATAGTAAGTCGTATCTCTACCATAAGTATAAAGAGTGTCGCGTATGATTTTAAAAGCAATTGGAGCGCTTTGGGAATCGGCATAATAAATGGTATCCCCTTTGATATACATCAACGGAATGTCTGTTTCATCATCCAACCAGATACCTTGCAATAGCTCTTTGGCCTTTATGTTTTCCGGAGATTCGGAAAGTTGGTCTTTCTTGGCTTCCTTGCATGACAGAATCAAAAAAGCCAATAAAGAGACTGTGCAGACTGTGAGATATTTAGTCATTCGTTTAATTTTTCTATAAAGATACACTATTTATCTTATTTTCCAATGCAGGAATATGTAAAACCAAGTTCTTCCATCTCTTTTTTATCATAAATATTGCGACCATCCAACACAATTAAGCGAGACATCGTTTTTTTTATGACCGCCCATGACGGCAAACGGAATTCTTTCCACTCGGTAATTAGCAACAAAGCGTCCGCATCTAATACAGCGTCATACATGTCACTGGCATAATAGACATCATCTCCTATCCGTCGCTTGCATTCTGCCATTGCAGCAGGATCGTACACCCTAATGCAGCATCCTGCTTCTAAGAGCTTTTCAATTAAAACAAGTGCGGGAGCCTCGCGCATATCGTCTGTTTCCGGTTTAAACGAAAGTCCCCAAAGAGCTATCGTTTTGCCTTTCAAGTCACCATCAAACTGCCGCAACAACTTATCAAACAATATGCTTTTTTGCCGACTGTTTACTTCCTCTACAGCACGAAGCACACGCATAGTGTATCCATTCTGCTCTGCCGTTTTGATCAATGCTTTCACATCTTTTGGAAAACACGATCCTCCATACCCGATGCCCGGATACAAAAACTTACGTCCTATACGTGTATCCGAACCTATTCCGCTACGTACCATATTGACATCTGCTCCTACCAATTCGCACAAATTCGCAATATCATTCATAAAACTGATACGGGTTGCCAACATGGAGTTTGCAGCATATTTAGTCATTTCCGCAGATGGAATATCCATAAAAATCACTCGGAAATTATTTAGCAAGAACGGTTTATAAAGTTTAGACATTATTTTTTTAGCACGCTCTGACTCGACACCGACAACGACCCGATCAGGACTCATAAAATCATTAACGGCATTTCCTTCTTTCAAAAACTCAGGATTGGAAGCAACATCAAATTCAATCTCAACACCTCTTTTGTCTAATTCAGCCAGAATTGCTTCACGAACTCTACAAGCTGTTCCTACTGGAACAGTACTTTTGGTGACAACCAGTTTGTAAGACTTCATATTGCGCCCGATAGTACGCGCCACTTCCAGCACATAACTCAGATCTGCGCTTCCGTCTTCATCAGGCGGAGTACCTACAGCAATAAAAATCACTTCTACATCATTCAAGCAATTTCCCAAAGAAGTAGTAAAATTTAATCTTCCGGCTTTCGTATTACGGATCACCATTTCTTCGAGTCCATTCTCATAAATAGGAATTTCTCCTTTTTTCAACAACTCTATTTTCGTTTTATCAGTATCCACGCAAACCACGTTCACACCAATCTCTGCAAAGCATGTGCCGGTTACCAATCCTACATACCCTGTTCCTACAATTGCAATTTTCATATCAACAGTATTTGTTAAAACATTATTCAAAACAAATGGCATCCTTAAAGGATATGCCTTGCTTATCTTTTGGCGACAAAATCATTTGCGATTCTGAAATAGGCCATTCGATTCCCAAACTCGGGTCATCATACCTTATTGTTGTTTCGGAATGAGGGGCATATTTATTGTCCACTTTATACATAAGAATAGCATCTTCGCTCAATACCGCAAAGCCATGGGCAAAACCACGAGGAATAAAAAACTGCCTTTTGTTTTTCTCGCTAAGCAACATACTCACGTGTCTCCCAAAAGTAGAAGACGAACGTCTTAAATCGACAGCCACGTCCAACACCTCACCTTTAACAACACGCACTAATTTTGCTTGACTAAGCTCCCCCATTTGATAATGTAGTCCACGTAACACACCAAAAGATGATTGCGATTCATTTTCCTGTATAAACTCTACCGGACCTATATTCGTTTCGAACTCTTCTTTTTTAAAAGATTCCATAAAATACCCCCGTTCATCGGAAAGCACTACGGGTTCTATAAGCCATAAGCCGTTTATCTCTGTCTGTATATATTTCATCATTAGTGATAGTAATTAAAACAGTACAAAAGTAGCGTTTTTTTCATAGTTTTTTGGGATATATTCAATTTATCTCTTATTTTTGCACTCATGACAGAGTTAGCACGACATATAGAAGCATTATTATTGGAAAATGACTGTGTCATTGTTCCTGGATTAGGTGGGTTTGTGACTCATTATGATTCGGCAAAATATATTAAAAAAGAAAATCTTTTTTTACCTCCTGTGCGTAGCATAGGATTTAATTCCCAATTAAAATTGAATGATGGAATTTTGGTACAGTCATATATGGCAACCTACCATACGGATTTCTCTGATGCTGCACGAATGGTAGAAAAGGACGTAAACCGACTCATTCAAATGTTGCACGATGAAGGAAAAGTTTACTTAGAAAATATCGGTGAAATCTTTTATAACATGCACGGCAGTTATGATTTCAAACCTTGCAATTTCAAAATAACGACTCCTTCTTTATATGGCTTGGATACTTTCAAAATTCAAGAACTGAAAGTTTTGAAAGTAAAACAAAAATCAGAAACTCTCGCCAATGCAACAGAGAGAGAAAAAACATATGAAATCAGAATCAATCGCTCGTTTTTGCGTAATGCTGCTGCAATGGTTGCTACCGTTGTGATGTTTTTTGCTTTCTCTATTCCAGTGGAAAATACAAGAATCAGACAAACCAATTATGCTCAATTGTTGCCCGGAGAACTGTTTGGACAAATAGAAAAACAATCTGTAGTAATTACTCCTGTTCATACAAATACGCTAACGGCTCATCCTCACAAATCGGTTTCAACTCTTCCAAAGAAAGCCCATATAGCATCTACAACAACAAAAACCGATTCGATAACAACAAAAGAAATTAAAGTAAGTAAACCGGAAACACCCTCTACAAATGCGGTTCAATCTTTATCAAGGACCTCATTCCACATCATTGTTATCGGAGGAATCGGTTTAAAAGACGCCCAAATCATAGCTGACAATTTAAAGATAAAGGGTTTTACACAGGCCAAAGTGTTGAATGAAAATGGAAAAATTCGTGTAAGTATCTGCTCTTTCAACAATCGAGAAGAAGCAATGAAGCAATTGTTGGAATTAAGAAAAAGCGAGACCTACCAAAATGCATGGTTGTTAGTCAAATGAAAATCTTTATATAATAAAAATGAAACGAGTTCTTTGTCCTAAATGCGAAAATTATCTCTATTTCGATGAAACAAAATACAGTGAAGGCCAATCCCTCGTATTTTTATGCGAACATTGTGGTAAACAATTCAGCATCCGAATAGGTAAAAGTAAAATAAAAGCCCTTCGAAAAGAGGAAAATTTAGAGAAACAAGCAGAAACACACAAAGAAGAATTCGGATATATCACAGTAATTGAAAACGTTTTCGGCTTTAAACAAATACTCCCTTTGCAAGAAGGAGATAATGTAATTGGTCGCCGCTGCATAGGAACTGTTATCAATACTCCGATTGAAAGTGGAGATATGAGTATGGATAGACGACATTGCATTATTAATGTAAAACGCAACAAACAGGGTAAGATCGTTTATACATTGCGAGATGCTCCGAGCCTGACAGGCACCTTTTTAATGAATGAACTTTTGAAAGACAAAGATCGCATTAAAATTGAAGATGGTTCCATTATTACTATTGGAGCAACTACATTCATTCTTCACGCTGCAAAAGAAGGATTAGCATAATATAGTGTTTAGGGCTGTATTCGGTTTATTCCGAATCATCATGCCAGATGGGGTTAACTTCGACTCTCAAAGGAGTAGATAAGCAATGAAAATGGCATGTGAAATGAAATAAATCAATCATTTACACATGCCATCTTTTATTTTTAGAACATTTACTGAATATCCCTATATGTAATTATGGGATATTCCCTTTACTTTGAGTTCCGCATTTCTTTATTACAAGAATCTCTTTGATTTATTTCATCAAAGCATCTATTTCTTCAAACTCAGGTCCCATATTTAAGTTATAGTATACACGGTAAAGACCTTGTTTCCATAAATCTTCCTGGTCGGGTTTCAAAGCCCTTGCCTTTTCATAATAAGGTTTAGCTTCCTCATATAATTTTTTTATAACAGCTTGCGCTTCCGCATATTTGGGATCGTTAATATCAGTGGTCGCTTTATCTGCATAATCTTGAGCTTTCATTAAATACACTAAACCTACATTAGAATACGCTTCCGCATATTCAGGATCAGACTCAATCGCTTTTTTATAAAATTCAATAGCTTTATCGTAATCTTTCATATTATGATAAAGATATGCCTTTACATATAAATACAATTTATTGTTAGGATCATTAGTCAACATCTTGTCTGCAAATTCCATTGCTTTAGACGCCTGATTGGTTCCATTATAATAATCTACTAAATTGGCGAAAAAATAGTCATTTCCCGGGAATTGTAGAATTCCATCCTCCAAGCTTTTAATCCACATGGCAGTATCTCCTTTAGTTTTATATGCTTCAGCCAGGAGCTGCATGGCAAACTTTCCGCCATCTTTATCGGTCAAAGCCATGGGAGCATACTTTAATACTGCATCTTTATCCCCTACTCTATCGGCTGCCAAAGTTGCATAATAAGCTATTTGCGGTAAAAGAGTATCATTTTTCGCCAATTCTTTGTCTGCTAACATAGGATAAGAAGCCGATTCTACATAAGTTCCAAAGAACTTCAAAGCTTCATCGTTCTTATCCATGTTGAAGAATTGAATACCACCGTTAATCAAATTAGGGCGCTCTGCCAACATATTAGAAGCATTATTCTTTCTAAATTTATTTTTGATTTTACCTTTCTCATTAGGCACCTGCGCCAAATCATCGCACTTCACATAATATTCATACATTTTTAGAATACTATTATATACTTTCAATGTATCATAAGGTTTTCTCAAAAAAGCATTTTTCATTTGCTCTTCATTGATACGTTTCTGAATAAACCCGGCAACATCCCAAGTCTCAGGAAGTTCTTTTGTCTCAGAATTGTTCATCGCCTCATTAATCAATTGCTCAGCTTGATTAAAATTAGGTTTTACTTCACTGGCAATGCTTTTTGCTTCTTTTACCTTTTTCATTTGGGCAAATGAAGTGCTAACAGCCATTAATAAAACCATCGAAAATAATACTCTTTTCATAATTGTTGTTCGATTAGTTATTAATAATATGTCAATTCTCTGTTTCATCATTATTTTCATTGGTATCGGTAGTGTTATTTTCAGTATTTTCTACTGTTTCATCACTCATAATTTTCCCTTCTAATTCTTCTTCCGGAACTTCATCTTCAAGACTCTCTGACTTTACCTTACAAACAGAGCCAATCTGATCGTTACGTTTTTCAAGATTAATTAAACGAACCCCTTGAGTAGCACGCCCCATAATACGCACATCAGAAACTTTCAAACGAATCGTAATACCGGATTTATTGATAATCATCAAGTCATTCTCGTCTGTAACAGATTTGATTGTAACCAATTTTCCTGTTTTCTCGGTAATGTTCATGGTCTTAACACCTTTACCTCCACGATTTGTCTTGCGATAGTCTTCTATCTCGGAACGCTTACCATAACCCTGTTCTGAAACAACCATTACAGACTCTGTATCAAGATCTTTCAAGCAAATCATTCCTACTACTTCATCTTCTTCGTCATCATCCAGTATGATACCACGAACACCTGTTGCAGTACGTCCCATTACACGCACTGTTGCTTCATGGAAACGAATAGCCCGTCCATTCCGATTGGCTATGATGATTTCATTGTTGCCATTTGTCATTCGAACTTCAATAACACTATCGTCTTCACGAATAGTTATGGCGTTGACACCATTTTGGCGCGGACGGGAATACTGTTCAAGCAAGGTCTTTTTAATCACACCTTTCTTTGTACAGAACAACACATAATGGCTATTGATAAATTCAGTGTCTTCCAAACTTTTCACACGAAGGTAGGCAGTTACATTATCATCCGAATCAATGTTCAACAAGTTTTGAATGGCACGTCCTTTAGAGTTTTTCGTACCTTCCGGAATCTCGTATACTTTCAGCCAATAACATTTTCCCTTTTGAGTAAAAAACATCATAGTGTTGTGCATTGTAGCAGGATAAATATGCTCAACAAAATCCTCGTCACGGGTTTCAGTTCCTTTTGAACCTACCCCGCCACGGTTCTGCGCACGAAAATCGGCCAACGGCGTACGTTTAATATATCCTAAGTGAGAAATTGTTATAATCATCTGATCATCCGCATAAAAATCCTCCGGATTGAACTCCTCAGAAGAGTAAACAATTTCGGAACGTCTTTCGTCTCCATACTTGGCCTTTACTTCCAACAATTCTTCTTTTATCACGTTTCGGCACACAGCATCATCTGTTAGAATGCTTTCCAAATACGTTATCTGCTTCATGACCTCTTCGTATTCTGCATGAAGTTGTTCCTGCATCAAACCGGTCAATTGCCTTAAGCGCATCTCCACAATGGCACGTGACTGTATTTCAGTCAAATCGAAACGTTCTATCAACCCGGCAATTGCATCATTCGGTGTCTTAGCTGCACGAATAATACGAATCACCTCATCTATATTATCAGAAGCAATAATTAAGCCCTCGAGAATATGCGCGCGTTCTTTTGCTTTTCGTAAATCGAATTGAGTACGACGAATAACGACCTCATGTCTATGTTCTACGAAATACTTGATCATATCTCTTAGGTTCAAAGTCTTCGGCCTTCCATGCACTAATGCAACATTATTCACACCAAACGATGTTTGCAAAGCTGTCATTTTGTACAACTTATTCAAGACAACATTTGCATTAGCATCACGTTTTACGTCGATTACAATACGCATACCTTCACGATCGGATTCATCATTCGCATTCGAGATGCCTTCAATTCGTTTGTCATTAACAAGGTCTGCAATATTCTTGATCAAATCAGCCTTATTTACATTATAAGGAATTTCCGTTATTATAATTTTATCGTGCGTTTGTCCGCTTTCTATCTCTGCTTTTGCACGCATAACTACGCGTCCTCGACCAGTCAAATATGATTCGCGCACACCACTCATACCATATATATATCCACCCGTTGGAAAATCGGGAGCTTTAACGAAATTCATCAGCTCCTCCACCGTAATTTCAGAATTGTCAACGTAAGCTTCACAAGCGTCGATTACTTCAGACAGGTTGTGCGGAGGCATATTAGTAGCCATACCGACAGCAATACCGGATGCTCCATTTACCAAAAGATTAGGAATGCGCGTTGGCATTACCTTAGGTTCCACTAATGTATTATCAAAGTTCGGATCAAAATCAACAGTTTCTTTGTATAAATCATCCATCATCGCTTCACCAAGCTTGTTCAGACGAGCTTCTGTATAACGCATCGCTGCAGGACTGTCGCCGTCTACCGAACCAAAATTACCTTGCCCGTCTACTAAAGGATATCGCATAGCCCATTCTTGAGCCATACGAACCATTGCCAAATATACGGAAGAATCTCCATGGGGATGATACTTACCAAGTACTTCCCCCACTATTCTGGCAGATTTTTTATATGGTTTATCCGATGTATTTCCCAGTTCCATCATTCCATACAAAATTCTACGGTGAACGGGTTTAAATCCATCTCTAACATCCGGAAGAGCTCGTGAAACAATAACCGACATAGAATAATCTATATACGATGATTTCATTTCTTCCTCGATATTAATCTTTATAATTCTGTCTTGTTCAAGCATTTAAAAGGAATATTAATTATACAATCTATGGTTTGTGAAAAACCATGCTAAAGTACTACTTTTCCCGAACATACGAAAGTTTTTTCAAAGAAACTTTGCTCTCCTCTTGTCGGCAAACAGCTTTCAGGAAACTAAATCCTACCTTAATACGAAATAGAGTATTGAATACGCAAACCCACTAAAAAGTGGTATATCAAATCATGGATTATGGATTAAGTCATATCTTCTGAAAGAAATTTCTATTTTGTGGCACACCATTTGTTCTTTGTTTTAAAAGAAGTAAATAATAACGCATGCTTTAATTAAATGCGTATATTTGCAATATAAGGTATAAAGTTCATAGAATGAAAGGATAAAGTATGAATAATCAATTCTCACAAAGAGTTTCAGATATTATTATCTACAGCAAAGAAGAAGCCAATCGTTTAAGGAATAAACATATAGGCCCTGAACACCTATTGTTAGGAATAATACGGGACGGTGAAGGAAAAGCTGTTGAAATCTTATCAAAACTTAACACGGATTTAGGGCTTATAAAACATGAGATAGAAGCTCGTTTGAAAGCAGAAGCAGATAACATGCTGCTGCCAGATGCGGATATACCCTTATCCAACGACGCCGCCAAAATATTAAAAATGTGTATATTGGAAGCTCGTGGAATGAAAAGCAATATTGCAGATACAGAACATGTTTTATTGGCTATTTTAAAAGAAAAGAAAAACATGGCAGCCTCTGTACTTGAATCAAATGATGTAAATTATGTAAAAGTACTGGAACAGACCTCGTTGCAGCCGGACCTCAACTCCGGTATGGGGTTTCCGGAAGACGATGATGAAGATGAAGAAGAAACTCCCTCTTCCCGACCCGGCAATTACGGAGAACATCGACAACAAGCACAAGCCGTTGCCAGAAAGACAGCCAACGACACACCGGTACTTGACAACTTTGGCATAGACATGACGAAAGCTGCTGAGGAGGGACGTTTGGATCCGGTAGTCGGACGGGAAAAAGAGATTGAACGCTTGGCTCAAATCTTAAGCCGCCGCAAAAAGAACAATCCTATATTAATAGGAGAACCGGGAGTCGGAAAATCAGCGATTGTTGAAGGGCTTGCTCTAAGAATCATTCAAAAAAAAGTATCGCGTGTTTTATTTGACAAACGCGTGGTAACACTTGATATGGCAGCAGTAGTAGCCGGAACGAAATATCGTGGACAGTTTGAAGAGCGTATCCGATCAATTTTAAACGAATTGCAACGTAACTCAAATGTTATTTTATTTATAGATGAGATACATACGATTGTCGGAGCAGGTTCTGCTGCCGGCTCTATGGATGCGGCCAATATGTTGAAACCGGCTTTAGCTAGAGGAGAGTTACAATGTATCGGCGCTACGACATTAGATGAATATCGAAAGAATATAGAAAAAGACGGAGCTTTGGAGCGACGCTTTCAGAAAGTAATGGTAGAGCCGACAAACATTACCGAAACTCTTCAAATCTTACGTAATATCAAAGATAAGTATGAAGATCATCACAATGTGAACTATACAGATGAAGCACTAAAGGCATGTGTAAATCTGACGGGGCGATATATCACCGATCGTAATTTCCCAGATAAAGCCATCGATGCTTTAGACGAAGCAGGCTCTCGTGTACATCTTACCAACGTGAATGTTCCTAAAGAAATTGAAGAGCAAGAAAAACTGATTGAAGAAACAAAAATAAAGAAAAACGAAGCTGTAAAATCACAGAATTTCGAACTTGCTGCCAGTTTTCGGGATAAAGAAAAGGAACTTCTATTCCAGTTGGATCTTATGAAAAAAGAATGGGAAGATAGTTTGAAAGACAACAGGCAAACCGTTGATGCCGAAGAGATCGCAAATGTAGTTTCCATGATGTCCGGTGTCCCCGTTCAGCGCATGGCTCAAGCCGAAGAGCTTAAATTGGCAAACATGAAAGAAAACCTTCAATCAAAGGTTATTGCTCAAGATGTAGCTATCGAAAAACTAGTTAAAGCTATTTTAAGAAGTCGTGTAGGACTAAAAGACCCCAATAAGCCAATTGGAACTTTCATGTTCTTAGGCCCTACAGGCGTGGGTAAAACCCATTTAGCTAAAGAACTGGCAAAATACATGTTCGGCTCTTTTGACGCATTGATTCGTATAGACATGAGTGAATTTATGGAAAAATTTACGGTATCACGCTTAGTCGGAGCTCCTCCGGGATATGTCGGTTATGAGGAAGGCGGACAACTTACCGAAAAAGTACGCCGCAAGCCATATTCCATAATCCTGCTTGATGAAATAGAGAAAGCGCACCCTGACGTCTTTAACCTGCTTCTTCAAGTAATGGACGAAGGACGGTTGACTGACAGTTATGGCAGAATGGTAGATTTTAAAAACACAGTTTTAATCATGACCTCTAATATTGGAACCAGACAATTAAAAGAGTTTGGACGAGGTATCGGATTCACCACACAAAACCGCCTGGATGATAAAGAGTTTTCACGAAGCGTCATACAGAAGGCTTTAAACAAGTCGTTTGCACCTGAATTCTTAAACCGTGTCGATGAAATAATAACCTTCGATCAGCTCTCTATAGAAGCTATAAAAAAGATCATAGAGATTGAGCTCAATGGCTTATACAGCCGAATAGAAACGATTGGCTACAAACTTCAGATTGATGAAAAAGCCAAAGAGTTTATTGCTGAGAAAGGATATGATGTGCAATACGGAGCCCGACCGCTAAAGCGTGCCATTCAGAGTTATTTGGAAGATGAAATATCGGAACTTATCGTTTCCTCCACATTAAAAGAAGGTGACACTATTCAAGTATTATTGAATGAAGAAAAGAAAAAACTGGAAATGAAAGTCCTTACCCAATAGATTGCAGCATTTTGAAACATTTCATTATGCCAGAATGTCAGGCCCCGGGGTCTGGCATTTTTTTTGCCTTTCTCAGAACAAAGATTCAAACAGGAATAATTTTATCAATAAACTAAAACATACGTTATTATGCAAAAAGGAAATATTGGGGTTACTACAGAAAACATTTTCCCTATTATCAAAAAATTTTTGTACAGTGACCATGAAATCTTTCTTCGTGAATTGGTATCCAACTCTGTAGACGCTACTCAGAAACTGAACACATTGGCTTCTATTGGTGAATTCAAAGGCAATTTGGGTGATTTGACCATCCATGTAGAATTAGGCAAGGATACTATTACCATTTCCGACCGGGGAATCGGATTGACCGCTGAAGAAATCGATAGATATATCAATCAGATAGCATTCTCCGGAGCCAATGATTTCTTGGAAAAATATAAAAATGACGCCAATGCCATTATCGGACATTTTGGATTGGGCTTCTATTCCGCATTCATGGTTGCCAAAAAAGTTGAAATTATCACCAAATCTTATAAGGAAGGTTCACAGGCTGTAAAATGGACTTGCGACGGAAGCCCGGAGTTTACCATCGAAAACGTAGACAAACCTGACCGAGGATCGGATATCATATTATACATCGACGATGACTGTAAAGAGTTCCTTGAAGAATCACGTATTTCGAGCCTCTTGAAAAAATATTGCAGTTTTCTTCCTATACCTATTGCATTCGGAAAGAAAAAGGAATGGAAAGACGGCAAACAAGTGGAAACAGCAGAAGATAATATCATTAATGACACGGCTCCCCTATGGACACGCAAACCAAGCGATTTGTCGGATGAAGACTATAAATCTTTTTACAGTCAACTATATCCGATGTCTGACGAACCGCTGTTTTGGATTCACTTGAATGTAGACTATCCTTTTCATTTGACCGGTATTTTATATTTTCCCAAAATAAAGAGCAACATTGAATTAAACAAAAACAAGATTCAATTATATTGCAATCAGGTATATGTAACAGATTCTGTAGAAGGTATTGTTCCGGACTTCTTGACCCTTTTGCATGGTGTTATCGATTCTCCGGACATACCTCTGAATGTATCCCGTTCTTATCTGCAAAGTGATTCGAATGTAAAAAAAATATCAACATATATCACAAAAAAAGTATCTGACCGTTTGCAGTCCATATTCAAAAGCGACCGCAAGCAATTTGAAGAGAAGTGGAATGATTTAAAAATATTCATCAATTATGGTATGCTTACTCAAGAAGATTTTTATGAGAAAGCCCAAAATTTCGCTCTCTTCACTGATACAAACAACAAGTATTATACATTCGAAGAGTATCAGACGCTTGTTAAAGATAATCAAACAGATAAAGATGGGAACCTTATCTACCTTTATACAAACGACAAGAATGAACAATACGGTTATATCGAATCTGCAGAAAGCAAAGGCTATAATGTATTGCTCATGGACGGTCAACTTGATGTAGCTATGGTAAGCATGTTGGAGCAAAAGCTTGAGAAATCTCGCTTCACACGTGTAGACAGTGATGTAATCGATCGTTTGATAGTAAAAGAAGATCATAAGCCCGACAATCTTGAAGTAGAAAAGCAAGAAGCGTTGACCAGCGCTTTCAAAAGCCAATTACCCAAGATAGAGAAAGTCGAATTTAATGTTATGACTCAAGCATTGGGAGAAAACTCTACCCCTGTTATGATCACTCAAAGCGAATACATGCGCCGTATGAAAGAAATGGCCAACATTCAAGCGGGAATGAGCTTTTACAGAGAAATGCCGGATATGTTTAATCTCGTTTTAAACTCCGATCATAAACTTGTAAAACAAGTTCTACAAGAAGAAGAAAAAGCCTGTTTGTCTGAAATTAATGCTGTTCAAACAGAAATAAACATGATAAACGAACGTTCTAAAGAGCTGAAGGATAGTCAAAAAGGGAAAAAAGAAGAAGACATCCCTACTGCCGAAAAGAGTGAGTTGAATGATCTTGAGAAAAAACAAAATGAGCTTAAAGCCAAAAAAGAATCAATCTATTCAAGATATGCTAATGATAACAAAATAATTCGTCAACTGATCGACTTAGCATTGTTGCAGAACAACATGTTGAAAGGTGAAGCTTTAAACAACTTTATCAAGCGTAGTATAGAATTAATCTAGGTATTCGTCAAGCACTATAAAGTATTTTGTATAAAAGAGAAATACGGGACTCGTTATGAATCCCGTATTTCTCTTTTATACAAAATTTTTGACAGTATCTATTTATTGGACAGTGCTCTCATTATAGTTTCTCTAATCTTCCATTCTTATATCTGCCTTTTCGAATCACTTTTCCATTTTTATCTGTTTCTACGAACGGGCCATCCTTTTTTCCTTGTTTAAAAAAACCTTCAAAACGGTTCCCGTCTTTATCTGTTTGTACCGCCTGTCCATCTTCTAAGCCATCTAAAAAGCCGCCTTTATAAGTCAGCCCTGTAACGGTTTTCAACACACCTTGACCATTTGGGCGATTGTTTTTCCAATCCCCTTCGTATATATCGCCGTTGCTCCAATGGTAAATTCCTTGACCTTCACGCTTATTGTTCTTCCAATCACCTTCATACACCGCGCCGTTTGTCCATGTAAATTTCCCCTTTCCGTCTTGCATGCCGTCTTTAAATTCCCCTACATATTTATCACCGTTCATATGATGATAAACACCTTGTCCGGTACGTCCTCCT
Source organism: Bacteroides pyogenes DSM 20611 = JCM 6294 (assembly GCF_000428105.1). Taxonomy (GTDB): domain Bacteria; phylum Bacteroidota; class Bacteroidia; order Bacteroidales; family Bacteroidaceae; genus Bacteroides; species Bacteroides pyogenes. Next base: position 33,421 of record NZ_ATZH01000027.1, on the reverse strand, counting down.
AAAAGATATGAGCCCTCGTAACGATCGCCGCTATGGAAATAATATGTTCCTTTGCCGTGCTGGATATCTTCCGACCAATCTCCTTCATATTTATCACCATTAATATATTCAAACACACCTTTTCCATGACGCACATCGTCTTTCCATTCACCGGTATATTTACACCCATCATCCCACTCCATCGTTCCATTGCCGTTTTTTTTATCGTTTTTCCACTGACCTGAGTAATTTGCTCCACTCGCCCATGTGTAAGACCCTTCACCTTCACGTTTGTCTTTTATCCAGTTTCCTACATATTTATCGCCATTATGATAATACATCGTTCCCGCTCCTTGCTGAAAGTCCTGATACCACATACCTTCGTAACGATTATTATTCATAAAATAATAGATGCCTTTCCCATGTTGTTGATCTTCATACCACTGTCCCTCATATTTCTCTCCATCAGAGAATGTATAGACACCGTATCCTTCTCTTTTTCCTTTAACATATTCTCCTTCATACACATCACCGTTTTTAAAGACCGTCTTGCCTTTACCATTCGGCTTACGACCTTTCATCTCACCCGTATAAACGCTTCCGTCTTTAAAAGTATAATTCCCTATTTTTAATTCTGCCGAGAATACATTTCTTATTTTCCCGAACACTCCGCCATTATTCTTGTTTTGAGCCGACGCTCCTCCTTGAACAAAAAGAGTCAGGAAAAGTAGTGTATATAAATTTTTTCTCATAAGATTTGATCGTTAATCATTAAATACAATTTTGACAAAGATACAATTCTCCTGTAAAAATGCGCAACTGCAGAGTTTTTTATGACAACTTTTTACCAGCAACGACCTCTTTTAATGTCTCTTTGCATAAATATTGCTGTGCCAATTCTTGAATTTCCCGAGCTGTTATATTCTTTACAACAGTTAAGGCATGCGAGAAGTATTGTTCGTCCAATCCACAGGTAAAAGCTGTTATCCATGCGTCTGCCAAAGAAAAAGGCGATTCATAATTGCGACACATTTCTCCCAACATATAATTACGCACCATATCCAATTCTTTCGAGGAGACAAGATCCTGATGCAGCTTTTCTATTTCATTATATACTTCTTGAATCAATAATTCTACGTATCTGTTGTCTGTCTCTGCCGATATTTCTAAAACTCCACTATCCGGAAAAGACAATATTCCTGCGGATATTCCGTATGTATACCCTTTCTCTTCACGGATATTCGACATCAGCCTGCTTCCAAAATAACCGCCGAACAGCGTTAGCAATACTTGCAGTTTCGAAAAATCAGCATGTTTTCTTGTGATAGTAGTACATCCTATTTTAACAGCGCTTTGCAATGCGTCTTCGCGCTCTATAACGATTCGTTTGTCCGGAGAAGCGATAATCGGATATTGCTCGAGAGTCACCAACTGTTCATATTGACCGAACGGGGTTCCAAAAGTGTCGGTTACACAACGAATGGTTTCATCTGTTACTTTTCCCGACAAAAAGATATGGCAATTGCCTGAATGATAATATTGTTTATAAAAATCAAGCAATACTTCCCGGTTTATGGCATTATAATCTTCCCTTTCCACAATGTTTCCGCAGGGGTGTCCTACTCCATATAGTGCCCGCAGAAGAGCTCGTTGCGCCAAAAAATCAACCTTCGAAGCATTTATCAAATATTGTTGAAGGTTATTTGATACAATGATTTGCAATTCTTTTTCAGGAAAAGCGGCTTCTTTTACCATCGATTCAACAATCTCAAGCGTCTCAGCCAGATACTTATTCAATGAATAAACTGTCAGATATCCATAATCCGCAGAGCCGGAAAGCTCGAGCCAAGAACCATAATAGTCCAATTTTTCAGCAATATCAGATGAGGTATATCTTCGTGTACCTTCGCGTAACATTCTATTTGTAAAAAATGCCTGTAGTCTTAGAGACTGATGCCAACGTCCTCCGGCAAAAAGAATATCGACTCTAATCACCTCCTGTTCTCCTGCGCCAATAATTGTCAATGGGATTCCATTCGGTAAAGCCTCCCTTACAGGAAGAGTTATGTGAAAATCGTCCAATGTTTCTATTTCAGGGTGTTGCGCTCGATCCATGAATTATTTATTGTCTATTCTTCAAAAAAGATTCAGCATGCTCCAAATCTTGCGGCGTGTCTATCCCGATTGTTTCTATTTCACTAATTGCAACTTTAATCCGATAGCCGTTCTCCAGCCAACGGAGTTGTTCCAATGACTCCGCTATTTCCAACGCCGACTGTTCTATAGCCGTAATCTCTTTCAGCACATCTTTACGGAAAGCATATAATCCGATATGCTTATAATAAACATGCTTTTGCAGCCATTGCTCACAATCCGCATTTCGCTGATAAGGAATCACAGAGCGACTGAAATAGAGAGCCTGTTTGTTTTTATCGATAACCACTTTAGGAGAGTTTATATTTTCTAATGCCGCATACGAATCTTTTACGGTAAACGGTTTCACCAACGTGGCAATTTGAGTCTCCGGATCTTCTAAAAAGCAGTCTCTCAACGAGTTTATTTGTGAAGGTTGAATAAAAGGTTCATCTCCTTGTATGTTGAAAACGACATCAAAATCATCATTTATCTTAGTAGCCGCTTCATAACAACGATCTGTTCCACTTTTATGATGAACCGAAGTCATGACTACTTTACCTCCGAAAGATTTTACGGCAGCTTCAATACGTTCATCGTCAGTAGCTACATAAACCTCATCCAATGTATCTTTCACCTGCTCATACACCCGTTGGATAAGCATTTTTCCATCCAATACCGCCAAAGGCTTGGCCGGAAAACGCGTAGATGCATAACGTGCAGGTATAATTCCCAAGAAAGTCATAATGTCTCCTTTGTTTCTGTTTTAAAAATTTCTTTTATTCCTTTTATGACATACTCTCGTTTCATATCCTGCGGTTTTAGGATCCGATGATGAAACAAGAGTAAATCTATATCTAACGCAATTATCCCTTTTTCCTGATCTTTTAAACAGCGTCCTGCTTTTTTCTCTATGTTTTTCAATTCAACCTTGATTTGCTCTTCTTTCAAATGAGAGAAAAAGAATCCTATTTGATTAGAAAACATAGCTTGGTTTTTTATTCCGACAGGCAATGTTTCCTGCTCTGTAGAAAAACGTATATTCGGAAATAATTCCATTAAATGTTCTCTCGCCAAAGCCAGATTTTCTTTTCTCCTATAATTGCTTCCAATGCATAAAATGCCTTTTTCCATACTCAATTGAACAAATCGTCCATTCCTACATCCTCGATGATATCATCCATCGAAGTTTCCGAGCCGGCACACGGGTCAAAGCCTTCGGGAAGTTTAAAACGTTCTTGCTGACTGTAGCCTAAAGAAGGGTCATCGAATACTTTCTTCATATATTTAGCCCAAATAGGCAATGCCAATGAAGCCCCTTGCCCATAAGTCATCGTGTCGAAATGAATGTCTCTTTCTTCTCCTCCTACCCAACATCCGGATACCAGATTCGGAGTAAATCCCATAAACCATCCGTCTGCGTTGCGGTTGGTTGTTCCGGTTTTACCTCCCATATCGGCAGTGATTCCATAGCGACGAACCCTTCCGCCCGTACCTTCATTGATAACAGCTCGAAGCATTACTAACATTTTATATACGCTGATAGGACTAACCACTTCTTCCATTTGCGGATTGAATGTCGAAAGTACATTTCCATCACTGTCTTCAATTCTTGTAACAAACAATGGAGCCACACGAATGCCTTTATTTGCAAAAGCCGTATAAGCACTTACCATTTCGCCCACAGATATTTCACATGGGCCTAAACATAAAGAAACGGTTGGCTGAATCTCTTTATTACGTACTCCGAAAGCATGAATCAACCGAACCAACGCATATGGATTCAATTTCCCCATGAGATATGCCGATATCCAGTTGTCCGAATTCGCCAACCCCCACTTTAACGACACCATTTCCCCATAACGCTTCTTGTTTGTATTTCGAGGCGACCATGGTCTTCCGTTTTCATCGATCAATGTTTGCTCCACATGACGCGTTTGATCACAAGGTGAAAATCCGTTTTCCATCGCCAAAGTATACAAATAAGGTTTAATGGTAGATCCCACTTGCCTGCGTCCCACCATAGCCATATCATATTGAAAATATGTATAATTGGGACCGCCGACATACGCTTTTACATGTCCGTTCACAGGATCCATAGACATGAAACCGGTGCGCAGGAAGTGCTTATAGTAACGAATCGAGTCCATCGGGGTCATAACCGTGTCTTTGATACCGGTCCACGAAAAGACAGACATTTCTTCGGGAGTATTGAACGCTTTCTGTATCTCGGCTTCCGAGGCTCCCGCAGCTTTCATTATCCTGTAACGGTCTGTTTGTTTCATAGAACGTGCCAATATTGCATTAACCTCGTCCGGAGTAAGCATATTGGTATACGGCGCTTGCTTGCGTCCTTTTTTCGATTTAAAAAATTCCGGTTGCAGATAATCGCCCAAATGCTCTTTTACCGCTTCTTCAGCATATTGCTGCATACGCGAATTGATTGTCGTGTAAATTTTCAATCCGTCAGTATAAATATTATAGGTAGAGCCGTCTTTCTTATGGTTTTTCTCACACCAGCCATACAATGGGTCCGTTTCCCAAGAAAGAGAATCTTCATAATATTTCTGCATTTGCCAACTGCGATAATCGCTCTTCACAGGTTTTTTAGCGGCAATTACGCCACGAAGATATTCCCGGAAATAGGTAGCCAACCCTTCTTTATGATCCACCCGGTTATAAGTTAATTTCAATGGAAGAGCTTTTAACGAGTCACATTCGGCAACAGTAATATATCCGGCTTTGCGCATTTGCTCTATCACCACGTTGCGGCGTCCTTTCGCCCTTTCATTAAACCGAACCGGATTATAAAGCGACGGATTTTTACACATACCTACCAACATAGCCGCTTCTTCTATCTTCAACTCTTTCGGTTCAGAACCAAAATAAGTATATGCCGCAGTTTTTATACCTACCGCATTGTTCAAGAAGTCGAATTTATTTAGATACATGCTCAGAATTTCCTCTTTCGTATAATATCGCTCCAGCTTCACTGCAATGACCCATTCGATCGGCTTTTGAAAAAGTCGCTGAAGTGTGTTTCGGGCAACTTTTTCAGTAAACAACTGTTTAGCGAGTTGTTGCGACAAAGTACTTCCCCCTCCCGCGTTCTTTTGAAAAAGCAAACCGCGCTTCAGAAAAGCACGAAACAAAGCCTTCGCGTCAATGCCCGAATGTTCGGCAAAACGGATATCTTCCGTAGCGATAAGAGCGTTGATGATATGAGGAGACAAATCTTCATAAGCGGTATATACCCGGTTCTCCTTGCTATACGACCACGTACCCAGCACCTTGCCGTCTTCAGAAAAGATTTCCGTAGCAAATTTATAATTGGGATTTTCCAACTCCTCAACCGGAGGCATATAGCCTATCCATCCTTTAGAAATAGAAACAAATACGGTTATAATAACCACCAAAGCAACGGCTAGGAATATCCATAGTATTTTTATTATTTTCCGAATCATCTTTTTTAAAGCTTTATTAAAATAAAACGCGCTCATTTAAAGTGGCAAAGGTAGATAAATTCCACTATACTCCCATCAAGATTTATAATTATTTGTTCTTTCCCGTAACAAATCGATCATTCAAATCAGATTTATCCGGCAAATACACATTGACGGAATAATTTAAAAATAGTGCAGCTCAAGTATCTCTTTTTCCATATTTTCTCCTTACCTTTACACACTGGTAAAACAAGTTCTATTATGTATAAAGAAGATGACAAAATGGAAAACAGAAGCTTAGTGAGCATTGCCGAACATTCAAAAGAAAAAATCCTCTACATGCTCGAAATGGCGGAACAATTTGAAAAGAAACCGAATCGCCGTTTATTGCATGACAAAGTGGTAGCCACATTATTTTTTGAGCCCTCTACCCGCACCCGCCTCAGTTTCGAAACGGCAGCAAACCGATTGGGCGCCCGTGTCATCGGATTTACAGATCCGAAGGTAACCAGCTCTTCGAAAGGAGAAACACTTAAAGATACGATTTTAATGGTCAGCAGTTACGCCGATATCATCGTCATGCGACACTATCTTGAAGGAGCGGCACGATATGCCAGTGAAGTCGCCCCTGTTCCCATAGTCAACGCAGGTGACGGAGCCAATCAGCATCCTTCGCAGACGATGCTCGACTTGTATTCAATATACAAAACACAGGGCACGCTCGAAAACCTCAACATCTACTTGGTAGGCGACCTGAAATACGGGCGCACGGTACACTCCCTGCTTATGGCCATGCGCCATTTCAACCCGACTTTCCACTTTATCGCTCCGGATGAGCTGAAAATGCCGGAAGAATATAAGATATACTGCCGAGAGCACCAAATCAGATATACGGAACATACGGATTTTACCGAAGAGATTATCGCCGATGCGGATATTTTGTATATGACTCGTGTACAGCGAGAAAGATTTACAGATTTAATGGAATACGAACGAGTGAAAAACGTATATATACTTCGCAACAAAATGCTGGAAAACACTCGCCCGAACCTTCGTATCCTCCATCCTCTGCCCCGTGTGAACGAGATATCTTATGACGTGGACGATAACCCCAAAGCATATTATTTCCAACAAGCGCAAAACGGATTATATGCACGTGAAGCCATTCTTTGTGATGTTTTGGGTATTACATTGGAAGACATTAAAAAAGACATGCCGTTATGAACAGAAAGAAACAAGAACTACAGGTTGCCGCTTTAGAGAACGGAACCGTAATCGACCATATTCCTTCAGAGAAATTGTTTACCGTCGTACAACTGCTGGGTGTAGAACAGATGACAAGCAACATTACTATCGGGTTTAATCTTGACAGCAAGAAGCTCGGCAGGAAAGGCATTATAAAGATTGCCGACAAGTTTTTTTGCGACGACGAAATCAACCGCATCGCAGTAGTGGCTCCACGTGTTCAATTGAATATTATCCGCGACTACGAAGTGATAGAAAAAAGGGAAGTGCAGCTCCCCGATGAATTGCGCAGTATCGTAAGATGCGCGAACCCGAAATGCATTACGAACAATGAGCCGATGGCTACGCGGTTTCACGTGATAGATAAAGAAAACTGCATTGTAAAATGCCACTATTGCGAGAAAGAGCAAAAACGGGATGAGCTGGTTATCATCTAAATCCTTACGCATCTCTCTTCATGAGCATGCGGTTTTTATGTAAAAACGGGAAACGAAACCGAACCTAATAAAAAAAGATAAGTCGGTAAAAAAGAAATAATGCAATGAAACAAGATTGGAAACCGGGCACGATGATTTATCCATTGCCTGCCGTGCTGGTGAGCTGCGGGAAAGAAGAAAGCGAATACAATATTATCACTGTGGCATGGACAGGCACAATTTGCTCGAACCCGCCCATGTGCTACATATCCGTACGTCCCGAACGGCACTCCTACGAAATTATAAAAAGAAACATGGAGTTCGTTATCAACCTTACCACTAAAGATATGGCATACGCTACCGATTGGTGTGGAGTGCGCTCGGGAAAAGATTACCGTAAGTTCGAAGAAATGAGACTTACTCCGGGACGGTGTTCGGTAGTAAGCGCGCCGCTGATCGAAGAATCTCCCCTTTGCATCGAATGCCGTGTTAAAGAAATCATATCGCTCGGATCACATGATATGTTTATTGCCGATGTGGTAAACGTACGGGCCGACGACCGGAACCTGAATGCGGAGACAGGCAAACTGGAATTGGCCGAAACCAATCCGTTGGTCTATGTACATGGAGGTTATTACGAGTTAGGAAAGAAAATAGGAAAATTCGGCTGGAGTGTAGAAAAAAAGAAATAAAATGAAGTTCACAGGCAGGATACAGCTACTTTTGCTTTGCGGTTTGTTCACCATCCCGTATGTAGTTTATGCACAAAACAACAGCACGGATAAAGTGAGCGCTCCAAATACTCAGAAATTCAATTGGGGTGTGAAAGCCGGTTTCAACTCAACCATGTTTATTGTTTCTAAACTGAAAATCAACGATGTAACTATTGATGAAGTTCAAAACAACTATAAAATCGGCTATTTCCTTTCTCTTTTCACACGTGTCAATATAAAGAACAGCTTTATCCAGCCCGAGGTTTCTTACAATGTGAGCAAGGGCGAAATCGCTTTCGACAAGCTTGGAGTGCAGCATCCCGATATCGAACCGGATATTGCGGCGGTTCAATCCACTTTACACAGCATCGACTTCCCTGTTTTGTACGGATATAATGTAGTTAAAAAGGGACCTTACGAAATGTCTGTTTTCATCGGTCCCAAGTTCCGTTACTTATGGAGGAAAAAGAGTGAGATACAATTTAAAAACTTCGACCAAAAAGAAGTGGTGGAAGAACTTCATCCGCTCAATGCCTCCATTGTTGTAGGCATCGGCGTCAACATCTCCCGCATTTTCTTCGATTTCCGCTACGAACAAGGAGTGGTGAACATGTCGAAATCAATCACCTACAGCTACGAGCAAACAGATAAAGCTACCGGTGTCAACCCCATTATCTTTAAGCGTCGTGACAGCGCGCTGAGCTTTTCGCTCGGTTTGCTTCTATGACCGCAAAAACAAGCACATTTTTTCGTTAACACAGTCGATTTAAATACGCTTTTATAGTTTATTTATCTATTTATTTTCCTTAACTTTGTACGCATTCCATAAGGGTATCTCGAATTAAAACTTTAATCTTATTTACAAAAGAATGAAAAGAGACGACTTAATTTTCGACATCATCGAAAAAGAACATCAACGTCAGCTTAAAGGTATAGAGCTGATCGCATCCGAGAATTTTGTAAGTGACCAAGTGATGGAGGCAATGGGTTCTTGCCTGACAAACAAGTATGCGGAAGGTTATCCCGGCAAACGCTATTACGGAGGCTGTGAAGTAGTCGATCAAAGCGAACAAATCGCTATCGACCGGCTGAAAGAGATCTTCGGAGCCGAATGGGCGAATGTGCAGCCCCATTCCGGAGCACAGGCCAATGAAGCCGTTTTTCTGGCTGTGTTGAAACCGGGCGACAAATTCATGGGATTGAATCTGGCACACGGAGGTCATTTATCTCACGGGTCGGCAGTCAATACATCAGGCATTATCTATACGCCGTGCGAATATAACTTGAACAAAGAGACCGGACGGGTAGATTACGATCAGATGGAAGAAATCGCTCTACGTGAAAAACCGAAATTAATCATAGGCGGAGGCTCTGCATATTCCCGTGAATGGGATTACAAACGTATGCGCGAAATTGCAGACAAGGTAGGCGCTATTCTGATGATCGACATGGCGCATCCTGCCGGTTTGATAGCTGCCGGATTGCTCGACAATCCCGTGAAATATGCCCACATTGTCACTTCCACTACCCACAAGACACTTCGCGGGCCTCGCGGAGGAGTCATTATGATGGGCAAGGATTTTCCCAACCCATGGGGCAAGAAAACTCCGAAAGGGGAAATAAAAATGATGTCTCAGCTATTGGATTCTGCCGTATTCCCGGGTGTTCAGGGAGGTCCATTGGAACATGTCATTGCAGCCAAAGCGGTAGCATTCGGAGAAATTCTCCGCCCGGAATATAAAGAATACGCCAAACAAGTGCAGAAGAACGCGTCGGTGCTCGCAAAAGCTTTGATCGACCGGGGATTCACCATCGTTTCGGGAGGTACGGACAATCACTCGATGCTGGTGGATTTGCGTAGCAAATATCCGGAGCTGACAGGTAAAGTTGCAGAGAAAGCGTTGGTAGCCGCCGACATTACCGTCAACAAAAATATGGTGCCGTTCGACACCCGTTCGGCTTTCCAGACTTCAGGCATTCGCCTGGGTACTCCGGCAATCACTACGCGTGGCGCAAAAGAAGACTTGATGCTGGAAATTGCGGAAATGATCGAAACCGTCTTGTCGAATGTGGACAATGAGGAGGTTATCGCCAAGGTACGCGCCCGTGTCAACGAAACGATGAAGAAATATCCTATCTTCGCGTACTAAGCCTGCCGATCGGACGGGCAAACGGCTTGGCTAAACGAACGGAAAGCCTGATCGAACGGCAAACCCGGTGCGACAGGTGGCAAGCCGGAGAAAGAAAAGTCTATAAGTCCTACTGCCTTTATCGGTCGACAAGAAAATAAAGAATGCGGATTAATCGAAAAGAGCTATCCACTCCGATTGATAAATCCGCATTCTTTTCATTCTAAGGAAGAATACATTTCTTCGGGAAAAAACAGGCCTCTTAAAATCCTTTCTCGACTTTCCTCCCCCAGAACGTTTATTCGAAACGGGGATATACCCATTTATCCTTGTAGGAAGTAAAAGTCAAGCCGGGTATCGAATTCCGGGAGCGGGAACGGACAAAAGATTTAATCAATGTATAATCATTCGCATCGACCGCATAATAACAATCCTCACGAGGAGTCGATATCCGGATAGTCCAATCGAACATATTCCCCAATAGGGTCAGCTCATCCGATTCGGGATTGAAAGAAGAGACGCCCACCTTGACGACTTCATACGTGCGGTTGTTAAGCACATAGAGGCTGTGATCCGCCCCGCTGAGCAGCCCCAACACTTTTTTGTTCCTGAATTCCGTTACATAAAGATGCTTCAGCTCCACTCCTTCCGGGAGATTCACCGCACGAACAAAAGGACGTCCCTTCACTTGTTTCAGATGGAACAGGCGCGAATCGGCGTCGAGTACCAGATAGCCCTCGTCGTATTCTTTTTTTACGGTAGGGTTTCCGGCAATTGCCCGGGCGGGGAAATGAAATCCTTTTTTCTTCATCGCCTCCGTAAACCGAAGACTCTTTAAAACATTCACGCTATTGGAAGCCATATCTATGAATTCGATGCCTTTGCCCGTAATCCGGAATACATCGTCCGGCATTTTCAGGTCTACCCTGCCCGAAAGCGATTCGAGCAACGGGTAAAGTCCGATGACGGGAGCATTGACTTCCGACGGAACGCTGCGGAAAGTTATATTTTCCATCTGTACCTCTTTCGGCGTTACGGCGACTCCGTGTATAGAATCGGGAAAACGGTCGTCGGCCACCAGCTGGCGGAGGTAAAACATCGGCAGAATGCTGTCGAATTGCGCCTGCGTGTAAACACCTCCGGCGAGGTCGCGCCTGATCATTCCCTTTTCTTCTTCATGCCCGATCATGGCAAAATCGCCGATCACCGTACTATATAACGTAAAAGGCGTCTTGCCGGGTTTAGCCGCAAAGAAGTTGTAGCACCAAGGCAATTGCCATAGCAGCAGAAAACAAACAGTCAGAAAAAGCAGTAGGGTACTAAAATGTTTCATTCTTCGTTTTTTCATAATGATTAATCAAAACACCCGGAATCAGTCTTGCTTGCCGGCTTTGAACCGGAGGACGGAGATCCATGAAAAAGAAGCCGTAAGCAGGGTATATACTGTCAGCGCGGGAATAAACGGAGTATATGCTTCGGGAGTGGTAGACAAAAAGAAAACGCGCAGCAACAGTACGGTTACAACCAAATTGACGACACGCCGTTTCCAAGCCGGCTCCAAGCATATCCACGAAATCAGCAGGTAGGCGGAAATGCCTGCGAGAAACCAGGGGAAAGCAGTGAGTAAAATATGATTCCTCAGCTCCGGCGCCATCACTCCGCTCAGGTAGATGTACATCAGCAAAAAGCCCGAACCCAAGCAAAGCAGCAGGAGAATGAGCCCCGAAAGCAGCATGGATCCGATCATTTTCAATTCCGGACACGGGAGATGCAGCGTCAGCTTCAGGCATTTGCGCTGCATTTCGGGCACAAACTGCGCGATTGCCATCAAAATTCCCACCAACAGCGGAATGTATTGAAGCAAATCCACGAAAACAACATCGCGTTGCAGCATCACTTCCCAGACATGGGCAATCCCTTTCATCCCCGCCACTCGGTGGATGCGAAGTATGGAATAGCCCGAAAATCCGAGCATAACGACAACGGAAAACAGGAAAAACCACCGTGTCTTGATCCATTCTTTATAAAATATAGCGTTCACTTGTTTCTATTTTCTATGTTTAAACTGAAATAATCAATATTTTCCGGTCAGTCCGATAAAGGCGTCTTCCAGATTCACCGTTTCGTGCTGCAACCCGGAGTACGGGACCGATAGATCATGCAGCCTCCTTTCCGCCTCGTGCGGAGGGAGGAAAGAGAAAAACTCCAGCGTATTTCTAAGAACGGAAGGATGATAGAAACCCTCCGTCGAGACCGGTTCGTATCTTTCCGCAACGTGGCAAGTATATCTCCGCAACTCTTTCAGCAAAGTGTCCACAGGCTTTTGAATCAGTATTTTCCCGTAATCCATCATGATGCAGTCGTCTATCAGCCGTTCCATATCTTGAATGATGTGCGAGGTGAGAAACACCGTTTTGCCTTCAGACCGCGCATAATCGCGAAGATAGTCGACAAACAGACGGCGATAGCCGGGATCGAGTCCGAGCGAAAAATCATCGAGCACAAGCAATTCGGGGTTTTGCGCCAGAATCAGTCCGAGCGCAACCTGAGAACGTTGTCCGCAAGACATACGCGAGATTCTTTGTCGCGGGGCAACCTTCAGTTTGTTCATCAGTTCGTAGTAAGCCTCTTTTTTCCATTGCCCGGGATAAAAAGAAGCGTAAAACTTTTCGATTTGCGAAATGCTCATGAACTGATACTGCACGTGTCCTTCTATAAGAAGCCCGATGTTGCGGCGCAAGGCGGGATCCATCGTTTGTATATTCTGCCCGAAAATCAGGCACTCTCCGGAGCGGGGTTTCAGATAACCGCTCAAAATGTTGATAGTAGTCGTCTTGCCCGTCCCGTTCTTCCCAAGCAGCCCCAAGATGCGTCCTTTCGGTACATGAAAACTCAGATTCTCGTAAATCAACCGTTTCCCGTAATAATGGGTCAGGTTTTTGCATTCTATAATAGGTTCCATCATTCAAAATGAATAAAAACAGGGTTAGTTCGCGACAGCCGCCATATCGGCAACTTCCGTCGCCGCATCCGGTTACGGACACGCATGCGCGCTTCGCAAAGGGGGCAAATATCCCGAACGGCGGAAAGATCGAGACAGAAGCCGGAAAAGATAAAGAGTTCGTCGAGTTTCCCACCGGGGAAACAAAAGTTTCCCCGGTGGGACAATAAAGTTTCCCCACGGGGAAACTATTGTTTCCCGCAAGGGAAACTTTTGAAACTCCGAATGCTTCTTTCTTTCATCCCGTACAACCCGGATAAATCAGCGTAAAAGACCGCACACGCTGCCATTATTTCAAAAAACAACAGCAGCGCACGGAATCTTCGTACACTCGTTTCTCAAAAAAAGAAAAGGAATATCAGCGGAATCAGAATGCCGGCAAGCAGCTCGATGCCTCCTCTGCCTATCAGACCTTTGCCGCCTTTGATCATCAGCATACCGGAAAAGGTAATGACGATCAGTCCTATGGCAAAAAGATCGGCAAAATATGTCCACCATTTTCCCGGATTATAATGCAAGCGAGCCATCGCTCCGATGATGGGACGCCGGGAAACCGATTCGTATACCGCTTCGCCCGTCCGCACGTTGATCACCAAGTTGGAACCGCCTTTGAGAAACACCTTCATCACATCCCGATCCGGGAAATAATGTTTCGTATAGTTACCTTCCTCCTTGAGCGGGAGCAGCAGCTCCAACACCTTTTCTTTGGTCATTTCCTGCTCGCCGGGAAGAGATTCGTTTACCTTATACTCCTTGCGGCTGACAGAAAAATGAGGATTGATCGTGTCCCGGTGGTTCATTACGATGCCCGACACGGCATAAATCAGCAGCATGCCGGAGAAGAAGAACGACAGGTCACGATGGATTATCCGGCTCCACTTGCGTAAATCGCTACTCTTGAATGTCATACGAAGTAGCCTCTATGTAGTAGAACGACAGATAATCCTTTCCGCTCTTCTCTTTGTTGGCGGCTATCTTTGCGCGGAAATCTGCGATACGGTCCGCCGATGTAGCGGCGGTTTCGCCACGGGCTTTCTTTTCTGTGGAGCACCCCTCTTCGCCTTCCCCGTGTTTTTTTTCAGACTGTGCGTTTATCTGGGCTTCCCACTCTTGAAGATAGGCTTCATCTATCCGCTGCTCCTTCAAATATCCTTTCACGCGTACAATGGAATTTACGCACTTCGCATCGAAAGCTCCCAAAGCTCCGGCTTCCACACGAATGGTTTGCGTGTCGTCGCTTCCCATCAGGAAGATTTTTTTCGCGCCATGCTTGCAAGTATGCGTGCACACGCCTTCCACTGTCACTTCTTGTCCCGCAAGATTCCCGGCATTTGCCAGCAAAGAGTCTACCTCCAAAGCCGTGTTGCCGGCCTGTTCTGCTACAGTCGGTTCAGCCGCAGCGTTTTTTTGTTTGTTGCCACATGACACCCCGATAAGGGTCAGCGCCGTCAAGGCCGCCAGAAGTGAAATTTTCTTAGTCTTTTTCATATTCTTTCGTTTTTATTTCCGACTGCAAAATTACAACATATATACGATTGTTCCATACCCAATTCTTGCTATTTTATCTTTCATTATACCAATAAGTTGTCATTGTGCCCCCGGAGAAGAAAACGTATTTTTGAACCGCGAAACAGATGGCCCGAAAATGAATAGAATACTGCTGATTATCATATATATATGCTTTTTCAAAACAGCGTTTGGACAAAAGATCGATAATACCTATACCTTATTTATAAGCGTGACCGATGAGACCGGTCGCGAGTCTCTTCCTTCGGCATTGGTGGAGTTGACGGACAAAGAAGGGAGGAAATATACCGGCATCACAGACATGAACGGAAAGATTCAACTGCATTTGCCGCTTTCCATGTTTCAGATGAAAGTATCCTACGTAGGGTATCGGGTTTTCGTGAAAACATTCGAACTGAATCACTCCCTCACCTTTCATATCCAAATGTATCCCGGCGAAAACCTGCTCGACGAAGTGGTTGTCACCGCTTCCGAATCGAAAGGGCTGTCCACTTCTTCGCATATCGACAGAACCGCCATGGGGCATTTACAGCCCACCGGTTTCTCCGATTTACTGGAGTTGCTTCCGGGAGGGATAGCCAAAGATCCTTCGATGGGGACGGCCAATCTGATCAGGATACGCGAAGCGGGCGCTCCTTCTTCTCATTATGACATATCTTCATTGGGAACTTCGTTTGTCGTAGACGGCATCCCGCTTTCCGGCGATGCCAACTTGCAGGCTACTCCCGGCGCTTCGAGCCTTTCGGGGAAGCAACAGGGTTTTGTATCGAAAGGCATCGATATGCGAAGCATCCCTACCGACAATATCGAATCGGTAGAGGTGATACGCGGAATCCCTTCGGCGGAATACGGCGACCTGACCGGCGGGGTGGTGAAGATTCACCGCAAAAACAAAACGTCTCCTTTCGAAGCCCGCTTCAAAAGCGACCAGTTCAGCAAACTGTTCTATGCGGGAAAGGGATTCGCAATCGGCAATCACCAAAATATCCTGAACGTCTCGCTGGACTATCTCGACTCCAAGACAGACCCGCGAAACAATATGGAAAACTACAAACGCCTCACAGGTTCTCTCCGCTTCTCGGCTCAGAAACACGTTCGCCGCTCGCTATTGGAGTGGAACAGCCACCTGGATTACAGCGGCTCGTTCGATAATGAGAAAAAAGACATAGACACCGACGAGAAGCAAGATAGGTTCCGCTCTTCGTACAACCGGATGGCATGGGGCAATACGTTTCGGTGGAAACCCCTGCAACCGGGCTTTCTGCATTTAATAGAAATAAGCAGCTCCCTTAGTTTGCAGTTGGATAAACTGGAGCAAACCAAAAACGTCTACCTGAATATGCCTTCTTCCGTTCCCAACAGTATGACGGAAGGCGAGCACGACGGCTTGTTTCTTCCTTCCAATTACTTGGCTCACCTGACGGTGGACGGAAAACCCTTCAATGCTTTCCTGAAACTGAAAGCAAGTTTCAGTTTTCAGACATTCAGAATGAAACATTCACTCCTTGCGGGAGCGGAATACTCCGTCGACAAGAACTACGGCAAAGGCGAGTTGTACGATTCCGCACGCCCTGTCAGTCCGTCGATGCGCGGACGTCCCCGCCCCTACAAAGACATTCCCGCCCTGCAGAAGCTTTCGATCTATGCGGAAGACAGGATAACCATTCCGGTGGGGAAGCACCTTTTCAGTTTGCTGGCAGGCATACGTTTCAATACCATGCTCGGTTTGAACGACGGATACAGCTTGCAAAACAAAATATATCCCGATCCGCGCGCCAACGCCAAATGGAAGTTTCCGGAGATAATGGTTGCGGGCAAAGAAATGACCTTCTCGGTGGGAGGAGGATACGGCATACAGACCAAAACGCCTACTATGGCGCAACTGTATCCGGGCTTGATATATTATGACATCGAAGAGATGAACTACTACCACAACAACCCCGACTACAGAAGACTGTATCTGATGACTTATATATGGAGTCCTGCAAACCACGGGCTGAGGGCGGCGCGAAACAGGAAATGGGAATTGAGCGCCGACGTCGTATGGGCGGGCAACAGGCTGTCGGTAACTTATTTCAGGGAATCTTGCCGCACAGGGTTCAGAACCCACACTGCTTTAAAATCGCTCTCATACAAAAGATACGACACAAGCGGAATCGACCCCGACAAGTTGACTGCCCCACCCGATCCTTCCGTACTCCCATACAAAGAGATACGAATGCTTATCGGCTACGGGCAAACGAAAAACGGAAGCAGGATAGACAAAGAAGGGATTGAATTTCAGTTCCAGTCTAAACGAATCCCGAAAATAAACACGAGAATCACCCTGAACGGAGCATGGTTCAACACTCTCTATAACATCGATGCGCCGGTTGTGGAGCATCCCTCCATCGTCCTGAACGGCGAACGCTATCCATACTACGGGATATACGACTCCAACGACGGAAACCGGCAAGAGAGATTCAACACGAATCTGATCATCGACACTTATCTGCCCCGGTTGGGACTTACTTTTTCCACATCGGCGCAGTGCATGTGGTTTACGAAAATGAAAACGTTGCCCAAAAGCCGAGTGCCTTATGCGTATGTAGACGAATACGGCGAAAAGCATCCGTACACCCATGCCGACGTGACCGACCCTGTCCGCCAATGGTTGGTGCGCAAGGAATATTCCGTCACCGAACAGGATGTGCCGTTTGCCATGATCATCAACCTGAAAGCGACCAAGCAACTCGGCAAACACATCAATCTGGCTTTGTTTGTCAACAAGATATTGGATTATACACCCGACTACCAAAGAAACGGGCTGATGATTCACCGCTCCGTTTCGCCCTATTTCGGCATGGAAGCCAATCTCAAATTTTAAATAACAAATTTTTAAACCCGATAAAATAAGAAAACATGAGAAAAATTATCAATTTACTAGTAGTAATCACCCTTGCTTTCTGCATGGGTGCCTGTAGCGATGAGAACGGCAAAAACGGCATTCCTGTCTCAACCGTTACCTTTACGTTGAGTGAAATCAATAATCTCAAAGAAGTCAGCTATACGGAAGCAAGTGTTACCTACAAAAACCTGACGAATGCTATCGAGAAAAATGAAAAGGTTTCCATTCGCGACAATCGGTTTGCATTGAACATGCCTCAAGGCCTTTACTCCATCTCGTTCGAAGCGAAAGGAACATATAAACTGGATGGAAAAACTCATAACACGACCTTTAAAGCCCTAATAAATCCTGCCACAGTAAAAGGAGAAACTTGCGCGCTTAGCTTCAATCCGTTCGTGTACAGCGAAAACGCGGGTTTTGTGATTGAAGAGATTTTTTATGCGGGAACCGTGTATCCGAATACCCAAAAGCCATATCTGGGCGATCAGTATTTTAAAATAACGAACAACTCCGACAAAGCATTGGACGCAGGCGGACTGACATTGGTAGAAACCAAGTTCAACTCCTCAACGAAATTCGATTATACCCCGGATATAATGGGCGAAGCCATTACCGCCGATGCTATTTACTCCATCCCCTCCAATGGTGAGAAAAAATACATGGTACAGCCGGGTGCATCTATCATTATATGCGATAAAGCCACCAATCACAAAGAATCAAATCCAAATTCATTCGATTTGAGTAAAGCGAACTTCGAATGGTATGATAAATCCACTAACTCAACTACCGATACGGATAACCCGAGTGTTCCCAATTTGGATAAAATATATTGTTATACTTTGTCTACTTGGATTCCAAGTCAGCAAGGAAACAGGGCATACGCTTTGGTAGACATGAAGGAAAAGGATGGTTTCCTTGAGAAATATAAATACGAATATTCCTGGAAAATGATAATTCCTAAAACCGGAAAAGAGAAAATAATGCACAGTTCTACTTACAAAATTCCCAATGCATGGGTAGTCGATGCCGTACAATTGTCTACACCCGACAAACATAAATGGAATGTAGTAAACGCTTCGCTCGATGCCGGATATACATATTGCGGGAAAAGCTCCAATGATAAAAGCAAGCATGGCAAATGCGTGCGCAGAAAAGTACTTTCTACCACTGCCGACGGACGTAAAATATTACAAGATACGAATAATTCTACAGACGATTTCGAACGCGACGCAGTTCCGTCATTGGCTGATTAATCTTTCATTCAACTATTTTTATGTCAACACTTCGCCTTCTTCTTGTTGCCATCTCTACGGGAATCTTTTCGGCTGCAAACTACGCTTCAGATACTCTCCGCATCGACCGGAAAGTGTGGCAGAACGTTCGCTCCGACCGCCATTTCGCCGGAAGGGTTTGGGAGAATCCCGCTTTAAAAATCTTTATGAATCAGGCTCCGCTATCTCAAATATTGGTGGAAGGATTCACACATAAGGAAACGGAAAGCGTATCCTTGCAACAGGGAGACGGCGAACATGGATTTGCCGTCAAAGCAAATTCTGTGTTACGGTTCACCCCGGAAAGTGAAATCAGAGGCACTGCAGAATATGTCAATAAAAAGCGCACATCGGTTCTGTGGAACGAATCGAGCGATTACGAAACAATTTACCCGTATGTCTCCGCCGATGAGCAGGGAGGCGACCTGAACAGCGAGGCCTATCGCTTCAGCGGTGAGTACACGCATGAGGCAAAAGCATATACATGGGCTGCACGATTGGCTTATCGGGCGGTCATGGAATTCAGAAACGTAGACCCCCGCCCCAAAAACACCGTATCCGATTTATGGGTTACCGTAGCCGGAAGCCGGAAAATAGCAGGCAATTATCGCGGGGCGGTATCTCTTCACGCAGGAAAATACAAACAAGACAATACGCTTAAATTTTTCAACGATTTGGGAGGCAGTACGATTTATCATCTCACGGGCTTGGGCATGCATTATGTACGTTTCGCCGGAACAAACACCGGCGTTCTTTATGACGGGGCTTCTTTCGGAGGAAGTTTCGAATGGCTGCCGGAACACCAACGCGGTGTATCGGTATCGGTAGGATATCGTCATTTCGGATGCGATAAGCAAATGAAAGACCTGGGAGACATCACGCTATGTACATTGAAAGAAAACGTGTTTTCCGGTGAAGCGGCATATACAAACGGACAGAAAGGGGTGAAAGCAAGTGTTGTCGCTAAAAAACGTTCCGGAACGGAAAATCTTTTCGGTTCGCCTACCGGAGCCATTTATCCGTTTCTGAACAGCGTGCGGAGTTATGCTCATAGCCGGAGCGAGTTCAAGCTGGCGGGAATGTACGGACAAACCTCTCCTACCCTGTCATGGAATCTGATTTCGGAAATAGCTCTTCACATCACGGACGAAAACTATCTTGATGGCACAAGGCACATCGGTGCAAAACAAGCGAACTTCCGCTTCGACTGGCAGACGAACAAGGCTTTTCGGCATTCATCACTGACTACGGTCTTGTCTTTAGGCTATCGCCAAAGCGTGTCGGCAAGCCGACAAATGGAGGAACAGAAGGAGACCGATATCTTAAAACCGCTGACGGATAGAAAATTCCAACAGCTTTCGTCTCATTGTTCAACAATATCGGGAGTGGCACGTTGGGATATTCCTGTTTCTTTGATCACAGAAGGAGGCGTTTACATACAAGCAAATGCCGAATATGCTCATTACCGCAGCTTCGCCACGCTATGGAAAGCCGGGTTATCGCTGGGACTCACTTTCTGAGAAGCGAACTTTTTGAAGTATGATAAAGCCATCGATATAGATCGAACGCTCAGCCGATAATCCTTGTTTGAGAAACGAGAATATAAAAAAAATGTGCCGGCAAACGATGTCATTCAACAGCTTTGCCGGCACAACTTTTCGATATTATGCAAATTTTAGAATGTCAATTTAACACCCAATTGCATCTGCCACGCACTTCCGGTTGAAGCCGTATAATCCCATTTGGAATTCTTCAAAAACTCTTCGCGTGAAGGAGCGTTCAGTTGGTAAGTAAGAGGCTCTCCTACCTTACTCGCAGTTTTCAAAAGTCTGACATTGTTGTAGCTCTGCAAGCCGCATGAACGATAAGCTCCCCATTTTGAATTCAACAGATTGCCCACGTTCAGCATATCGAGACTTACTTGAATCCCATATTTACGACCGCCTATTTTAGCATAGAAATCCTGGGCAATCTTCATGTCGAAACGATGAATCCACGGTTCTAAAGCCGCAGCACGCTCAACATATTTCCCTTTACGTTCTTTCAAATAAGAATCATTGATTACATAATTCCAAAAATCCTCCTGCTGTTCGGCTGCCAAATAGGTAATAGCATTTGTCTCTTTATCCTTAACATCAACAAACTTCATTTCATCTTTGGAAGCCGGCACGTAAATCAAATCGGAATAATTTCCGTCACCATTCATATCATTATAATAAGTATACGAAAAACGTCCCTGCTGATATCCGGTATAGAACAAAGATACAGTGGTTTTCATATTTGCATAAGCTATCTCATAAGATGCATTGGCAATCAGACGATGAGGAGTAGAGAATAATGAATAAGAAAGGCCCGGATCGTTCAAAGAATTGACAGCCACATTGTTCTGCCATACAGAAGCGGCAGAGGAGCCCGGATTGGCGGTCATATCCTTGGCCATGGTATATGTATAACCGAATGAACCGGTAAAACCGAAATCGAATTTCTTCGTCAGCACCGCATTGAATGAATACTGGTATCCTTTTTCATCTCCATTAGTCAGCTGGATAACAGTTTTCGTTTTGTCATTACTGTAATATTTATTTCTCTCCCAATACACACGTCCCGGTTGTTCGCTATATTCTCCCGAAGGAGCGCTTTCGTTTATGTTTTTTTGAACCACATTATAGACATCGCGCGTATACATGGCGCCTACGGAAAGCATAAACCCGTAAGGCAATTGGAATTCCGCATTTACGTTACTGCGCCACACTTGAGGCATTTTAAAGTTCGGATCGACATAAGCGATAGAACCGGGCACGGTTTTATCGGGAGAAGTCGGGAACAGATTAGGATACTTGCCAAGAGTTTCTTTGTAATTCGGGTTAAAGCTAAAGTCTGACGGTAATTCTTCCTTTTTAAACTCGACCATATTTTGCATCTGGCCTGCATTGGTAGGCTGATTCGTAAACCATACAAAAGGCAACAATCCCGTAAACAACCCCGTTCCTCCGGTCAATACAATGGAACGGTCTCCCTTTACATCCCAGTTGAATCCCAAACGGGGAGAAACCAATAACTTACTTTTCGGCCACTTAGATACATCCACATGCGTATTATTGAATGACTCTTTCTTAATCGCTTCGTTTTCTGCCATATCGTCAAAATAAATAGGCAAATCAAAACGA
The DNA here is from genome assembly GCF_000428105.1 of Bacteroides pyogenes DSM 20611 = JCM 6294. GTDB lineage: Bacteria > Bacteroidota > Bacteroidia > Bacteroidales > Bacteroidaceae > Bacteroides > Bacteroides pyogenes. The sequence goes on along the minus strand of NZ_ATZH01000027.1, from coordinate 11,510 downwards.
AGACCGTAAGTCAGCTTAAAGTTTGGCGTAATCGAATATTCGTCCTGAGCGTAAGCTCCAAGCATTCCGAATGTAAGTTCTGCTCCCGGCGCATCCTTTCCGTGGTATCCATAAGTAATGCCATATAAGGTTGGCAGTTTGTTTTCCATAAAATCCGCCATCGACGCATAACGGTAATACCCGTATGGAGCACGTAAATAAGAGTTCATGAAATATTGTCTTTCAAAAGTGGCTCCGGCTGTTATCAAATGGTTTCTCTTATTGATAGTCACATTATCGGTAATAGTAAACACATTGTTTTCCACATTATTAAAAGGCGTAAACAATTCCGTGCCCAATGTCATATATTGCTTATTGTCCTTATATATGTCCACCATCGGGAACGGATCTCCTTTGGTATTACGGGTATCACGAATATGCGTATAAGTCATCAACAGCTTGTTCTGTACGGTGGCAGACAAAATACTGTTCAACTCTCCGGAAAGAGAAGTAACAATGTTTTTGAAACCATAGTTGGAATTGCCAAATGTAAAAGCATCGACTCCGTAACGATTCGAATTCGTCTTTGTAATGACAGAAGAAGTCGAACTGATGCTGGCGTCATTCTCAGACTTCACGGTATTGAAGCGCAAAGACAATTTGTGCGCTTTATTAATGTTCCAGTCCATACGGGCCATTATCTTCCAGTTCTTACTTTCAAAGTCGTCAAACTTTTCATAATTTCCGGGATCATAGCCATATGTGCTGCGTACAAAATCGCTGACTGTTTTCAAATCACCTATCCAGGTTCTGGAGATATGCATTTTATTATCGCCGCTACCAATGTTTTCTTTATTTGGCGTCCACAATATACCCGGAGAAGTACTGTTCTCCAATTCGGCGTTCACAAAGAAAAACAGTTTGTCTTTCACGATCGGCGCTCCTAACGTAAACCCGTACATGCTCGACCGGTAACTTTTCACATTAGGCACATCGACGCCATTAATAGATTTTCCGATGAAATTTTTCGGCTTCTGATAAGTATAAGCAGTTCCTTTTATATTATTCGTACCGCTTTTTGTAACCGCATTAATAGAGGCTCCGGTAAAATTCGAATATGTAACGTTATAAGGAGATACATTCACGCTTATTTCGTCAATAGCATCAAGGGAAATAGGTTGAGCATCTCCGCCCGGCATATTTCTCGAACTTAAACCGAAATTATTATTCAAGGCCGCGCCATCAATAGTGATTGTATTATACCGTCCGTCACGTCCTGCAAAAGAGTTACTCCCTCCGGCATAAGGAGAAAGCTTGGTAAAATCGGTAATGCTTCGATTAATAGTCGGCAGCGTAGTAAGCTGACGCTCACTTACATTAGTCACCGTCCCCATTTTCTCCACTGTTCTTTGTGCCGTTACAGTAACCTCATCGAGCAACTCGGAACTTTCCTTTAAAGAAATATTCAACACATAATTTTCTCCCAACGAAAGGTTAACTCCCGTATAAATAGCCGTCTGGTAGCCGACATAAGAAACTTCCACTTTGTATGGACCTCCTGTACGCATACCCTGTAGATTGAATTGTCCGCTGGCATTGGTTACGGTTCCATAACGGGTACCCGACGGTTCGTGAACAGCAACGACCGTTGCCCCAATAATAGACTCATCTTGTGCAGACACTTTACCACTCATACTCGAAGTAGTAACTTGAGCACCGGCAGTAGCAAAAAGCATTAGCATCGCTACTAAGAAAAAAGATCGGATTCTTCCTTGCATAATGTAATCGGTTTGTTAATACTATATAATAGGTTGTACATTTTCTGCAAATGTAATTAATATTATTTAGAATCACATTGCATTTATGCTACATTATTTTAGAGAGATAAACATTTTCTTACATAAGCAAGAAGCAGCGAGTTTGCGTTAAAATAGAATTGACAATCGAAAACCCCATAGGTTAAAAATCTTTTTAGAATAATCCCCCCTGTTTTAGCTTTGCATTGGTCAGCAATCAGGACGAAAACAAATGGCTATTAGGTTTCAATTCACCGATTATAAGAGAGGCTGCCTCATCTTTCAATATTGAGACAGCCCCATTATTTTCCTTGATAACGAAAATGGTTAAACACAGACTTTTTTAATCTGTCATCAACTTCCTGTAACGCATGCGTTTCGGTTCTACATTACCCAGACGTTTCATCTTATTCTCTTCATACTCCGAGTAAGAACCTTCAAAATAGAATACATTCGAATCTCCCTCGAATGCCAGAATATGTGTACAAATACGGTCGAGGAACCAACGGTCGTGGGAAATTACGACGGCACAACCGGCAAAATCTTCCAGACCCTCTTCAAGAGCACGCAGTGTGTTTACATCGATATCATTGGTCGGCTCATCAAGCAACAAAACGTTTCCTTCTTCTTTCAATGCCATCGCCAGATGCAAACGGTTACGCTCACCGCCGGAAAGCACTCCGCATAGTTTTTCCTGATCGGTGCCGGAGAAATTAAAACGCGACAAGTAAGCGCGGGCGTTGATGTCGCGACCGCCCATACGCAACAATTCGTTGCCACCGGAGATCACCTGATAGACACTCTTGTTCGGGTCGATATCCTTATGCTGTTGGTCTACATAAGCTACCTTAACTGTCTCTCCTACTTCAAACTCACCCTTATCTACAGTTTCCATCCCCATTATTAAACGGAAAAGCGTTGTCTTACCCGCACCGTTCGGACCGATTACTCCTACGATGCCATTGGGGGGAAGCATGAAGTTCAAGTCGTCAAACAATAGCTTATCGCCATAAGCTTTCGCTACGTTCTTCGCTTCAATAACCTTATTTCCAAGACGCGGGCCGTTAGGAATGAAGATTTCCAGCCGCTCCTCCTTTTCTTTCACATCCTCGTTCAGCAATTTGTCATAAGAGTTCAAACGAGCTTTACCTTTTGCCTGACGGGCTTTAGGAGCCATACGCACCCATTCCAGCTCTCGTTCCAAAGTCTTCCGGCGTTTGCTGGCCGTTTTTTCTTCCATCTCCATGCGCTTTGTCTTTTGCTCCAACCACGAAGAATAATTTCCTTTCCATGGAATACCTTCACCGCGGTCAAGTTCAAGAATCCATCCCGCAACATGATCCAGGAAGTAGCGGTCGTGTGTCACGGCAATCACCGTTCCTTCATACTGCTGCAAATGCTGTTCGAGCCAATCGATAGATTCCGCATCCAAATGGTTGGTAGGCTCATCCAGCAACAGTATATCCGGTTTCTGCAAAAGCAGTCGGCAAAGCGCTACCCGACGGCGTTCTCCGCCCGACAGATGCTTCACCGGCCGGTCTTCAGGAGGACAGCGGAGCGCATCCATCGCACGTTCCAACTTAGTATCCAGATTCCATGCATCCGTAGCATCGATTATATCTTGCAACTCAGCCTGACGAGCAAACAAAGCATCCATTTTATCTTGATCCTCATAATATTCAGGCAAGCCGAACTTCTGATTTATCTCTTCATATTCCGCAAGCGCGTCAACAACCGGTTGCACGCCTTCCATCACCACTTCTTTTACAGTTTTCGTATCGTCCAAATAAGGTTCCTGGGCAAGGTATCCTACAGAATATCCCGGAGAGAAAACCACCTCGCCTTGGTAGGACTTTTCCAAACCGGCAATAATCTTCAGTAATGTAGATTTTCCCGATCCATTCAGACCTATGATACCGATCTTTGCTCCATAGAAGAACGACAAGTAAATGTCTTTCAACACATTTTTATTTGGTTGGAACGCTTTGCTCACCCCCACCATTGAGAAGATAATTTTTTTATCGTCAGCCATATATTAAAATTGTATATTGTTGATAATGGCACAAAGATATGAAAAATGTTTGAAAAGTTTTGGAATTCTCGGAAAATGTCCTACCTTTGCACCCGCATTTTGAAAGAAAAGCAATAAGGATTGATTCGCTAGCTCAGCAGGTAGAGCACAACACTTTTAATGTTGGGGTCCTGGGTTCGAGCCCCAGGCGGATCACAAAAAACAAAAGAAAAATCAAGCAAATCCCTGATAATCAAACATTATCGGGGATTTCTTTTTTCTAGCAGGTAGCAGAAAATAGCCGTTTCAAGCATATTATCGGTGGATAAATCGTGGGACTAAAATTTAGTTCGAAAAATTTCCACGAATTTGCATCTTTCTCACTGATTCATAGTATTTTGCATGGTCGTACTTTGGAAGAGAATACATAGTTTTGTAACTCTAAAAACGATGTAAAAATGGCTAGAAAATCATTTTCTGTTTTGTTCTTTATCAAAAAAGCCAAGTTATTAAAGAACGGAGAAGCACCTGTGTGCATGAGAATCACTGTAAACGGCTGTATGGTAGATATTTCTATCAAAAGAAGTTGTTCCGTAAACTATAATACCCCCACTTAATTGGACAGGCTTCTCTTTAAGTTAAGATAGTTTTTTCTCATTTTTCAAGCCGCATTGGCATAATAGCAATTAGCAGGAGTTTTGTATGATAAGGATTGGTGTGGACGTTCTTGGTTATAAAACCGAAAATATCCGTTCAACCCTTTCCACAAAGATACACCATCTTCGTAAACATTCAAATAGATGTGCTCATATTTTACGCTGCGCCGGAGACGTTCTATGAAAACATTGTCCAGAGCGCGCCCTTTGCCGTCCATTGAAATCTTTATTTCGTTGTCGGTTAGCGCTTTGATGAATGCGTCGCTCGTAAATTGGCTGCCTTGGTCGGTGTTGAAAATTTCAGGCTTACCATGTTTGCTTATTGCTTCTTTCAAAATTTCTGCACACCATTCTGCACTCATTGAGTTGGAAAGCGACCAATGAAGCACGTAGCGACTGTACAAGTCTATTACCGCCATCAGATACATAAAACCCGTTTTCATCGGGATGAAGGTGATGTCGATTGCCCAAACTTGATTGCATCGCTCTATCTTCAGGTTTCGAAGCAAGTAGGGATACTTTTTGTGTGCTTTGTTTCCTATTGTTGTTTTGGGTTCCCTGTAGATGGTTTTCCAATCGAGTATTTCCATCAATCGGCGTATGCGTTTGTGGCTGACTTTATAGCCAAAGCCGACGAGCAGCGCCGTGAGCCGTAAAACTCCATAAAAGGGTGTTTTGAAATACTGCTCGTCGAGTAAACGAAGAATTGCCAAGTTTTCTTCGCTTTCGCCTTTGGGGACGTAGTAAAAACTGCTGCTGGCAATGGAAACCAAGTTTAGCTGCCTGCTAACAAACAGTGCCTCGTGATTGGTATCGACCATCTTTTTTCTTTCGTCAGCACTTCTCATTGCAACTTTTTTTTTAGATAGTCGTTCTCAACTTTCAATTGACCGATTTGCCAATAAAGCTTTTCAATATCAACCGGTTTTTCTTTTGGCTGCTGTTTGTCGGAACTGAATACTTGACCGAAATTTTGAAGTGCCTGGGCTTTCCATGCCGAAATCTGCGTTGGCAACAACTCATACTTCTTGGCTAAACTTTCTAATGTTTCGCGCTCTTTTAAAGATTCTAAAACGACTTTCACTTTGAACTCTGTGCTGAATTTTCTTCTTGTTGTGGACATAAGTTTTTTTTGTTAAAGATAATGTTTTTTCTTTCATCGTCATATCTTAACTTGTTGTCCAGTTTTTGGGGAGTATTATAGTTTGGCTACAACCGCCAACAATCAGAAGCGTTTGACTATCACAACACCATAAAGAACGGTTCAATCTCCGAACAACTTGAAATACAAAATCAAGACTTTACTGGAGAAAAGAAAAAAGATTTATTCAAATCCAGTGGAAAAGGAAACATGATTTCTTGCAATCTTGATAGCAAGAAAGATACTAAGCATACTTACAATCAGCAAAATAATAGTAGTGGTGATTCTCTGTTGTCAATCTTTTCATTGGGAGAAGGCAACAATTACGATGTAACATCAGCAGAGAATTTGCAGGCACAGAAGCGTAAAAAGAAAAAGAAGAAGAAGAAGAGGTATTGGACATAATATTCCTGTTACATATTGCTCTTTATAACAACATCTAGAGCTGTTTTATAACACTAACAGTCATATAATCAACAGAAAAGTAGAAACATAGCAAAAAAAATTATACCTTTGCGGCTAATTTTCGATTTCTTATGAAGAATTGTAAAACTAGTAAAATAGGCATTGATATATTTTCTGGCGCAGGAGGACTCAGCTTAGGAGCTGAATGGGCTGGTATAACTGTGCGTTATGCGGTAGAACTTGATCAGAATTCTGCTAAAACATATGCCAGAAACCATCCTAATACCCAAATTATTAAACAAGATATTTCAACTGTAAATACGGCTGATTTTTCTCATGAGAATTTTTTTATATTATTTGGAGGTCCACCATGCCAAGGCTTCTCAGTTTCTAATAGAAAAACTCGTAATCTTGAAAATGAAAATAATGGTTTATTTAAAGAGTTTCTTCGTTTTGTCTACGGCCTTAATCCTGAATGGTTTCTTTTTGAGAATGTCGAAGGGTTAGTCAATTTTGACAAAGGAAGAACTTTACGTTACATATTGAATCAGTTTAAAAGAATTGGATATACAACTTCTGAAGCAATCTTATATGCTTCAGATTATGGAGTTCCACAACATCGAAATCGTTTCTTCATCGTGGGAAATCGTCTCGGTATAAATTTTGAATTTCCTAATCCAACAGGTAAAGTTGTTACTGTTGGTGAAGCCATTAATGATTTACCAATATTAGAAAATGGAGCGCACTATCAATCACTACCTTATCGGGAAAATAATGAATTAAGTGAATATGCATCAATCATGCGTAAGAGATCAAAAGATGCTACTCAAAATTTTGTTTCAAGGAATGCTGATTATATAATAGAGCGATATAAGTATATTAAGCCAGGTCAAAATTGGAAAGCAATCCCTGAAGAGTTAATGAGTAATTATAAAGATAAGAATAATTGCCATAGTGGAATATATAGACGATTAAAGGAACATGAGCCATCTGTTGTTATTTCTAATTATAGAAAAAATATGCTGATACATCCATTGCAAGATAGAGGTTTGTCAGTAAGAGAAGCTGCAAGATTGCAAAGTTTTCCTGACGATTTTATTTTTGAAGGAACAATACATTATATTCAGCAACAAATAGGAAATGCAGTCCCCCCTCTTTTGGCAGAATCAATATTTCGTAAAATTTTGAGTTACAAATAAAATTACTATGAATTTAGATAATAATAATATTGAAGCATGGTTTCTACAAAGAAAGGAAAGTGAATTTCCTGACGGTCATGATTATGTAGCCAAATATCGCACAATAAGAGATTACATCAGACTCAATATACATCCTGAAATAAAAGCAATTGTAAAAGAATATCTTCCAGATTCATTATTAAATGACCATGGAGAAAGACACATAGCTAAAGTTATAGATAGAGCTACTGATCTCTTAAAAGATAACTCAGTTGAACTTTCACCATATGAAACATTTTTTTTGCTTCTATCAATTCAAATTCACGATGCAGGTCATATTATCAATGGAAGAAAAGAACATGAGAAAAATGCGAGAAAAATAATCTCCAAGTTTGATAATACTCTAATTAGTACGCCTGAAAGAAAATATATATCAGCAATAGCTTGTGCCCATTCCGGAAAAAATAATCCAATTGGGAACCTTCATGGAGAAGACATTGTTTATATATTCTCGACTAATGTAAGAATAAAACTAATTGCCTCCATATTAAGACTGGCGGATGAGCTGGCGGATGATTTTACTAGAACTTCCGTCTTTTTAAGAGAAAAAGAACTAATTATGGAAGAGAGCCAAATTTTCCATGAATTTTCTGCGTGCTTGGATTCCTGTAAAGCTTTAACAAAAAGTAAAGAAATTAAAATGATATTTTACCTTGAATCAAAACACATATCTAATCCACTTAAAAAAAATGGAGTAGATATTTTTTTAATTGATGAAATTTATGAGCGGACATTAAAAACATTTACAGAGTGTTTGTATTGTAATCGTTTTTTGCCAGAATCCGCAAGAATAAATATGGTTTCTGTTGAAATTAATTTTTGCGACAAAGATGGTGAAGACTTTTTTCGGAAAGTTTCTTATAGAATAGAAGAGCAAGATTATCCTATATTCCCAAAAGATTTTAATATTTTTTCTTTTTGCGAGAAAGACTTGATAGATGATGGTAATAAGATGACGGGGAAATATTTAAGCGAAAAGTTAACAACTTCTAATATGATAAAAGAATGAAAAATCCATTTGAAATAAAAACTCCAGAGCAGAACACCGCAGAAGAAATTGTAAAGCTATTTGTTGATGTTTTCTCAGATTTTCATCAAGTTCCAGAACTTGGTCATACTTTTTTAAATGGACCCCGAGGTTCTGGGAAAAGCATGATGTTTAGATACCTCCTGCCCGATTGTCAAAAAATAGTAACAGGGAAAAACTTCAATGAGCTTGATTTTTTCTCTATATACATCCCCATAAAGCTGACAAATATTAACATTTCTGAGCTAGAAAGATTTGAAAATCACGCAAGTAGCTTTATTAATGAACATTTACTCGTTACATATGTTTTATCAAAAACATTCAAATTTATATATGAGACATACAATGAAGAATTAAATAAGTATACTGATGAGATTCTTTATTTTTTCAAAAATGATTTTTTATGGAATATTGAGCTTTTAGGTATTGAAACACTTGTCAGTGAAAACAAGAATGGCTTCTGTATAATGAAAGATATTGCAGTATTCATGGATAAACTAAATAGAGAGTGTACGCAATATTGTAAAAAAGTAGGCTTATCAGGAGAGTTACTTCCATATTCAGGGCCACTAATGGATTTTATAGACTTCTTTAGTCCTGTAATTTCTGCATTAAAAAAAATACCTTGCTTTCCTCAAGGAAAGCCATTTTTCTTTTTAATAGACGATGCAGGATATTTAAATGAATCTCAAACCAAGGTTTTGAATACATGGGTTTCATACAGGTCTACCAAAGATATTTGCATCAAGATTTCGACTCAGCTAGACTATAAAAACTATCTAACAACTACAGGAAAAAGGATTGATTCTCCACACGATTACTCTGAAGTGAATATTGCTACTATTTACACTTCATCAAACAGAGATTATTACAAGAGAGTTAAAGCAATTGTAGAGAGAAGAATAAATGTTTATCTCAATAAAGAAACTTCAGCTGAAGTTTTTTTCCCAAATGATAAAATACAAGAAGAAAAGATTAAAGCACTATATGACGAAATATTGGAGAAAAACTTTGATGACGAAAAAGAATATGCGGGAGGTGATGCCGCACGAAGATATTCTCGTCCAGAATATATCAAAAGATTGCAAGAAACAAAATCTGGTAGTACATATAGCTATGCAGGATTCAACCAATTAGTAGCAATCTCTTCAGGCATAATAAGAAACTTCCTGGCTCCAGCACAAGATATGTACGCTGAATCATTATCCAGAAACAATAGTGTATTTGAAGGATTTATATCAGATTCTATCCAGAACGAAATTATAAAGAAGTATTCAACTTCATTCTTAGAAGATGAATTTTCTAAAATTTTCAAAGATTGCCTTAAAGATGAAAGAAAACTAAAAAAAGCTGATAAATTATATAATTTAATCACATCTTTAGGAGAATTATTTCATAGAATATTGGTGTCAAATTGTTCTGAAAGAAGAGTATTTTCTGTTGCATTGACAACGAGACCCGATTATGAGTTAAAAGAGATTCTCGACATGGGTATCCAACTAGGTTATCTACACGAAAGTACTATTGGTAATAAACTTGGTGGAGGACGTAACAAGTTATATGTATTAAGTAGACTCTTGGCACCACATTTCAAACTGGACCCAACAAGTTTTGCCGGATATCAATTTATGTCAAGTGATGATCTTAAAGTGGCTCTTTATAGCACAAAGAAATTCCTCAATATCTTTTCTAAGAAATTGATAGATGAGGAAAAAGTGATTCAAAAAGAATTAGATTTTGAAATAGATGAATAGTTAAAAAATAAATTATCATGGATAAATTCAGAAAAGTACAACTTAATGAACTAAAATCAGTTTTAACTTTTAAAATTGATTTATTCATTTGTAGCTCAAGTTTTGATGAAAGATGTCTTATCTTGATAAATACACTTGATTTAGACTTGGTAGAAAGAATCAGAATTTGTCATTTTGAGAATAACTATATAGTTTCCGAAAATAATTTGGATAAGATGAAAGCTATCTCTCCAGAGAAAGTGGAAACACTAATTTTGAAGAAACATAATCCTATTGCAGTATATGATATGTTTTATTCTCTTTTGTCGTCTATTCCTTCGGATTCGACAATAATTGTTGATACTACTACATTGACACGTGAAAATTTATTAATTTTATCTCGAATATTATTTGACAAATTTCAAAATATTCAATCTTATTTCTTATACACGCCTTCATCAGCATATTATGAACAAAATATGAAGCCTGAAGACATATGGCTTTCTAAAGGTGTTAGAGATATTAGAACTGTATTGGGGTATTCTGGTGATTTTTCAGCAATGAAAGAATTACTGTTAATAGTTCTTGTTGGATTTGAGTATGAAAGAGCTGAAACGCTTATTGAGATTTTTGAGCCATCAAAACTTTATATTGGACAAGCCTTTGATAGTACTTCTATCAATAGTGAATTGGCTAAAATCAATGACTGCCATTTTCAAAAGCTTAAAATGACAAATCCTCACTGTATACCTTTCTCGTTTTCCTGTATTGATATTGAAACAACGAAAGAAAGTCTAGAAGATATTATAGTTGAGAATAGAGAAAAATATAATATAGTGATTAGTCCCATGAGTAATAAGATATCAACAATATCTTGTGCTATAACTGCATTAACACATCCAGATATTCAAGTATGTTATGCATCTACGAATCAATATAATATAGATATTGCCTATTCCCCCTGTGATTATGTATATCTATTAAAGTTGAATAACTATTATTAGTACCTGATGCAATAGACGTAAATCCATAAATAGAAAGATAGAGAATCTGTATACTTTAGAAAAACAGGAATAATAAATACTTCTGCAATTTTGATGCTTTGTAGAAACTCATTATATTTGTTCTCTGTAAGCATTTGATAAACGTAAGCATTCGAACAAATACACCTTGTACAGCTTGGGGTTTGGTTGTAGCTTTGCATTAGCATATACAATCCAACCTCAATAATTATGAATAGATTAGAATTTGAAGAATTAGAATTGCAGGTGCAACAAAGTGGCCTGCCATTGAAATCGTACCTGCAACAAATAGGTGTAAGTTATTCAACTTATCACTATTGGCGTAAAAAATGTTCAGTTGACAGGGATCGTGTCAAACAGGAGTGGGCTCCCATCAGTTTCAAACAACCCGCCACGGTGGCGAAAACGGAGCATGCCCACCCACTCAGGACGGTTCTATCCACCCTTTTTTGATGCGATAAGCGGCTTAAAATCGGCTTAAAAAACGGAGTATTGCCGTTCA